>CAILMG010000263.1 GCA_903835265.1 uncultured Methylococcus sp.
CATCGATGATCTGGTCGAAAAGCATGGCTTTAACCGACAGAGTCTGGTCAGGGCCTTTGATGAGGCGGGCACCATTCCAAAGATCTTGGATGCGATGGCCAAACCCTATGAGGCCAAACCCTGGTATGCCTACCGAAAGCTCTTTTTGACCGAAAAAAGAATCGATGGCGGCCAGCGCTTCATGGACGACAACGTGGAAGCTTTGCGGCGGGCCAAAAGCCGATATGGTGTACCAAAGGAGATGATCACGGCCATCATCGGTATCGAAAGTGCCTATGGCGTCAAGCCGGGGAAATACCGCGTGATCGATTCCCTGTCGACCTTAGCATTTGATTACCCAAGACGGGCGGCCTTTTTCAGAAGTGAGCTCGAGCAATTTTTCCTTCTCTGTAGAGAGGAAGGTGAAGACGTCCTCAATCCCTTAGGCTCCTACGCGGGTGCCATGGGTATGCCGCAGTTTATGCCGTCGAGTTTCAGGAAGCTTGCAGCCGATGGGGATGGTGATGGGCGCCGCGACATTTGGAAAAATCCTTCAGATGCTATCGCCAGTGTAGCCAATTACTTTGCTAAAAATGGATGGGAGTCCGGGGCTCCGATTGCAATACCCGCCCGGGTTCAAGGGAGTGCCTTTCAATCTATCGTCAGTACCAAGAGCCCCAAGGCCACCCACACCCTTAAAGAGCTTGAAGCCTTAGGTGTTACGCCAAAAGAGCCCGTCTCAGGGGCTCTAAAGGCGGGGCTTTTAGAGCTTCAGGGGGAAGACGGCCCTGAATACTGGATCACCTTCCACAATTTCACGGTCATCATGCGCTATAACCACAGCCCACTTTATGCGATGGCGGCGCATGAATTGATTCGGATTTGGACGGGGCCGCGGTGAGCGCCGGGTGGTTGAATCTCGCCACCTCGAAGGATTCTCTGAAAAGGACAGAAGCCCAGAAGCGCTTGATGAGGCGGAACGAAAGCGCGCATTAAATCGACCGATGCCTTTAAGCCCCTCCTCATCCAAGACCATGGAGACCCCGGTTTTTATCTATGATCTCAGGCGCCTCAAGGAGCGCCTCGATCTCTTTGGGGAAGTTCATAGGATTTCAGGCGTCAAGGTTCTTTATTCCATCAAGGCGCAGCCTCACGCGGGACTTCTCAGGTGGATAGGGCCTAAGGTTCGTGGGTTTTCGGTGAGCTCCCTATTTGAGGCCCGGCTGGCAAGAGAAGTGCTGATCGAGCGAGGTCTTCAAGATCATCCACTTCACCTCACTTCCCCAGGCCTTAAGCTTCGGGATTTAGAGCCATTAAAGTCCCTCGATGTCACTATTAGTTACAACAGCTTAGAGCAGCTCCAGCGATGTGAGGGCGCTGGGGTTCTAGAGGGCGGTAAGACGAGTCTTCGAATCAATCCAGGCCTCTCCTCCATTCCGGATCCCCGCTACGATCCTTGTCGGCCACGTTCAAAGCTTGGGATACCCCTTGAGGACCTTCAAGAGGCCATCAACATGAACCTTAAGTCCATCAATGGGGTCGCGGGTCTTCACTTCCATAGCCACTATGATCAACCGGATGCCGAACCCTTAAGGCAGATTCTTGAGAGGATTGAAAAGAGCCTTGGTGTATGGCTTTTGAATCTTCAATGGATCAATATTGGCGGCGGCTATGCCCCTCGAAGTCTTTCAGAGGCCCAAGCCTTGGGCGCTGTCATTCATTCCTTTAGGGAGAAAACAGGCCTTGAAATCCTCATGGAGCCTGGGAAGGGATTGGTTGGGGCGGCGGGACGCCTTGAAACCACCGTCATTGACCGGTTTACCCGCGATGGCAAGACCATAGCAGTCCTTGATACCGGGGTTCACCATCTTCCGGAAGTCTTTGAATACCAACGCCCCCCGAGAATTGAGGAAGCATCGCCAAAAGGGCCTCATGAGGTCCTTTTGGTTGGGAGTAGCTGTCTTGCTGGAGACCTTTTTGGGCTTTACCGATTCGAGGCGCCCATCAAGGTGGGTGATCGGCTCACGATCTTGGACGTTGGGGCCTATGCGATGGTCAAGGCCTCTCGTTTTAATGGCTTTGATTTTCCAGATCTGGTGATCCTTGATGAAGAGGGTTTATTCGGTCCCCCGAGCAGAGGCGGTTATGAAGCCTACCGCGGCCAGTGGGGCCTTGAATAGAGAGAGGTTACGGGTGTTAAGGCATCCATGGATGGGATCGATTTTAAGGCCTCTCGGGCTTTTGGTTCTGGCCTTTTTTAGCGCCTGCAGCTCAGCACCGAAGAGGCCGCCCCCATCCCCCGCGTTGGTTGCAAGCCCTCACGCCGTGGTTCGAGAGGCCCTTCATCTTCTCGATAGTCCCTATCGATATGGCGAGGAAACTCCGGAGCGTGGTTTTGACTGCTCAGGGCTGGTCCATTATGTGTATGGCCGCTATGGCGTTCATCCTAGGACCGCCGAAGACATGGCGCTTTTTCTACCACCCTTAGAGGAAAGCCTCAGGCGACCTGGAGATTTGGTTTTCTTTAATACCACGGGAAAGCCTTATTCTCATGTTGGGATTTACCTGGGTGAAAACCGATTTGTCCATGCCAGTAGCGCACAGCGAAAAGTCATCGTTTCTGACTTTCTGATGCCCTATTGGAGTAATCATTATCAGGGGGCTCGAAGGCCCTCCTTGGAATCCCTCGCCAAAGGAGAAACCATCGGGCGATGGATGCCCTAAAACCTAAGATTTACATTCTGAAAAAAGCATATGGCTATGAAAGCGATGCTGATGATGTCCCCTGGAGGCCCTGAGCAACTGGTTTGCTCGGAGGTGAAGACCCCTTCGCTCTCATCGCCAACCGATATCAAGGTGCAATTGATGGCGGCAGGGGTGAATCCTATCGACACCAAGATCCGACAGCGGGGGCTTTTAGGACCTGGCCCGTTGCCTGCCATTTTGGGCTGTGATGGGGCGGGTATCGTAATGGAGGTGGGATCCGCCGTTGATCGCTTCAAGGTGGGTGATCGGGTTTGGTTCTGTCATGGGGGCTTGGGCCTTGATCCTGGCACCTATGCCGAATGGACCGTCCTTGATCAGCGCTGGGCTGCCCCCATGCCAGAATCCCTTAATTTCATCGAGGCGGCGGCGGGTCCTCTGGTCTTGATCACAGCCATTGGGATGCTCCGAGATCGGGGGCGTCTTGAAGCTCAAAAGACCGTCCTCATTCATGCAGGGGCCGGAGGGGTGGGGCATGTCGCCATTCAGATCGCAAAGCATTTAGGTGCGAGAGTCATCACCACGGTAGGCCCTAAGGATCACGAATTTGTTAAATCCTTAGGCGCTGATGAAACCATCGATTATTTGAGAGAAGACTTTGTGATGGAGGTTAACCGTTTAACCCAAGGGCTTGGGGCCGATCTTGTCATTGATATGGTCAGTTCGGAGGTTTTCTCAAGAAGTATCCATTGCACCCGGGCCTTTGGGGATCTGGTCACCCTTCTTGATCCAGGGCCGGTGGATCTCAAGGAAGCACGCCTTCGAAATCTGAGGATCGGCTTTGAACTGATGCTGACCCCTCAGCTTCGGGGGCTTGAAGCCGCGCGCCTTCATCAGGTTGAGATGCTGAATTTCAGCGCCGATCTCATCGCTCGGGGGCAACTGAAGTTAAAGGTTGGACAGGTGCTCCCGCTTTTTGAGGCGGCTAAAGCGCACGGTCTTCTTGAAGAGAGTCGGGTCCTTGGAAGGGTCGTTCTTGAGGTCAATTCCTCATCTAAGGCACCCCCTTTTTAGGGGCCTAAGGCACTGAGCGTTTGATTCAAACGGCGTAACGGCTTAATCTCACCATTCTGGAATCCCCATTCCATTTTTTAACCCACAACCAGCGGAGAAAAACGATGAAAAAAGTCATGCTGATGTTGATTGAGGCGCTTGCCAAACTGGGACTCGATAAACTCAACCGGGCGCTTACTTTTGGGGGCGTGCTGGTGGCTGTCCTCGCGGTCTCTTCAGGTGCCGTCAAACTGGATCATAACTGGTTTAGCTTCCTTTTCCGCTGGATGCACGTGATTGCAGGGATCATGTGGATCGGGCTTCTGTGGTACTTCAACTTTGTCCAGATTCCTTCCATGCCGAAGATCCCCGATGAACAAAAGCCGGCTATCGGCAAGGTGATCGCGCCTGCTGCCCTTTTCTGGTTCCGCTGGGCGGCCCTTGCAACGGTCGTCACGGGTCTAATTGTCATCAGCATGAAGGGCATGGGCGCTTTGACAGATGCCATGGCGCTGGGTTATCTCCAAGGCGGCTATTTCACCTACATCGGTATCGGGATGTGGTTGGGTCTCATCATGGCGTTCAATGTTTGGAACATCATCTGGCCTAATCAGAAGATCGCTCTCGGCATCGTTGACGCAACGGCTGATGAAAAGAAGGCTGCGGCACGGGTGGCCATGCTGACCAGTCGCTTTAATACGATGTTCTCGATCCCCATGCTCTATTTCATGGTGGCGGCTCAAAACGTCGGCTAAAAGGCTTTTTTCAAGACAGGATGAGAAACCCGGCCCTGCCGGGTTTCTCCTTTGAGGGGCTTTAATCTCTGAAGCCTGGGACGACAAGAAACGATGGACCAACTTCCGCTACGCGACCTTCATCTTCCTGAACCGATCGGTTGGTGGCCTCCTGCCATGGGGTGGTGGCTCGTCCTCGGTCTTCTCATCCTGATGGGTATAGGCGCCCTCCTTCTCATCCAAAGACATCGAAGGGCAACCCCCTTGAAGCGGGCTTTTGAAGCGTTGAGGGAACTTGAATCACGAACCGATATCAAGGCTGAAGAGCGGCTCCAATCGATTTCAGCGATCATCAAACGGTTTGCTATGAGTATTGCCCCCCGGGAAGAGGTCGCGGGTCTTTCGGGCGATGCTTTTTTTGAATGGATCAAAGCCCGGATCAATGATCAATCCTTTTCGTCCTCTCGCTTAGAGGGTTTGACCACGTCACCCTATCGAAGGGTGTCTCAGGACCTTGATTTGGAACTCTTGATGAGTGACTGTCGTCAACTGTTGACGACACTTCAAAAAAACCAACGGCGCACCCCTCTTTGGCAGCGTGATGGTCAATCTTTCAAACCGAGGATGGATTCACCACCGACTTAAGGTCCGCCTCGTAGCAAACACGTTTTGTCGTGGGTCGACGTGTATAGCCCGGCGCGCTTTTTAGAGGCTTTCATTAGTGATATCAGATATCACTAATGTCTGATTTCGTTTTGAGGAGGAGGTCACCATGGCTCAAATCATCGTTCGTCATATAGAAAACGACTTAAAAGAAGCGCTTAAGCAAAATGCTCGGCGACACGGCTTAAGTGTGGAAGAAGAGGTGCGCCAGATTCTGAGGCGAGCCGTCAACGAGGAACCGGCGAAACTTTCTGGACTGGGCTTAGGCTCCCGCATCGCCGAGCGCTTTGCTGATGTGGGCCTTAACGCACCGCTACCAGAATGGCACGGCCAGAGCATCGAGCCCGTCGGCTTCGATGTATGATCATTGTCGATACCAACGTGCTCTCGGCGTTGATCCAACAAAAGCCCGAACCGACCGTTGTCGAATGGTTGGACGCACAACCGGCCGAAACGGTTTGGATCACCAGTATTACCCTATTTGAAATGCGCTATGGGCTCAAAATAGTGACGGACGGTCAACGCAAAGCCTTATTGCAAGATCGTTTTGAAAAGTTGGTGCAAATTGATCTGGCCAACCGTATTGTTGTATTTGATGTCTGTGCGGCTGATCGTTCGGCCCAAATAGCGGCGTTGCTAAAAGCCGTGGCCGCCCCGTGGACATCCGTGATACCTTCATTGCCGGTATCGCCATTGCTCATGGCGCAATACTGGCTACCGGTAACATTAAACGCTTTGACGACCTGCCGACACCGGTGGTGAACCCTTGGGATCATCCTCAGAACGCATAAGTCAACGTCCGGGTCTTCAAAGCGCCCCCATCGTTGGGGTAAAGGCTCTCATCCCATGGGTTATATCAAGGATATCCCATCAGATAATCTTCAAGCCTCGATAGCATTGCGACCAGCGTTTGTTCGCCTTAAAAGGACCCGCCAAAATTCTCCCGGTACCGCTCTTTAAAGGCCTGAAGGGTAAAGGCATGGTTCTGGGTGCCGTAGGTTTCGACCTTCATGGCACCCATTAGGGAGGCCAGCCGCCCTGTCGTCGCCCAATCAAATCCTTGGAGGAGGCCATAGACCAGGCCTGCCCGATAGGCATCCCCGCAGCCCGTTGGATCGAGGGTCGCCTGAGGTTTGGCTGGGGGGATTTCGATGGTTTCATGGCGCGTGTAGATGAGTGAGCCTTGAGCGCCCTTGGTGATGATGAGCCCATCGACCTTTTGGGCTATTTCTTCAGGGATTAGGCCGGTCCTTTCCTGCATCAATTGCGCTTCATAATCATTGAGGGTGACCCAGGTGGCCTTTTCAACGAGACTTAGGAGTTCATCCCCATCGAACATCGGCATTCCCTGGCCTGGATCAAAAATGAAGGGGATGCCCTTCTCTTTCAATTGGTCGGCGTGCTGGGTCATGCCGTCTTTCCCATCGGGGGAAATCAGACCGATCTTGATGCCCTGATCATTTGGAACCACATTCACGTGTGAAAAGGACATGGCGCCGGGGTGGAAGGCCGTGATCTGGTTATCATCAAGGTCCGTCGTGATGTAGGCCTGTGCTGTGAAGGCTTCTTCCATGACCTTGATCGAATCCTGGGTGATGCCGCAGACCGTCAGCCACTGAGAATAAGGGGCAAAGTCTTTGCCGACGGTCGCCATAATCCTTGGTTCTTCACCGAGAAGCTTCAAGTTATAAGCGATATTGCCGGCACACCCACCGTATTCACGGCGAAGTTCCGGGACCAAGAAGGCCACATTCAGGATGTGAACCTGCTCTGGGAGGATGTGGTGCTTGAATTTGTCGGGAAACACCATGATGGTGTCGTAGGCCATGGAGCCACAGATGAGGGCAGACATCGTGAAAATTCCTCTGGGCTAGAGTGGGGTCAATGAAAACCCCTTCTGGGCTTAAGCTCAGAAGGGGTTCGTTACATCAGGCGACTTCGGCGCGGCGAAGGTCCTGTCCGACTTCGTGGGTCATGAACTGGTAAGTCTCTTTGATAATGCGCTGCTTTTGGATTTCGGCGTTGAGTTCCGCATCGATATCGTCGGTCAGCTGACGCATGATCATTTGCGCAATATCGCCTTTGATTGAATCGAAGTAGGCGAGGAGTTCGACTTCGAGTTCTTCGAAGTAATTCTTGATGCCGCGACGAGCAAACATGTTGATTTGGTGTTGCTGCTTCCGGGCGTAATCCAAGATGCCGATCTTGTAGTAATCGAGCGCCCGATCGATGGCATCGCTCTTCGCGGTCTGCGTTTCGATGGGGGGTGGTGACCCCGTCAAGGCACTGTGAATCCGGCTCAAGGCATCAAGGCCCAGCTCCCGCATTTGCGCGATGGTGTCTTTTGGGCCCAGAAGATTCATGCTGCGGGCAAGCTTCAGGGCATCTTCAGCATTGCCTTGGACGGCTTTCATCATGCTTTCGGTACTTTGGGCTTCGTGGAGGGCTTCTTGCTCCATCACGGTCCGACCGAATTGATTGATGACATCGCCATATTCAAAGAGGAAGACATCACACATGCCCTTGAGGCGGCTCAGCATGTCACGGCCACTGAGGCGATCTTCGAGCTCTTGGACCACCGTCTCAGGCAGCACCTTGCTGGCCGTCAGGTCTTTAAGGAGCTGGGCCAGGTGGCGCCTGACCATCTGTTCATCGAGAAGCCGCTGCAGTTGGCTTCTGAAGGTCTTTTGGATGTTGAGGTTGTCTTCGATCTTATGGGGTAAGCGGCTGACCACGCTGTTGAGGTCAAGACCCTTGAGGAGTTCATTCTTGAGGGCTTTCCGATCGAGGGTATCGATCGCGTTGGTGACCTGATCCCGAAGGTGATTCTGATCTTCTTCCCGCCAGAAGATGAACTCTGGGAGGAGTTCGGTTCGAAGCATCTTGATATGGTCTTCAACCGTTGATCTTAGTTGCCTTAAAGCTTCATCCTGACGGCGGGAGAGCTGTCCTGCGATGAAGGTACTTTTCATCCCATCATCATCGACAGCCTGGTAGTTCCGGTAAAGGGGTTCAAGCCACTCCCGAAGCCTTTTAGCCAAATCGAGGTATTCACCGCGGGCTTCTTCAAGGAATTCGGCTTTCGCGGTGTAGGCGAGATATTCAAAAAGACCGGTTCTAAACGCCCCGAAACTCCTCGTTTCTTCGAGGCTCTTCATGTGTTGTGCGGCTTCGTTTCTTTCGGGGATGCGCCCGATGGCTTTCGTGAGCGCATCGACGTGATCTCGAACGCCGCGGCTCATGTCGAGGCGGCCTTCCTGAATCAATTTTAAGAGGAGGTAATTGAGGGCTGAGACCTTAAACACCCGATCCTTGGTGATTTGAAATCCATAGTGCTCGATCTTTTGATCGAAGTTAGCGACTTCTTCTTTCTTTTGTTTCGTGCTGAGAACATCCCACTGGTTGATGACCCAGAAGGCGCGTTGGAGGACGCGTTTTCGTTGGCTATGAATTTCAGCGAGGAGTTCGATTTCTTCCCCTTCAAGGAGATGGAACACCTTCATCGCGATGACAAAAGCCTTGGCATCATTTTCCACATAGGTCTTGGTGACCTTCCGGTGACGGGGATTCACAACGCCAAGACCTGGAAGATCGACCAACACCACGTTTTCAGGGATGGAGACATCGGTCAGGTAAATTTCAGCCTGATTGACGAAGAGGACATCGGCGTAATCTTCGGTGACGTAATTGGGGAGTTCATCAAGAGTGATTTCCTTGGTGGCTCCACTCAATTTGTCCCAGCCTTCGATCAAGACTTTGAGTTCTTCAAAGAACTTTTGCTTGTTGAAGGAGCCGTATTGGGTTCGTTGCCGCTCAATATCGCTGCCAAGGCGCGCTAAAACCTCTGTGTTTCCAAGGCTCCTATACGTTTCGGGGTTGGTCCTCAGTTCCTTTGAGAGTTCTTCAAGGTAAAGATCCTTCAGTTCCAGGCGTTCAGCTTCCGTTAAATAGGAAATGATGGCTTTATTAGCGCGGCCTTTTCGAATCAGGGTCGGGATGGCGGTCAGGGACTTGGTGGCCTGAGGAAGGATGTCATCTCCAAGAACCGCGTTGATGATGGTGCTTTTACCGGCTGAAAAGGCGCCTAGAAAGGCGACAGGGAACTCTGGGGATTTGAGACGCTCGAGCCAGGAGCGTTTTTTATTGAGGTAATAGCGGAAGTCTTCTGACACATCGAGATACGGGGCTGCCGCATCGAAAACTTCAAAAAGGCGGGTGAACGCCTTGATGTAATTGTTGTAATCCGGCTCTTTCATGCGATTGGGTCCCCCTGTCTGACCTCAATGAACCGAGGATCACTAAGGGTCCTAAGGCTCACCACCAAAGTAGCGTTCAAACGCTTTATTTTAGGGGTTATTCTACCATTGAATGCTGAGGGAAAGCCCTAGGAACGTTGGTTCCTCTGAAGATGCGTCGCCTGATAGGCTTCATCCACAAAGTTCTTGAAGGTCTCTTTGAACCTCTGGATAGAGAATTGTTCGGCGTGCCTTCGAATGGCCTCAGGATCAAAGCGTTCTTCGATGCCCTCAAACGCATGAATGGCCTTCGTCAGTGACGCCACCGTTTGCTCGTCAAAAAAGAGCCCTGTCGGGGCTTTATC
>CAILMG010000264.1 GCA_903835265.1 uncultured Methylococcus sp.
CCAACAACATCCCTTCCCGCTGTGACGTTGATATCTCCGCCATTGATGGGATACTCCCCAAAGAAGGTCGTCGCTACTGTTTGGTTACTCAACGTACCATAGCGTTGGACGTCATCCGGTCTTCCAATGGTATAAATCGCTGAACCGTCATTGGTCAGTTTTAGATCACGCCCTGCGGTCGCATCAATGCTCCCCGTACCAGTTCTCACATAGGTATCTGCAGCAACCACAAGGTCTTGTCCGGCCTTGAGGCGGTAACCCCAGGATTCACCTGCCTGAAGCTGATCGGTTACAGCAGCGTATTGACCATTACCGAGATCAATCCCCTTCTCATTATTCCTAAAGCCGTCACTTAAATTACCATTGATCGACAAATTGCCCGCCGCACTTAGAGTAAGAACACCCGTTCTGCCACCATAACGCCAATCAATGAGATCCCAACCTTTTGTCCCCAAACTCAGATCCGATGAACTGGTGACTGAAAGACCCGCACGAAGTGACCCAGGCAAATTCAAGCGCCCTTCAATGGCCGCAGCATTCGCCATAAAACTATCCGTTGCAGATTTCCAGCCACTGATCTGGGCACTTGTGATTTCGCCACTGGCTTCAACAGTTTGCACCGCCTCAACGGTTGTCTCCTTGGATCCCGCAATCGCTGAGCCAACGTTGCCTTTGACGGCAACATCTCCGCCATTTCTGGCTGCAATGAGATTGACCTGACCGTTACTGGCACCAGCAGAGCTTGTGACATCTATCCGTGCCCCAGAATCGATCGTAATGCCTTTTTGGTTCTTGGCATTGAGATTGACGGCATCGAGCACAACCCGACCACCTTGCTCTGATGTCCCTTGCGCAGTCAAAAGGGCTGTGATGTCTAGCTTAAGATCATTAGCCGCAAGGAGGTTAATCGCGGCTTCTGCACCCTTAGCCGTGATGGTTCCGGCCACCTCAACGTTGCCTGATTCCGCTACCAGCGACACGGACCGTGCGATGAGGGATTGACCTGCATTCAAGACCCAATCACCCGCCTTGGAATCAAGCCGAATGGTGTCGGTAAATCCTGCCGTATTCAAGCGTTTCCCAAGATCCCCCAAACTTCCAGCGCCACTCGCAGAGCCTGCAGCCAGATCGAACATAGACCCCTTACCAAGACCCTTGGCACTGATATTTCCCAGCCAGTTGAAGGCTCCTTTCGGCACTGACAGCTTGAGGGATCCCCCCTCCTGACCTGATAGCAACATCGAGGCTTGCGTTGAGAGATTGATATCCCCCTGTTGTGCGATTAATTCGATTGAACCACCATCGGTATTGACCTTGGCCTTACCGATAAGAGGACTCCTCCCTGAGACATCGATCTGAGAGCCATCTAAAAGATCGACACTTCCCTTCAGGGCATTCAAACGAACACCACCCGAAGGAAGGTCGATGAGCGTAGCGTTCTTAATCGTATCAGCCGTGATGTCCAAACGAGCGCCCAAGTACTCCTTGGCAGGGGCTTTGGCGGGGCCGTTTGCTTGCAAATTCACCGCATAGCCACTGGCATCAATTTGGGTATTGCCCCCTTGACCGCCCGTCATCACCGGCGATGCGATATTAAGGTTGCTCGCGACACGAATCAACCCCGAACCAACCCCTGTCACCCCAGTCGCTGCCGAAAGATTGGTTTGGTTAAAGCCCCCAATAGCATAGCTTCCTTCACCCAAGTTGAGGCTTTTGGCATCGACGGCCAAAGCCC
>CAILMG010000265.1 GCA_903835265.1 uncultured Methylococcus sp.
CCGTGCGGTTGGAGGCAAGATGGGGATCCTTGATCTTTTTAGTCTTAAGGATCTCGCGGATCCCAGTGCCCATGCGATTCTGCTGGATGCGGAGACCCTTAAAAGCATTGAGGGGAAATACAACCTCTCCAGTATTTTTATGATTAATCCCAAATCTACATTGCCTCATCGGCCATTGATGAGTATGCAGTACATGCTCGTTGGACAGGGGCGGTTGATCGTGGGTTACCCCTTCTCATCTCCTGTTGAGATTGAGGATGATGGGAAGACCATGGAGTACCGTTACGAGCCGCTCATTACCGCAAAAATTGTTCATTCAGGAGCAACAAGGGGGTTGTTTCAGGTCGAAACGCTGACCTCTCCCTCGGATGGTTTTCAGCCTTTTCAGGGCCCGATGGGGGCCTCTATTAAGTCTTATGCCGTTGATGGCGATAAGATTTTGGTGACCTACAGCCTGGTGATCGAGCAGGAGACTCAGGCCCCAAAAAAATCCATCGTGATGTGGCAGAAGACCATGGCTCGTAACGAAAGTCCGGGGTCATCGGCCTCAGGCGCCAACGATTAACTTTTCGGGCAAAACATCACGCCACCGGTCCCTCTTCTTCGAGGGATGACGTCTTTAGGAGTCCCTCTCCGCCTTAATTCTTTTCGATATCGAGCCTCAAGATCGGCAACACCTCAGGCCCTCTTCCCGCGGGCGGTTTGAATGGCCTAGTCAATCGTCCCCGAGTCAAAGCATCCTAGGGAGGGCATGTGTAGGCTTTTAAGGTGGACTTTCCGTTGAATGACCCAATCGATTGAAAGCTGACCCATTCCACGTGCGTTGCCCCTAGGCTGGTTGCTTTTCTTTCGGCGTCAGTTTTGGCGATGGGTTGCCAGCTCATATTCTTTCCATAGCCTGAATCGCCGGTCACTTCTCCTAGAAGTTGGCAGGTAGCCTTATCTTGAGGCTTTATCTGGTCGAGCTTCGCGTGGACGCTGCCCGATAGAAATAGAGTAAGCAATAAGAGGGTGGGGTGCCCCGTACCTTTTGATGTCATGTTGCAATCCTCCAGGGATGCCAGTAAATAGCATCAATACGGTGCAAAAATGCACCAATATGTATCTTACATTAAAGAAGGTATCGTAGCGATATTAATATGGCTGTCACCTTATAGCGTCACCGGTCCTTGAAATGACGCCTCTGGCACCCACATCAGGTTGTGTTAGAGAACTCTTTTGGAGGTGAATATGTCTCGTTATGAACCATGGAGCTTGCTGCAACAGCTGGAGCGGGGGCTTTCTCAAAGCCAGAGGGGCCTTGATGTGGCCGAAAGGGTGGAATGGAGCCCACCGGTCGATCTCGTTGAAGAGGCTGAACGCTATGTTCTGCTGGTGGATGTGCCTGGGGTTGGTCCCCGTGATATTGAGATGACGATGGAAAAGCGTCTCTTGGTGATCAAGGGAGAGCGAGGGGCCGTCCAGGAAGGGCTGAAGCGACGCGAACGCGTCTCAGGGCGCTTTTATCGCGGCTTTTCATTGCCAGAGACGGCGGACGCCGATGCCATCACCGCGCGTTGCGAAGATGGTGTTCTTGAAATAGCAATACCGAAAAAAACAGTGGATCAGCCAAGAAAAATTGAGGTGCTTGCTAAGGCTGCTTGATGGGGTAACTGCCCAATCGATGATCTTGGGGCGCCTTGCCGCCCCAAGATAACGATGGAATCATGAGGAGTGAAGCCAAATTTTGATGGGACGAAACCTTGGGATCGGAATAGAATCGGGTTTCTAAAGCCTTGATTGGCCCAAGTCACTGTTTACCTAACGATCGAGTGGACCACCCTTGATGAATCAGCCCCTTCTTTTCTCTTTGTCCTTAACGAGACGCCCCTTTCTTTTCCTCCTGATCAGCTTTTGGATGGTGTCTTTTGCCAGCCAGGCGGGGACAGCGCTCCACGTCGGTTCCCCCCAGAAATTTTCATTTGACGATCTCATTGAGCGGGCCAGAGTCCTCTCCAAAGCCTCTTATGAGGCGCCCCCAAGACCGATGCCTTCTGTCGTTCAGAAGATCGACTATGAAGCGTGGGGTAATATCCGTTTTAGA
>CAILMG010000266.1 GCA_903835265.1 uncultured Methylococcus sp.
ATGCAGTTGATCTGTGAGGCCTATGCCATTCTCAAGGCGACGATCAATCCCACCGCCGCTGAATTTGCAGAGATCTTTTCAACCTGGAATCGGGGGGACCTTGATTCTTTCCTGATCGAACTGACGTCGAAGATCTTTACCCAACAGGACCCTGAAACAGGCCTTTCAATGGTTGATGTCATTGTCGACAAGGCGGGACAAAAAGGCACGGGCAAATGGACGGTAGGCCATGCAACCGAAATGAGCGTCCCGCTCTCGGTCATCGCGAGCGCCGTCGAGGCCCGTATCTTAAGCTCAATGAAGTCCGAGCGCGTCCACGCCGCAACGGTCTTGAAGGGACCGGAGACCCCAGCGTGGCAGGGCAACCGTCAAGAACTGATCGACGCCGTTCGGGATGCCCTCTATGCCAGCAAGATCATTAGCTACGCGCAGGGTTTTGCCCAGCTTCGAGTGGCCTCGGAACTTTATGGCTGGTCCCTCAACTACGGGGACATCGCCGCCATCTGGCGCGGTGGCTGCATCATCCGAGCACGCTTCTTGAATCGAATCACCGATGCTTATCGGAAGGATCCAGCGCTTAAGAATCTGATTCTGGATCCCTATTTCAGGGATATCATCCTCGGCACTCAAGCGAACTGGCGGAAAGTCGTCCAGCTGGCCATTCAATATGGGGTGGCATCCCCAGCCTTCTCGTCGGCGCTTTCCTACTTCGATAGCTATAGAAACGAGCGGCTGCCTGCCAACCTCCTCCAGGCCCAGCGGGACTATTTCGGCGCTCATACCTTTGAGCGGATCGATAAGCCGGAGGGAACATTCTTCCACCATCAGTGGTTCTAACTAAAACCAAACCATCCGGCCGGCCTTGAACAGGCCGGCCGAATCTCATTGATCCTCTTTAGCCGTTACGCCCTTTTTCCGGAGAGACCATGACTCAAAGCGTCCTTGACCAATTACGTGGAATGACCGTTGTGGTTGCCGATACCGGCGACTTCCAGGCCATTCGTAAATTCACTCCTCGCGATGCAACGACCAACCCCTCGTTAATCGCCGCGGCCGCACAGATGCCTGAATATCAGGATGTTGTCGATGAGACACTGATTTCGGCCAGAAAAACCCTAGGAGCATCCGCCAAAGATGCGGCAGTGATCGCTCTCGCCTTTGACCGTCTAGCCATTACCTTTGGACTACGGATCCTCGAAATCATCAAGGGCCGGGTCTCGACGGAAGTCGATGCAAGATTGTCCTTCGACACTGAGGCAACCATTCAAAAGGGCCGAGAAATCATTGCCGAGTACGAAAGCAAGGGCATCGCAAGACAGCGCGTCTTGATCAAGATCGCCTCAACCTGGGAAGGCATCCGTGCCGCCGAGACCCTTGAAAAGGAGGGCATTCACTGCAACCTGACGCTCCTTTTCGGCATGCATCAAGCCATTGCTTGTGCCGAAGCCAAGATCACCCTCATTTCCCCCTTCGTCGGGCGAATCCTCGACTGGTACAAAAAAGATACGGGAAAGGATTACCCTGCACAGGAAGATCCGGGCGTTCTCTCGGTCACCCGTATTTACAACTACTACAAGAAGTTTGGTCATAAAACCGAGGTCATGGGTGCCAGCTTCAGAAACATGGGCGAAATCATGGAACTGGCCGGATGCGACCTTCTCACCATCTCGCCCAATCTTCTGAAGGAACTGGAGAGCAGCGAGGCCCCCCTAACCCGAAAACTGGATCCAACCACAGCGGCTGCCTCACTTGAAACTCCGATCGCTATGGACAAGGCGACGTTTGATCGGATGCATCAAGAAGATCGAATGGCCCACGACAAGTTGGCCGAAGGCATTCAGGGCTTCACCAAGGCGCTGGAAAACACCGAGGCCCTCCTCGCCAGAAGACTCCGTCAACTGGAAGGTGGCACCGCCATGGCCAAATCGACGACCCAGCTCTTTAGCCTCTATGATCTCAACGGCGATGGCATCATCTCTCGCGAAGAGTGGCTTGGGGCCGATGCCATCTTTGATGCCATGGATAGCGACCATGACGGTCTGATCTCTCTCCATGAACTTCAGCAAGGTCTTGGTGCCGTCATCCATCTGGCGGCCAGTTAAAGATGATTTCCCATCAGCCGCCGGGGCGGCTGATGGGGTTTTATCATTTATGGCGTCCCCTTGCTATCGGGATCATGATGGTTTAAAGCCTCAACAGAGAGTTTCATGGACGATGATCACGAT
The DNA here is from genome assembly GCA_903835265.1 of uncultured Methylococcus sp. GTDB lineage: Bacteria > Pseudomonadota > Gammaproteobacteria > Methylococcales > Methylococcaceae > UBA6136. The sequence continues at coordinate 2,226 of CAILMG010000266.1, forward strand.
GAATCGGAGCATGGAGACACTCAAGACGCCTCTTCTTTTAGCCTTGTTATTCGGCCTCTTTTCAAAGGCCGGGATTGCCGCTGATCCCTCGCCGCCGCCCATCCCTCACGCGGAGAGTGAAAGCCCCAAAGAGACGCTCGCCGAACATCTGGCCTCATACGAAAAAGCCTTAGGTATCCGCTTCCTCATTGCGCCTTCTCTTCAGGGGGATCGGGTGCTAAAAAATCAAGGGCCACCCAGTGAAAAAGAACTCCAAGCCCACCTGAAGGCTTATAACTGGCTCGGCATCCGTGACGGCCTGGGTCAATGGGTGAGCATCCGGGTGACGGGTCGCCGAGGTAATGGGAAGGATCCCTCGCCATCGAGTCATCAGGAGAAGACCCTCCTCACCTTTCGATCTCCCCCCGCGAAGGCCCCGCTTCGTTACAGAAACTATCCCAAAGGATCCTTTTTTCCGATCAGCCTCTCAAGATCACAGCTTGAAGGCATCGCCATCGGTGATACGGTCAAACTGAGCCTCCCAGGGGGCGACTATACGATCCGCCACGATGATCTCCAGCAACACCAAAACGGCGACACCACCTGGGTCGGTCAATTAGAAGGTGACCGTAGCCGCCTCTCAAGAGCCTTGATTACCCTTGGGGAAGGCGATCAGGTCGATGGCCAAATCACGACGCCTGAAGGCATTTTTCAACTAGAATCGGACCGCTCGGGTCAGTGGTTAGTCGACCTTAACGCCGCCGGCTTTCAACAGGGGCATTATGAGGTGCCTGGACTTTGGCCCGCGGCTCCGCCAATTGCGCCCGCGCTTTCCGCCCAAAAAGCCTCGGCAGTGTCCCTTGCAGCTGGAAACACGGATCCTGGCTTCGCCTCTCCCCAAGAAGGGGGGACCAAAACCAGCGTGATTGATGTTCTCCTACTCTTTTCAAACCAGTTTCCAGGGGATCAGATCGAAACGCGGCTGAATAGCCTCATGGCGATGGCTAATCAAGCCCTCAAAGACAGTCGCGCCCCCATCAGTCTTCATCTTGTAGATACCCAAGAAATCACCCAAGTCGATCAAGGCGCTAACCGTGCGCGCCTTCAAGCGCTGACGACCGGTGAAGCCCCGTTTGAAAAAACCAAAAGCCAAAGAGAACGCCTTGGCGCAGATCTGGTGCTTTTGATCAGGCCATTCAATCCAGCCCATCAGGAATTCTCCTGCGGTGAGGCCTGGGTCAACGGCAGCCAAGGCGTGGCTCTGTCATCAGACCTCGCCTATGGGGTCGTTAACGATGGTCGCAGCCAAGGGTATTATTGCTCCAATTACACCCTGGCCCACGAGGTCGGGCATCTTCTGGGTGCCGCCCATGATCGTGCGCACAGCAACCTTGCCGGGCATTTTTCTTTTGCCTATGGCTACGGGATTGGCGGGGCGTTTGGCGACATCATGAGCTACTTCAGTCCGGAGACGGGCCTTTTTGGGAATCCCGATCTGACCCTCTGTCAGGGTGGACCCTGCGGGATTGCGATCGGTAAGCCTCAGGAGGCCGATGTGGTTGAAACGTTTCGTCGAACAGGGCCCATCGTCTCAAGCTTCCTGGATCACCCATCATCACCCTGATGAGAAGGACGATTTCTTGCCCTAAAACGCCCATCCCCGAGCGGGAGAGAGAGTTACCTCAGAGGGCACCCTTGAGAGCGCCACATTAAGGCCTAATCCGGCTGATCTTAGAGCCTTCAAGGTTCAAAGCACCCATCAGGCCACGCTGACTCAGAATAAAAGAATAGACATTGGCTTTGCCGGTGGTGGTCGTTAGATTATTGGCCGCTCCGGCATCCAGCGCCACGATACTAGGACCGACCCCCACCTCGAAACCATCAACGTTATTCAGGGCATCAATATCCATTTGCTTCATGAAGAAAAGGACATAGTCGTATGACTGAAATCCTGCTTGAAAACCGACAGAACCCGAAACAAAGTTGTAATAGCCCTCGGTCTTCTTGCCTTTTTTCAGAACGCCTTTCCCGTAATCGGCGCCACCGATAAAGCCCGCCTTCACAATGTTCGAGAAAACCAAAATGCCCGCCGCTTTTTTGCCAAGATCCCGGGCGGCCGGTGATTCCGTATACAGTGTCTTAAGGGTTTCGCCTGCATCACGCTCAAGCTTTCCCTGGGCGACGACATCGACCTTTTCAGGAGTAGAAGAACAGCCAAGGCTCACAGCAAAAAACAAGGCAAGGCTAAAGATCAACGATAGACGCATGAGGGTGTCCTCGGTAAAAAAAGGATCAAGCAACTCGGTCGAGCATGTCGGTGACCTCTGACAAAAGCCTCACCGACATCATGGAAAACAAGACGACCACACATCGAGACGGATCCCTTGCCGCATGGTCGTCGATAGCAAGCCCTATCAAACGCTCTTCTGACCCGCGTCTAAGGACGCCTGAAGCTTCTCTTCGTCTAGATGAGAGAGGGAGGTTTGGAGAATCTTGCCGCCGAGTCCCTTCAGTGCCTCAAGGACCTTATCAGGCGTTGCCTTTCGGACCAGAACGAAG
>CAILMG010000267.1 GCA_903835265.1 uncultured Methylococcus sp.
CAAACGAGACTTCTGGAAGATTGCCGCTGGCAACGTCCGCCATAAAGCTTGAAAGGCCCTTGAGGTTCGATTTGATGCTAGGGTCGGCGTTGACTAGGGCCGAGGCATTGATCGGGTCGCCGATGCTGTTATAGAGGTAGGGCCGCGCCGTTTTGATCGCCTGCACCGTGGCTACGGGAGCAATCACGCTGTCGGGGGTACCCTGGGGATAGAGCTTTTTTAGGGCGGCAAAGACTTGGGGATAAATCGCACCCTGGTAAAGGGGATCCCCGGTTATATCGGCATCATCGCGACCACCGGTATACCAGCGCCAGCTCACACCGTTCTTGCTCATTAATTCGCCGATCGTGGGGACGACCTGGGGTGGGAAAACGAATTTGTCGGCCCCCAGAGCCTGTGGCTTGCCATCAATGCTATAGGGTAGATCGTAGTTATTAACGAGGTAGTAAGCACCATTTTCACAGCGGCTCTGCCGGTGCTTCTTCTCAAGGACCGAGAGAATGGGTGCAACCCCTGGCTGACTGGCGTCCGAACAGTTCACATAGGAGCCCCCGGCATAACCATCATTGGTGTAGAAGTTGTCGGTGCCTGAGGTAGGGTTGGGGTTTTCGATCTGATTGGTCGGCGGGACTGCTGGTTGATTGTTTTGGTTGTAGACCGCGACATCACCTGTCGCCAGCGCAAAGAAATTAGCCCCAGTGCCGCCCATGATGGACTGATGATAGTTGTCACTGATCGCCCAGGCGTCGGCTAATTTCTTAAAAACGGGGGCATCGCCGGCGTTCATGTTGAAATAGCCCATTAATTCGCCGCCTTGACCTGTATCGCCCGCCTTGACCCCAGGGGTAGCGCTTCCGGTGCCGATGGTGCTGGCAACCCACGAATAGAGGTCCAACTTTTTATTCGTCCCTCCCGTTTGTTGCCACATCTGGAAGAATCGATGGGCCGGGTCACCGAGACCACTGCTGTAGGTTGAATACTGGGTGATCTGGAAGGGGCCGTTGGTTGTTAGATTCTGAAATCTCGGGTCTGGAATGGGTCCATAGAGTTGAAGCATCTTGGGGTCATAGGCCCCAATCAGAGTAGGCTGAGGAAGCTTCTCAAGGACGCCGGTTCGAGAGGGATCAAGATCGTAAAGCCCTGAGGAGTTGCTGACCTTACTTTGAACCGCCTTCTGATAACGCGTCCCGGGATGCCCATCCGCGGTCACGATACGTTGCGATAGGAGGTTATTGACCTTTTGCCCTTTCCTCGGAAGGTAGGTCCCATAAAGGGTGTCGAACGTCACATTTTCACCCACCACCACAATGACATGTTTGATGGGGGTTTTAGTGCTGACCGTTCGTGGTGCGAGATGGGATGCCTCTGGGACGGCGAAGGTGACCGAGGGTAATAGGCCAGCAGACAGAACGAGGGTGATCAAGGATTTGATGGACGAAGACATGAAGCCACTCTGATGGATGAAAGGAAGCATGGAACATACCCATTCATTATGTCTTCGGTATGACAGCGTCCCTGGCCGCTCGTTGCATCCGGCTGATGTATCCATCCAGCTGATTGGCGAAGGCCTGTTTTTCCGCTGCGCCGAGTGGTGGTGGCCCCCCCGTCTGGAGGCCACTGGCGCGGAGCGTTTCCATGAAGTCCCTCATGTTGAGCCTAGCCCTGATATTGTCCTTGGTGTAGGCCTCCCCCCGAGGATTCAAGGCCTCACCCCCTTTTGCAATGACTTCTGCGGCTAGAGGAATGTCACCGGTGATGACCAAATCGCCAGGAATCAGCCGCTTAATGATTTCATTGTCAGCGACATCAAAACCTTTGGCGACCCGATGCATGGAGATGAAGCGGGAGGGTGGGATGGCGATCTCCTGATTGGCAATGAGGGTCAGCTGAATCTGGGATCTTTCTGCGGCGCGAAAAAGGATGTCTTTAATGGCTTTAGGGCAGGCATCGGCATCGACCCAAATGGTAGGGCTATTCATGCGGTTACCTGAGGTTGGCACGGCGGCGCTTAAAAATGAGGGATTGGTTATTGGAAGGCATATCGACCGTTTCAAAGAGCTTAAAGCGGTGTTCCTCGGCCAGCGAGAGAATGGCCTCAAGATCACGGATTCCCTGATGGGGTGCTTGGCTTTTAAGCCAGGCATCAAATTGAGCATTGCTCGGGCTGGTGAATCTCCCTTTGTGATTGAAGGGACCATAGATGATTCCTACGGCATCTTCGCTCAGAACGTGGTCCATGCCCTCAAAAAAGGCCTCAATCTCTGGCCAGGCCATGATATGAAGGGTGTTCGCCGTAAACAGGGCGTCAAAGGTTTGGGTAGGCCAAAGCGCCTTTACATCAAGGGTTATAGGGGCGGGGGTGTTCTCAAGGTTTGCTTCATTGAGCCAGAGACGAATCCCAGGAAGATTATCCGCTCGGTCTGACGCTTGCCATAAAAGGTGAGGTAGCCCCTGTCCAAAGTAGACCGCGTGTTGGCCGGTTCCGCTGCCGATCTCAAGAACCCGATGTTGATCTTTGAAATAAATCCTCAAGACCTCCAAAATCGGCTCACGATTTCGTTCGCAGGCCGGTGAAAAGGGGCGCTGGAGAAGCCCGTTGGGTGCTGTCACGTATGAATCCTCTTTAGGCTTTAGGGCCACCAGATGACCTAGCGATGGTGGTCAGGTGCCGTGCTCTTTGGAGTGAAGTGCTGGGGTCTGTGGCCAGGGAACCTTTTCATTGGTCAAAATATCCACCCCAATCTGGCCGAAGAGGGGATCCTGAGACTCTATCAAGGCCCTCGCCCAGACATCGCCGCTTTGTCGAAGGCGGGTGAGTTCCCGTTGAATGGCTAACTTTGATCTCTCTCCATGATAGTCCACAAGGAAATGGTCGCCATTCTCATCGCCATATTCAATCAAGATTCTGGGGTTATCAGGGGTCAAGAGGTCCATCATGGATGTCTTACTTCAGGACGCGGAGGAGGTTTGAGAAATCATCGGTCCAGAGCACTGACCGAGTCGGCTCAATCAGATCAAGCGTGAATTTATCGAGTGCTCTGAATCCATTCAGGGTTAATTGTGCCATGAGAAGCGCCCAGTCGGCGCCATAGAGGGTCATTCCATCGGGCGAAGGCTTTGAGTGAATGATTCGGCTATAGAGTTGCTGGATCATGGCAAGGCCTTGAATGACCGGAGCAAGATCCAGATGGTGATTAGAGGTGTTGATGGCGAGGATCCCCCCGGGCTTGAGATGGCGGCGATAAATCTCCATCGCCTCGATGGTGAGGAGATGTAAGGGGATGGCATCGCCGCAGAAGGCATCCAGGATTAAAAGCTCAAACTGTTGCGATGGCTCCCGGTCAAGTTTGAGGCGAGCATCCGCGACGATGATATCTTTTTTGGCTGGGGTCTCATTGAGGTAGGTGAACTGGTCTTGCGCAAGGGCAACGACGGTCGAGTCGATCTCATAAATCCTAAAAGTGTCGGTGGGCCGGCCTTAGTGGAGGAGGGTTCCGATCCCAAGCCCCACCAGATCAATGTGGCGCGGACCCTTGGACGTCAATGCTGAGAAGGCTAAACCGACACCACTCTCAGGACCATAGTAGGCCGTTGGCCAATCCTTTTTTTCGGGAGAGAGGAACTGGAAGCCATGATCGATGGCGCCGTGGCGGAGAATACGGCGCGCCATACCCCGATCATCCGTCGAGCGATCTTCCACCCTCAGTACGCCATAGAAGTTCCGAGCAACGACCCTTTTACCCGTACTCACTTGTTCTGATTGGTAGTAGAGCCGACCCGCCAAAATCACTAGTCCGAGCAGGCAGGCGGCTCGAATGAGCTTTGGATAAGGGGCCCCCTTGAAGGCCGTTGTGTCCTGAGCCATGGCGATCAGAGGCAGCGCACTAGAGACTAAAAGAGCGATATGAAACTCAAAGTAAAGAGAAAAGATCAGGGGTGCGATGATCGCAACAAAGAGGCCGCCCAGGGCGCCACCAACCGCCGCTGCGAGATAGTAAGCGGTTAGATGATCTGGCGGAGGTCTCAGTCGATAGAGTTCACCATGGCAGCTCATGCAGCAGCAGAAGAGGCCCATACTGTAGGTGATGACCTGCGCCAATAGATTCACCTTTGGGCCGCCATATAGTACGGTGATCACCCCAAAAAGACTCAGGATCAGAAGGGGGTTGAAGAGGGCTCTTGAGTAGGCTGAGTGTTTGGCGAAACAAAGGATATAGGTCAACAGGAAAAGACTCAGTGGCAGCAGCCAGAGGAAGGGCACGCTCGTCACATCTTGGCAGAGTTGATTGGTGGTCGCGAGAAGAAGCGTCGATGAGGCTGCCGGCAGAAGAAGCCAGAGTGTCCACAGTAAAGGTTTTGGAAGATGTTCTGACAGGAGCCGCTGCTCCGAGCGATCTGCTCGTGGCGTTTTAGCCAGATTTTTCCTGAGCGCCCGCTTTCTAAAGGTCAGCGCTAACCATAAGGCACTGAAAACCATGACCATGAACCCTAGGGTCCAGCCAAAGGTTTGTTGCTTGAGGCTGAAATAAGGCTCCACCACAAAGGGCAGGAGAGCAGGGCGTAGAGGGCGACGAG
>CAILMG010000268.1 GCA_903835265.1 uncultured Methylococcus sp.
CGTGTGCTCTTCCGATCTCCTTTGTACCGGAACGTTGCTGAATGACCAGGCTAACACCGGGACGCCTTACTTTCTGTCTGCCAATCATTGTATTTCGACCCAAAGCGCCGCTTCGACGCTCATCACATATTGGTTCTATAGATCTTCATCCTGTAACAGTGGGATTCTCAATCCGGGGATGAGGACACTCAACTCGGGGGCTACACTCCTCTATCAAAGTGCAACCACAGACACGTCCTTTATGCGGCTCAATGCGGCGCCACCATCGGGTGCGACCTTTTCCGGATGGACGACGTCAACGCCTGTAATCAATGCGCCATCGACGGGTCTCCACAATCCAAGGGGGGATCTTCAGAAAATCAGTTACGGCAATCTAACGGGATTTCTGACATGTACCGATGCGGGTGGTGGTAGCTTCACCTGCCAAAGTGCAAGTTCTGCTACCGGAACGTTTGAAAATATTCAATTTACAAGTGGCACCACGGAGGGAGGAAGCAGTGGCTCTGGGATTTTCCTGAATAGTGGTCAGTATCTCTATGGCCAGCTCTATGGGGGCAATAGTTCCTGCAGCAACCTTTCGGGATCCAATATCTATGGGCGTTTTGACAAGGCGTATACCAACGGTAATTTTTCCCAATGGCTGGCGTCATCAACCAATCAGTTAGTCGTGTCCAAGGTCGGGACTGGATCCGGGACCGTTGTGAGCAATCCTTCGGGTATTAGCTGTGGCTCGACCTGTAGCGCTCCTTTTCAGACCAGTCAGACGGTGACTTTGACGCCAACTGCTGCAGCCGGCAGTTATTTCTCAAACTGGGTGGGAGACTGTGACGGTGGTGGAGGTTGCTCGTTGTCGATGACGAGTCCTCGAAGTGTTACGGCTAACTTCTTGACGATACCTGCCCAGAATGTGCTCCTCACGGTGTCACGTTCAGGTCTTGGAAGCATCAACAGCGTCCCATCGGGTATCAGTTGTAGCGGGACCTGCACGTCCCCCTTTCCTTCGGGGTCTACCGTCACATTGACGGCGGCGCCAGTGACGGGCTACTACTTTTCTGGTTGGGGCGGTGCGTGTACAGGGTCTGGTAGCTGCACCCTGGTTCTTACTAGTAATCAAAGCGTCACGGCGACTTTTCTCCCGATACCAGCTAACAACCAGCTATTGACGGTCTCCCTCTCTGGGGGAGGGAGTATCGTCAGTTCGCCCGCGGGTTTGAGCTGCTCATCGACCTGCAGTTATCCCTTCCCCACAGGAACCTTGGTTTCTTTGATTGCATCCCCGAATCAGGGGCAGACCTTTATGGGATGGACGGGTTCTTCCTGTTCAGGAAAAGGGTCCTGTTCGGTTTTGATGAACGCCAATCAGACCATTGGAGGGAGTTTTATCAGCACCTATGTGTTGATCATGCCGGCGATCAATTTGCTTCTTCTGCAGTAAGGGGTCGATGAGTCTTTTGGAAACCGCGCTTCAAGACTTCAGGAGAACTTGCTTTCTCCGCGCTGAAAATCAAAGGTCAGCCGCGCAGCGGCGAGACCTTGATGATTTTCATGCCCCCCAGAAGGGCCAGGTCCGGGCGGCTCACCATCGGTTAGCTGCAAGGTTTCCCTAAAGCCCGTAGAGTCATCTTGGAATCACGTGAAGCGACCTTGTTGTCGCTAAACGGAACGAGCGGGGACGGCTGGGGGGCCGAAGGCTTAACCGTTCAGCGCAATGCGGCCCTAAAGCGCTGGGAGCGCTGTAGGCTTAGCATTTCGTAGAACTCACTGATTATGGTCTACCCCAAAAATGGGGGGATTACCCGCTCCCCTGCAAACAGGATCAAAAGAATGCATCATGCGATCATGCGGCATGAAAGGAGGTTGCTATGCATGCGATTAAAGTGGTTGGAAAAAGTGGGCAGATATCGTTGGGTAAAGCGCTTGCCGGGATGGAATTTCTCGTCGAACAACTGCCGGGTGGAGACATTGTGCTGAAGCGTGCTGTGGTCATTCCCAGAATGAACGATGGCTGCACGAACCGGCCATGAAGGAGAAGTTGGCTAAGGCCGATGCGTGGATGCGTGAATGCGTGAAAACAAACCGCAAGAGACCGACATCGACGCCCTTGAGGCCCGCCTCGTGGGTAAAGAATGAGTGGAAACGGTTTACCCCTCAACCCTCATCCAAAATGATCACCAGGCCTAAAAAATCCATCAAAGTTTCTGGCCGTACTCACTTACCTGATCCCGAGGCCCTCGA
>CAILMG010000269.1 GCA_903835265.1 uncultured Methylococcus sp.
GACCTTCGGAGATATGCGGCTCCATGGTCAGGACGGCATACATGATCGTGCCGTTATCAATAAACGCCGACACAATGCCGACCAAAATATTGGCGACGGTGGGATCAAGATCGGTGTAGAGGACATTCGAAGCCAGCGTGAGATAGCCAATATAGCTGAGGCCGCCGACACTCACCATGACCCCATAAAAAAAGAGGAGGGTGTCCCACTCGAGGCGAGAAACATTGTGAAAGACATCGAAGAAGTGTCGGTCTTCCTCTGGATCTTTGAGGTCCAGTTCAACATCGTTCTCCATCGCCATGGTATCAGCCTCTAAGATCAGTTCATCCTTATGGCGAGAGCTGTAAAGATAGTAGAAGTAGAAACTCAGATAACTAAGACCTGCAAGCATACCGGCAGCGGGCGGCAGGTCGAGGAAGTTCTCGAAACAGACGGCCGTGGCTATGGTCAAGAAAAAAAGAGCAATGATACCCAAGGCTCCCCGCCTAAGCGGTTTGGCTTCCGTTCTGGCGTCGGGATGACCCTTTGGAATCCAGAAATGCATGATGGAGGCCGGCACCAGGAAATTCACCATGGCGGGGATTAGGAGAGAAAAGAAATGTGCAAAAGGAACCACGCCCTTTTGCCAGACCAACAGCGTCGTGATGTCGCCAAAGGGACTGAACGAACCGCCGGCGTTGGTCGCTACGACGATATTGACGCAGGCAATGGTAATAAAACGCCGATTGTCCTTCGTCATGGCGAGGACGACGGCGCCCATGAGAAGTGCCGTGGTCAAGTTATTTAATACAGAGGACATCATGAAAGACAGGATGCCTGAAATCCAAAACAGCTTTCGATAGCTGAAGCCTCGGCTGAGGAGCCAAACCCTCAGGTTGTCGAAGATGCCGCGCTGTTCCATGGCATTCAAATAGGTCATCGAGACCAAAATGAAGAGGAAGAGTTCGGCATAGACTTCAAGACTGGCCCTAAAGGCGTGACCTGATTTCTCCCCAAGACCTATTTTAGAGTAGACCACAGCGATCAGGACCCAGATCAAGCTGGCCGCGAAGACCATGGGTTTTGATTTTCTTAGAAGGGTGGACTCTTCGAGCATCGCGAGGATGTAGGCCAGAAAGAAGATGATCAGTGAACCATACCCGACCCAGCTCTTGGTGAGATCGAGTGGCGGGAGTGATCCTTCTGCCGCCTGGGTCATCCCCGGCAGGAGGATAGCTGCGAGGCAGAGGAGCGTCTTGGCGATCGTGATATTCATGCGTGATGATCTTACTCTGGCGTCACGGGTCAGGTTGCTACTTGGGATGGCCTTACCGATTCAAAGGGCCTTTTTAGCCCTCAAATCATACGCCAGCCCATACCAGATAAAAACGATTAGGGGGGATTATTCCGGATCGTAGCCCGGCCGTCCCATGCTGTTGGGGTTGGTGATGCCCCAATAGCCCATATTGCCCCAAGCGCCAGAGGGCGCAAAGCCGGCCTGTTGGTTTTCGCTGATTTCATGGCTGATCATCGCGCGGTTGGAATTGGCAAGATCGACCGAGAGTTGTTGTAGCTTCTCAAATTCCTGTTGGCGGCCGACATAGAGACAGCTACAGACGACCGGGTCTGGGTAGACGTAATAGGTGTTGTCGGGCCGTTGGAAGTGGCTCATGGTATCCGGTGGGAGGCTAGTGAGCATTTTTTGGCGTTCCTTGGTATCGGCCATCATGATTTTAAAGCCCGCTGCCGTTAGCTGGTTTTCCATGGTCCTGGCACTGGACTCCTGAATTTCATGCTTCACGGTCTGGCAGCCAGAGAGGAGAAAGGACGCAGCACAAAGGAGGGGGGCTAGGAATCGGGTCAATACCTTCATAGGGGTGTTCCTTTTGGGGGTGGGGTCATGGGTTTAAAGATCGTATCAGGTCCTATAAGCATGAGCTGCAGTAAAGCCATGGACCTTAGCTCTTGGGCTAAAAGCAGGGGGCTCCCAGGGTGTATCCGTTTGACCATTGAGGTGTCTTGCAAGCCAAAGTGCTTGATGGCGGATCGGCATGACGTAGGCGTATATTTGGCCGTCGGCACATTCAGCCGCATCACCCAGGGCGTAAATCGCCTCATCTTTTGTCGTGAGCCACGGATTCACCAGGATGCCCCGATTCACCTCAAGCCCCGCAGCTTCAGCGAGTTGGATCCTCGGCTTGAAGCCGGTGGCGGCAATGATGCCGTCAAATCCGACCCTTAAGGCGTCATCCAGCTGGACTCCGAATTGCTCTCCTTGGCGCTCAAAGCCAGTCACCGCCGCCTCCAGCTCAACGTTGATGCCGAGGGCGATGAGAACGGCCTTAAGCATCTGTGAGTCTTCCTCGATGAGTTGCCGCTCCATCAGCCTCGGTAAAGCGTGGAAGAGGGTGACGGCATCACCGGATCGGGCGAGGTCGGAGGCGACTTCTGAACCAATCAAGCCACCGCCGATGATGGCCCAGTGAGGCTGTTGGCCCCGGCTTCGGATCTCCGTCCGCCGCCTTCTGAGGGCCTTTAAATCCTGAAGGCTGTTGATGACGTAAAGAAGATCCTCAAAAGGTTTCAACGGGGGCGGAATCGATGCATCGGAGCCTGGTGCTAAGACGAGGCGGTCGTAGCTAACGGCCCCTTCTAGGCCATTCTCAACATACCGAACGGTTTTCTTGGAGCGATCAATATCGGTGACCTTACATCCGGCCATCACTTTAAGGCCGCCTTGATGAAGGGCGTCAAAGGATTTCAAGATGATCTTCGATTCAACATCATCCCTTGAAAACCCATGGGAGAGCATCGGCCTTGAATAGTAGCCGTCCGTATCCTCTGTGATGAGTGTGACGGCCGCTAAAGGGTTCCCTTTAAGCACCTCTTCTGCGAGCGTGACCCCTGCCATACCCGAGCCTAAGATGAGGAGACTCACCGTGGGTGGCCCCCCAAAGGACGAATGCCGATGCTGTGACGGACCTCTTTCATCAGTGGGGCACTGAAGGCGCGTGCCTTTTCAGCCCCTAATAGAAGGATTTCTTCAATGGCTTTAGGCGCTTCCATCAGGGCATCGTAATGCTCCCGGGCGTCTTTAAGGTGATCATTCAGATACTCAAACAGAACGCCCTTCATCTCTCCCCAGCCGATGCCCTCCTGATAGCGGATCCTGATCGCGGCCGTTTCTTCGGGGGTGGCGAAGGCCTTGAAGAGACTGAAAAGGGTACAGCTCTCAGGATCTTTAGGTTCCCCTGGTTCCTGCGAGTTGGTCTTGATCTTGTTGATGATTTTTCGGAATGGTTTCTCGGCCATGAAGAGGGGGATGGTATTGTCGTAACTCTTACTCATCTTACGACCATCAAGACCCAGGAGGGTCGCGGTATCTTCACTGATCACGGCTTCAGGGATGACGAAGTGTTCGCCAAAAAGATGATTGAAGCGGCCAGCAATATCGCGCGCCATTTCAATGTGTTGAACCTGATCCCGACCCACGGGCACTTTGTGGGCTTTGAACATGAGAATGTCGGCGGCCATCAGGACGGGGTAGTTATAAAGGCCCATGGTGACCCCTTTGTCAGGATCTGGGTCGCCGGCATCCTGATTGGCCTGAACGGCTGCCTTATAGGCATGGGCTCGATTCATGAGGCCTTTCGCGGTGACGCAGTTCAGCATCCAGGCGAGTTCGGCGATTTCAGGAACATCTGATTGGCGATAGAAGACGGCGTTGTCGGTATCAAGCCCCAGTGCCAGCCAGCTGGCCGCAATCTCGAGGGTCGATTGTTGAACCCTCAGGGGGTCTTGGCATTTGATCAACGCATGATAGTCGGCCAAAAAAAAGAAAGGTAAAACGTCGTGACGCTTGCTGGCTTCAATCGCAGGGCGGATTGCGCCGACATAATTACCCAAATGCGGTGTGCCGGTTGTGGTGATCCCGGTCAGGACATGCAGCTTGTTGCTCATGATGGAAGGTCAATGTGGCTGAGTGGGGCAACAGGATTTGAGCCATAGATCCTATGGCTTTTCGTGTCCTGTTTTAAACCTCCGAACGATAACACAAAGGGTATGGGCTTCGCCCACGTCTCTTTGGAATCTCCTTTGAGACCCAGTGACATCGATTACAATAGGCACCTTATTTCCCGAAAGGCGAGGCATCAAGCGTCATGGTGAGCGGTGATCGTAAAGGTTATTCAGCACCGCTTCATTGTGGGTTGGTGTATCGTCCTATTGCAGATGCGGCTACCTTTGAGGGGGTTGGGATCTGCTGGAGTGGCAGCGGGATCGAGTTTAGGGGAAGTCATCCCCTCTTGGACGGTGCCGCGGCCGAAGTTCGGGTAGAGGGCGTCAAAGGGGTTTCTCCCTCATGGCGGGCTTTCATAGAGGTCACAGATTGTTGGCCCCAAGCCGAAGGGGGGTTTCATATGAAAGGCTGGATCAAGGGTATTCTCAGCGACGGCTGATGGTGGTGAATGGGATGTACAGTATTACCAAGGATGTTTATTTCTGTTACGGCCACCGGCTGATGGGGCATCCCTGAAAGTGTCGCCACGTCCATGGCCACAGTGTCAAGGCGGCCATTACGGTTGAGACGATGTCGCTCAATGACGGCGGGATGGTGTGCGACTTTCAGGACATCAGCCAAGTGGCCTCGGACTTTATCGATGGGGTGCTGGATCATAATCTCCTGCTGCATCGTAAGGATCCCTTAGTTCCCGCCCTTGAGGCCGGGGGCGAGCGGTTTTTGTTGCTGGATGAACATCCAACGGCCGAAGTCTTGGCGCGCCTCATTTATGAGGCCTGTCGGTCTAAAGGCTTGCCCGTCAGCCGGGTCACCCTTTGGGAAACCACGAGTGCTTCGGCGACTTACACGGAGCTCTGAGGGAGGCTCAGGTGGTCTATCGATTCTTTCCCGAGGAGAAGGCGCTTTGGCTTCATCACCTGTGTGAGGCCAATTTCAGTCGGCTTGAGCGACTGATTCCAGGTTTTGAGGAGATCAAGGACGAATCAGTGGGCTGCGCTCGGGGAAAACCCCCGCTCTATTTACGCCTGCTGGAGCGTTCCCCCTTCACCCTGGTGATCGAATTGACGCATGATTTTTCCGGAGAGCCCCCGCTCATTTTCGAACCGAATGTCAGGATCAGGGTCTGTCTTGATGCCCGGACGGTTGAAATGCTGAGTGACGATGAAAGGCCGCATGTGCATCTCGCCTTAAGAGAGGAGGAGGCGCCGGCAGCGATCCTCGATTATAAGTGGGAGATGAATTACTTTCTCTCGCGCTGGCTTGATCATTGTCTTGCCGCTGGCTATCGTTTTCCGCTTCGAGAAGTCTCCCGCGATCTCGCCTCCGCATAGCCGTTCGAGGCTCGCGCAAGGTTTAATCGATCCCTTCGTGTTCCAGAATGATCCTCAGAAACGGTGTCCCATAGCGGAGCAGCTTTTTTTCTCCAACCCCCGATAATAACGCGAAATCGCCCAGCGTCTTGGGTTTTCGTCCCAGCATCTCCATCAAAACGCTGTCCTGAAAAATGATATAGGGAGGCACCCCTTGATCCTCTGCCAGTTTTTTCCGGAGTTCTCTCAAGGCTGACCAGAGCGGTTTTTCAGAGGGGTCAAAGGGGCGGGTCGCCCCGCGTTTTTCTGAAGCACCAGGCCGGGCTTCCCCCTGATCGTCCTCCCATCTTAAGAGGAGCTCTTTTTCACCTCTTAGAATCTCCCGGCAGGCCTCGGTTAACTTCAAAGCGCCGTGCTGTGCCTGGTTGACCTCCAGATAGCGATGGGTAATGAGCTGCCTAAAAACGGAGCGCCATGTCTTTTCGCTGAGATCACGGCCAATCCCAAAGGTACTGAGGTGTTGATGGCCATAGCGCTCAAGGCGCTCATGGGTCTTCCCAAGGAGAATATCAATGAGGTGATGAGCGCCAAATCGCTGATGGGTTCGATAGCAGCAGGAGAGGGCCTTTCGGGCCGCTTCAGTCGCGTTCCAGGTCGCGGGTGGTGCTTGGCAGTTATCGCAATTACCGCAGTGCTCGGGGGCGGCCTGATCGAAGTAACGCAACAGCACCTGCCGGCGACAAGAAATCGTCTCACAAAGGCCCAGCATGGCATCAAGGCGCTGACGTTCGAGGCGCTTATGCTGTTCTTCAGCCTCCGAAGCTTCGACCATCTGGCGGAGCGTGACGACATCTTGAAGTCCATAGACCATAAACGCATTGGCTGCTTCACCATCTCGGCCCGCTCTCCCCGTTTCCTGATAATAAGCCTCAGGGCTTCTTGGGAGATCGAGGTGTGCCACAAATCGGACATTGGGTTTATCAATCCCCATGCCAAAGGCAATGGTGGCCACAATGATGACGCCTTCCTCCATCAGGAAGCGTCTTTGGTGGTGCTGTCGATCTTCCGCGGGGAGTCCTGCATGGTAGGGTAGCGCGGTGAGTCCTTGATCTTTGAGGAAGTCCGCAGTTTCTTCGACCTTCCGGCGAGACAGGCAATAGACGATGCCGGAATCTCCTGGATGTTCGTGCTTCAAGAACTTTAGAAGCTGGTGTCGGGCGTTCTGTTTTGGGGCGATTCGGTAACGGATGTTCGGTCGATCGAAGCTCCCCAGAAAGACGCGTGCCTTTTGAAGGCCAAGGCGCTGGATGATTTCCTCTCGGGTCTTAAGATCTGCCGTTGCCGTCAATGCAAGCCTTGGAATCTCAGGGAAACGTTCGTGGAGAAGCG
Source organism: uncultured Methylococcus sp. (assembly GCA_903835265.1). GTDB lineage: Bacteria > Pseudomonadota > Gammaproteobacteria > Methylococcales > Methylococcaceae > UBA6136. Next base: position 6,697 of record CAILMG010000269.1, read on the forward strand.
AGAGTTCGAGGTAGTGGCTCCTGAAGTCATGCCCCCATTGGGAAACGCAGTGGGCTTCATCAATGGCAAAGAGACTGATTCTGACGTTGAAGAGGAGCTTTAAGAAGCGTTCGGTGTTGAGTCTTTCGGGAGCGACATAGAGGAGGTCGAGTTCGCCCTTGGAGAACGCGCTTTCCGTGGCCTTTTGATCCTGTAGGTCGAGCGATGAATTGAGAAAAGCCGCTTTTACTCCGAGTTGGCGAAGCGCCTCCACCTGATCCTGCATCAGGGCGATGAGTGGCGAAATAACAACACCTGTCCCAGGACGAGCGATCGCCGGAATCTGATAGCAGATGGACTTGCCGCCGCCGGTCGGCATGAGCACGAGGGCATCGCCCCCTCGCATGATCTCTTGAATGATCTCTTGTTGAAGTCCTCGGAAGTTCTGATAGCCGAAGGTTTGTTGGAGTATGGCAAGCGGTTCGGTGGGCATCCCCCGTATTCTAGAGGATGGCGGAGGAGGGCGCTGAAATGGTTCTTCTATGGTGCGTTTTTTTGAGGCCTGGCCCTCTCATGGTGCGCTTTGTTGCGAAAGAGTCTCTTGTTGTTGCTAAAAACACAGGCTATCGTAGTTGGCACAACTCCTGCTTTTATTTCAGGTGAACGTCACCATGGAGACCCTCAATATGAACAGACGCCCTTTTACACCATTTAAGCAGGTCGCTGGATGGGCTGCCTTTAGCCTGGCTCTAAACCTCACTCCCGCATTCGCCGAAGAGATTGAGGAGACCACGGGACTTGCCGATTACATCGCCGGCAGTTCAGAACATCAACCCCTTAAGGACTATGGCGTGACCTGGGGTGGCTGGCTGAATGCGGGCGTGACGGCCAATGCCAATAATCCTGCCGATAAATTCAATGGCCCTGTCACTTTTGGTGACCGCGCCGGCGAATTGCAGATGAATCAGCTCTATGCTTATGTCCAGAAGACGGTGACAGCGAGTGGTGATGACTTTGATTTCGGTGGCCGTTTTGATATCAATTACGGCACCGATTCCATCTTTACCCAGGCTTATGGTGTTCCAGCAACCGATGTCAGAACCGGTGCTGCATTGAATCGTGGTAACTACGACCTGCACCTCACCAGTTTTGATAATCGTTTCTATGGGCTGGCTTTGCCGCAAGCCTACGTTGAAATGAATCTCCCGATCGGTAATGGTCTGACGGTTAAGGCCGGTCACTTCTATACCCCGGTTGGTTATGAGGTGGTCACTGCGCCGGATAACTTCTTCTACACCCACGCCTACACCATGCAATATGGCGAACCCTTCACCCATACCGGCTTTTTGGGTAACTACGCCTTCGATGATAACTGGTCTGCGATCCTGGGGACGGTTACCGGGAGCGCAACGGGTGGTTGGGACGGCAACTTTAATACCCAGCTCAATAACTGGGACTTCATTGGGGGCGCGACTTGGACCAGTGATGAAAAGGACTACTCTCTCAACTTAACCTCAACCGCAGGCCCAACCTCGGCGAAGGACAGCGACACGTGGGCCCTTTACAGTATCGTGGGTAAAGCGAACTTCCTTGATAGTACCCTTCATTACGTGATCCAGCACGATCATGGCTTTGCCAATAACGTGATCACTGGCAACGGTCTTGCAACTGGAGCTGCAGCGGGTAGTCCAGGGAGTCGCCAGAATGCCGAGTGGTACGGTATCAACCAATACCTGATGTATGACCTCTTAGATAACTTAGGGGTTGGTGTGCGCGCCGAATGGTTCCGCGACAATAATGGCTTCCGCGTGGCAGGTCCGTCTCGTTGCCCTGGGAGTTACAACCTCAGCGTTCCTGGAGACACCGCCACAGGCAGCGAATACGCCTGTCAGAATACCGGTCCTCTTTACCCCTTCAAAGGTGCTAATTACTATGCGATGACGGCGGGTTTAAATTACAAGCCGCTGAAATGGGTCATGGTTCGACCCAACTTTAGGTATGATTTCTCGAGCCAGAATACGTTCATGACCTCGACCCCTGGAAAGTTTGTGGATTACCAGTTCACCTTCTCGGCGGATGTGGTCATTACATTCTAAGAGGCTTAGGATTTAACCATCGCACAAAAGACGTATCTCATACACTTTCGAGAAACATCATGAATACTAATATGCTTCGTTTGATGATCATGCTCGCCCTTCCAGGCGCCGCCGTCCTGTCAGGGTGTACCCCTAAAAAGCCCGTCTCTTCTGAAGGGGTTGCGATTGAAAAGACCCTGCAGCAGGCAGAAACGGATGCCCGCGCGGGGAATGAAAAGAAGGCCCTAGAGGAAATCGATGCGGCAGAAAAGGCGTTGA
>CAILMG010000270.1 GCA_903835265.1 uncultured Methylococcus sp.
GCCTATTGATGTTGGGTTTTGGAGGCTAAAGGCCATAATGCTAGCCCCGTGAAGACGATAAAAACGCACCTCCCTCAAAGGGAGGCTTATGTTTAAGTTTCTTGGCTTTTAGTGCCCTGACAGACGATTTAAGGGGTCTTCATGGATTCTGCAACTCTTCCTGGCCTTGCACGTCGTGTGGCCTTTAAGCGCCTTTCAAGTTCGATGATGCCGTTCTCAAGGGAGGCATCCATGACAACGACGTTGCCCATGGACAGAATGATGCGCTGGAGTTCAGGGATTCTGGTGCCTCCGGTGGAGACGATGTAGACCGGTTGGACGTAGAGGACTGATCGGCCGACGGGCAGGACGATGATCCGCCCCCGCAGCACTCTCGACCCCCGTTGATCCCAAAGCGTCAACTGACGCGCAATCTCTGGATCTTGATCGATAAGGGCGCTGACCTGCCCGGGTCCCTCGACCTGAGATTCCCGGCTGAAGCGATAGACGATGATTTTTTTCTCTTCGGGTCGGGCACCTGGAATCGGCCTATCGCCCCCATCAAATGTTCCTGCAACGGCTAAAGCACTGAGGTTGCTCCGACCCACGGGAGTCATCGGTTCAATCATCACGAAATTGTGTCGATCACTCTGGTAGCCCTCGAGCGCCGTCGTCAGGTAGAAGGGCCTGACCATCGCATCATTCACTTTAGCGATATCCCAGGTCTCCGCCTGCTCATAAAAGAGGCCGGGGTCAGTCTGATGATAGCGGGCATAGATCCGCATCTGATTCCCAAAAAGGTCTTTGGGGTAGCGGAGATGACTCGAAAGAGCGGGGGGCATGGTACCGATATCCTTGAACAGGCCAGGATAGGCATTGCGATATCCCTGAATAATGGGATCACGGGTATCGCTGACGTAATAGTCGACGCTCCCATCAAAGGCATCCACGATGATTTTGACGGAGTTTCGGATGTAGTTGAAGGGCTGGTCTTCCTGGTCCCGATTAAATCGGGTGGCCGAGCGCTTTGATCCTGGATACCAATTGGACGTGGTGTAGGCATCGAGCACCCAGAAAATCCGTTTTGGAGTGATCACGATGTAGGGATCATGGTCAAGATTCAGGAAGGGTGTGAGCTCCTTGACCCGTTCAATGATGTTGCGATGAAAGAGCGCCCGGCTATTACCGGTGATGTTGACCGAGAAAAAGAGCTGTTCATCACGAAAATAAAGAGCAAACAATAACTTTCTGAAAAGAGAACTGATGGGGACGCCGCCACGGCCGGTGTAATTGAAGCTGGATTGTTCATCAGCACTTGGAATGCCGACGAGATCTAGTTTGTTCGGGACAATGGCGTAGGTCAGATTCTCTTCGCCATAGTAGATGTCGGGGCGCTCAATGGCATCGAACGTGGTGTTCGAGGACATGGTCAAGTCTTTGAGATACCAATGCATGGGGGTCTGGCCATCCTGCGCAGCCGGCGTTGCAACAGCGCCATAGCCGTGCGTATAGCGCAGATGCAGGTTTTCCCAGTTCTGAGCGGGTTCCGGCAAAAGGCGAAGATTGGTTTCGCGCGCCGCAAGGTTCACCTGCTCCAGGCGGCCGTTGATCATATAGCGATCGACGTCGACGTCCGTGAAGTGGTAATAGGGCCTGATACCCTGCAGTTGCTGGTAGACGTCATCCAAAAACTCTGGATCCCACACCGGGATGTTGTAGAGATGGGATCTTAGTTCTGGGTCGAGGACATCCTCATCGGGAAGACCTGGGGTGATATCAATGTTGATGATGTTTGTTAGGTCATAGGCTTTGAGGGTCGCATCGATATTACCTTCCATGTGCGCGCGTTCTGATTTGACCGGATTAGGTTGAACGATAAATCGATCGACTAACTGAGGAATGCTCTCGATGTGACGCAGCCCGATCGAACTGACAAACAGCAAGGAAAAAATCATGAGCGGCATCCGCCCCTTTCGCTGGTGGACCAACCAGAGCCCTGCGAGGGTGGTGCCGATGAGGCTGATGATGGAGAGCCAAATCAGCGGCAGGTAGTAGTCCGTCTCGAGGAACCCTGGACCAAAGAATTGTGGTTCATGGTCTTCGGTATAGAGAAGATCATACCGCTCGAGAAGAAATCCCCAGGCGATAATCAGAGCGTTGACGAGGACGAGACTGCTCAAATGAATCTTGGGACCCTGTGCCCATTCTTTCTTTTGACCGGCGAGTAATCGATGCTCAAAGAAATAAAGGATGGCCATCGCTCCTGAGAGAATCAAGGAGGCGATGAGCATTTCTTTTTGAATCAACTGAAAGACCGGGAACGAGAACAGATAAAAGCTGATATCCCGATCAAAGAAATAATCCTTGAGACCTGCATGGGGGCCAAAAATAAACAGAAGAGCACTGTGCCAGTCCGTATAGAAAGGCATTGCGATGCCTATCGCGAGGACTAGGGCTAATGGGGCATAGACCTTCATCGAACCGGTTTGAAAGAGGTGCAGAACTTTCTGGCGTCGATTGAATTCTCGCTGGCTCATCGCCGCGAGCCAGGCATTGTCGACGCCAAGATAGCTGGATGCGGCGAGGAAGTTCAGAAAGAACAGCAGGAAGAAGAAGAGGGTGATCGAGCCTGCAATAATGTAGCGATAGAGAAGCTTTAGCCAAAAAAAATGGGTATAGCCCAATTCGCTGTGCCACCAGAAGCTGGTAATCAGATCGGTAAAGACGACGCCTGCCACAAGACCCAGTACGCCAAGGCCTATGAGGGCCAGTCCTAGAAGAGTGATCAATCGTTGCCAGCTTTTCATGCGTGCCTCGGGAGCTTATCGCTGTTGCGGGATGCTTTATGGGGTGCCGGCCTTCGCCTGCCATCAGGTTCAATTGTAATGGAACTCAAGGATCGCGTCGGAGCTCTTGAAAAAGGCTCAGGGATGAGCGTGATGTCCATCATCGCATTCCCCTGCTCCTAGAGGTGTTTTTTTAACCCGCTCTCGTTATAGTGGTTCTGCGTGAAGGGGTGTTGCTAGCGGATACCTGGGTTGAACAGGGGGATGAGGGATGGATCTTGGGTCTCGGATCAAGAGGATGAACGCGCAATCGGACGGTCTGTCCTCGCTTTCTGGGGAGGAGGTGCCGATGCTGTGTGAGATCGTGGATCGTCATGGCGGTCAGGCCACCTCACTGCTGCAGATCCTGATTGACGTTCAAATGCGCTTTCGCCATGTGCCGCCTCGGATCATGACGGCGCTTGCCGGAATGCTCCATCTTCCAAGAACGCAGGTAGAGGCCGTCGTTGAGTTCTATCGTTTTCTGAGTGTCACTTCCGTCGGCCGATTTGATGTCCGATTCAGTGACTCGGTGACCGATCATCTTCTTGGAAGCCGCGATCTAGCGGCGCGCCTTTGTCAGCGTCTCGGCGTTAAGCTTGGAGAGACCCGCGTTGATGACGCGGTCAGTATTCATCTGACTTCGTGCACGGGCCTTTCAGACCAAGGCCCTGCGGCATTGGTGAATGGTCATGTGTTGACCCGTCTTGATGGCGATCGGATTGTCCAGATGGCCGATTTCATTGATCAGGGGATGGATCTTGATACCTGGCCGAAAAATTGGTTTAAGGTCGAGGATCAGGTTCAACTCGCGGGTTTGCTTCTCGAGGGGGAGTTGCCTTTGGGAGCCTCTCTTGAGAGAGCGTTGACGCTTCATCCTGCCGATATTTTTTCTGAGATCGATCGTTCTGGGCTTCGGGGACGGGGCGGCGCGGGATTCAAAACAGCGGCCAAGTGGCGATTCTGTTATGAGGGTGAAGAAGGGGCCGTCCCCGGTGACCCCACCATCGCTCGATATGTGGTCTGTAATGCCGATGAGGGGGAGCCTGGAACCTTCAAAGATCGGGTCCTTCTCAGCCGGAATGCGCAGGACGTTTTTGAAGGCATGACCGTTTGTGCGAAGGCCATTGGGGCTCAGCATGGTTTTATCTATCTTCGAGGCGAGTACCGCTATCTTCTCGACTCGTTACTGAGGGGCCTAAAGGTCCGCCGCTTGAGAGGGCTTCTTGGAAGAAATATCCTCGGCGTCGAAGGTTTTGATTTCGACATAGAGATTCATCTTGGCGCAGGGGCTTACATCTGCGGTGAGGAATCGGCACTGATTGAATCCCTTGAAGGGAAGCCGGGACATCCCAGAAATCGCCCTCCTTACCCGGTGACTCACGGTTACCTCGGACAGCCCACGGTCGTCAATAACGTCGAAACGTTTGCGGCTGCCGCAAGAATCATGGCCTATGGGGCGGATTGGTTTTTAAGTGTAGGGACCCCCGAATCGAGTGGCACCAAAATTCTGAGTGTGTCGGGGGATTGTGAACGGCCCGGCATTTACGAGGTTCCTTTTGGATCGCCGGTGAGCGATCTACTCCGTCGTTGTGGGGCCGATGATCCGATGGGTGTTCAGGTGGGTGGGCCATCGGGGACTTTTATTGGTCCAGATGAATTTGAGCGAATACTGGGGTTTGAGGATCTTCCGACGGGTGGTTCGATGATGGTTTTCAGCCAGGCGCGGGATGTGGTGGCGATTGCCCGGAGCTTCACCCATTTTTTTGCCCACGAAAGCTGTGGGTTTTGTACCCCCTGTAGGGTTGGAACGTCTCTTCTTGGGCAATTGATTGACAAGATTGCTGAAGGCCATGGAACCCCACATGATCTTATCGAGATGACCCAATTGGCGGCCATCGTCAAGAACACAAGCCACTGTGGCCTCGGTCAAACGGCTGCTCATCCTTTGATGCAGACCCTCGAGCGATTTCCGGAGCGATATCAGGAACGGTTGAAAACCCTTTTTTTTGAGCCGGGTTTTGATCTTGATGGCGCCCTTGAGGTGTCCCGTCAAATGACAGGAAGAGAGGATGCTCACGCGCATCTCACTCAATCGGGATGAGCCATGATGTTCTATTCACTCAGAGGAAAGGCATGGATCAAAAGACGCTGACCATCGATGGGGTCGAACTTTCCTTTGACCCTCGCCAGACCATCATGGAGGCCGCAGCGGCAGCAGGCGTTTATATTCCCCACCTCTGTCACCATCCGGACTTTAAGCCTCATGGGAGCTGCAAGCTCTGCACTGTCAAGGTGAATGGGCGTTTTGCTTCAGCCTGTACCCTGCCCGCGGCCGAAGGCCAAGAGGTCCTGAATAAAACCCTTGAATTAAACCAGCTACGAACCCGTATCACGCAGATGCTGTTTGTCGAGGGGAATCATTTTTGCCCGGGCTGCGAAATATCAGGTCACTGTAAATTGCAGGCAACCGCTTACGGCCTTGGAATGCTCGATTCCCACTTTCCCCATTTCTATCCAGCGCGGCGGGTCGATGCATCGCATCCTGACATCATGTTGGATCTTGACCGCTGCATCTTGTGTGAGCTCTGTGTTAGGGCGAGCCGGGATATGGATGGTAAGTCGGTGTTTGGTATCGCTGGGCGAGGGATGGAGAGCCATCTGGTGGTCGCTGCTGAAAGTGGTGCCTTGGTGGATACTCTGATCGAGGTGTCGGACCGGGCGGCGCATGTCTGCCCCGTCGGGGCGATCTTGATCAAACATACGGCCTATGAAAAGCCCATCGGGCAGAGGCGATATGATCATCATCCGATTCAGGCGGCCCTTCTTCAGGAGGATCAGGGTGACTGATTTGATGACTCATAAGATCCGTATTGCCACGACCTCGCTGGCCGGTTGTTTTGGCTGTCATATGTCATTTCTCGATATCGATGAGCGGTTTTTTACACTGTGTGAGCACGTGGTGTTCGACCGCAGCCCATTCACTGATATCAAGCACTTGGGTGAGCATGTCGACGTCGGTTTGATCGAGGGGGGACTTTGTAACGCCGAAAATGTCTCAACCCTTCGAGAATTCAGAGACCACGTCAAGATTCTGGTCGCCGTCGGAGCCTGTGCTATCAATGGCGGGATTCCCGCGATGAGGAACCATATCCCTTTAAAAGAATGTCTTGAAGAGTCTTACCTTGTGGCTGTGGGCATTGATTCACCTCAAATCCCCAATGATCCCGAATTGCCTTTATTGCTAGATCGTGTTCGACCGATCCATGAAGTGGTGAAGGTGGATTATTTTCTTCCGGGATGTCCCCCTTCAGCGGAGGTCTTTTGGACCTTTCTAACAGATCTGATGGCGGGACGAGAGCCTCAGATTCCTGAGGCGCAGATTCATTTTGATTGATCGGTTGGTGGGAGGTTCTGGTATGCGTTTTGGGATTGATCTTGGCGGGACCAAGATAGAGTTGATCGCCCTTGATGACTCGGGCCTTGAGGTCTTTAGGGAGCGGATGGCAACGCCTCAAGGGGATTATCTGGCGACGCTCGATGGGATGGTCCAGTTGGTTCAGCAGGCGGAAGCGAGCCTTGGGACGTCTGGAACCCTTGGCATTGGGACCCCGGGTGCGGTGTCTAAACTCACCGGCTCGATCAAGAATTCCAATTCTATTTGCTTGAATGGGCGGCCGCTTCGAGAAGATCTTGAGATCCGTTTAAAGCGGCCGGTCAGAATGGCCAATGATGCCGATTGTTTTGCCCTCTCAGAGGCGGTTGATGGCGCCGGAAAAGGCTATGGCATCGTGTTCGGTGTCATTCTTGGGACCGGGGTTGGAGGGGGGATTGTGGTCGGTGGCCAGCTCTTGCAGGGACCTAATGCCATCGCGGGTGAGTGGGGCCATAATCCACTTCCTTGGATGAGCCTTGAGGAGTATCCGGGTCCTCCTTGTTATTGCGGCAAAAGAGGCTGTATCGAAACGTTCCTGTCAGGACCAGGTCTCGCCTTGGATCATCAAGCAAAGACGGGATTGAAGCTCAAAGCCCCGGCAATTCTTGAATCGGTTGCCAAAGGGGATCCGGAAGCTGAGGCGACCTTTTGGCGCTACGAGGATCGACTGGCGAGGGCCTTGGCCCATGTCATCAACCTGATGGATCCTGATGTGATCGTTCTCGGGGGTGGTCTTTCTAATTGTGACCGACTTTACAGGAGCATTCCTGCCCTTTGGGGCCGCTACATCTTTTCTGATCAGGTGATCACCCCACTGTTACCCCCTGTCCATGGCGATTCCAGTGGGGTGAGGGGCGCTGCTTGGTTATGGGGCCCTCAAGGGCGGAAGGCTTAGGGGATCACCCTCCCAATCGTGATGTCGTAGCGGGTCCCTTGGGCTGGTGTCAACGGTTCGGTGAGACCTTCAAGATCTCCGGTTGTCGCCACCGGACGCCCCGATTTTGAAATACGGGCGCCGATGAGGAGCCGCTCAAAGCTCGAGAGGTTCATCCCGGCCATCATCGACATGCTGTCATCCAGCTGGACCTCGATCGGAAGGTCCTTGACGGTTTTTCGGACCACAGCGAGCGGCATCGGAGGACCTTCAGCCGCTTTTGCAAAGATAAATACTGTGTCGTTGGGGTCTGCTTTGGAGGAAAGTTCTTTGGCGAGCTGCACCCGAACCTTGATCGATTTTCCTTGAGGCTTTTGCGCCACTGGGGCGCTACTGGAGGCCTTCGGATCAAGCTGCTGGATATAGCCATCAAGCTCGATCGCTTCTTCACTCCCCGGGGTAAATTCGGCCCTGAGCATTCTCCAGCTTTTGAGTGCGCCTTGATTGTCACCCGATTGTGCGGACTCAAGACCCGAGAGCCAAAGTGCCAGCTTGTGTTTGGGGTCTTTCTGAAGGATGTTCCGAACCATCTCGATAGGCCGTCCTTGCAGCCGTCCGTCCTGAACTTCGGCCAATGATTCAGCGAGGGAGACTTGGATGTCGAGGTCTTCAGGGTCCAACTTCATCGCCATTTCAAAGGCTTTGGCTGCTTCCTGGGGTCGCTGCGTGGTCTGAAGAGAGCGGCCGAGGAGGATCCAGCCCTGAAGATCATCGGGTTTTTCCGTGAGTCGACTCGCCAACGCTTTAATCGCCTCGCGGGCTGATTCCTGGGCAGCCTGAGGAGGGTTCTCTAGAAGCTCAGGGCGACCCAAAGTGAGGTAGATGAATGTTCCGAGCACGGGGATCAGGGTCAAGGCGGTGAGGAGTGTTCGCCGGCCCTGGGTGGGGTTCTTTCCGGGAATGGCGGTTTCTGCTTGTTCGAGGTCATCCAAGAGGTTTCGTTCGGATTCATCCTTGAGGCGATCAAGGTCATCACCCAGGGCGCCTTCGCGGGCCAGATCGGCCTGTCGCTCGAGATGAAGCGCCCAGTTCAATTGATCGCGTCCCTTGGGGGCGCTTGCCCCTTTGCCCCTCCATGCAGGGATGAAGAAGAGGTAACCCAGAAGCAGAAGCAGAACGGCAATCAGCAAAAAGGTAATCATAGCGTGATGAGATGTTCGAGGTGGGGACTTGATGACGGCATGCCGGTCGGCTTAATGGGGGTCATCCAGATGTTTTTTCAGACGCTCGAGCTTGTCTCGGTCGGCCTCGCTGAAGGTCCTTATAGCCTCGAGTTTTCGCTGAGCGGCGTAGCGCCAGCCGATAACGCCTGCAAAAAGAAGGATCAGCAAGGGGCCGCCCCATAGCAAGAGGGTCATCGGTTTAATGGGTGGGCGGTAAAGCACAAAATCACCATAGCGATCGGTCAGGAAGCGGATGGCCTCTTCCTCGCTTTGTCCAGTCTCTATGATCTCATAGACCTCGTTGCGAAGATCTCGAGCTAAGTCGGCATCGGAGTCCGCGAGGGATTGGTTTTGGCAAACCAAGCAGCGGAGTTCGCCAATCAGGCGCTCATAGCGCGCGGCCTTGTCAGGATCAGCGAACTCCCGGATCTCGGTCGCGAAAAGGGGCGATGACCCTGCCAGCGCCAACAGCAAAAGGATCAGTGTTTTCATCAGGGCTCCTGGTTGAGGCGCAGAACCAACGGCAGGATCTCCTTTTCAAGGGCTTGTGGGGTGACAGGTCCTGTATGTTTCATTCGAATAAGACCTTTTTTATCAATCACAAAGGTTTCTGGGACGCCATAGACCCCAAGGTCAATACCCACGCGCCCGTCTTGATCGAAGCCACTCGCCTCATAGGGATTTCCAAACTTTGAAAGCCAGTCTTTGGCGGCCGCTGACTGGTCTTTGTAGTTGAGGCCAAAGATGGGGACCGCCCGCCGTTTGGCAAGATCCAAGAGCACCGGATGTTCCTGCCGGCAAGAGACGCACCAGGAGGCCCAGACGTTGAGGAGAATAACTCGGCCACGAAAGCTTTCAGGCGTGAGCGTTTTCGAAGGTTCCGAGACCTCGGCGAGGTGAAACGTCGGGGTTGGTTTTCCAATCAAAGGTGAGGGTATGTTTCTCGGATCAAGAGAGAGGCCGATGGCGAGAAAAATGACCATCACCAGAAAAACACCGAGGGGGATCAGAAAGCGCATAGTTCTTGAGGTTATCGGGGTGGGTCAAGACGGATCCTTGGTGGCCCTTGCATTCAGGCAGGCACCATCGGGTCCATTTTATGCCGTCGATAGCGACGGTCTAGTAATGCCAACAAACCGCCCATCATCATAAAAAGACCGCCGAACCAGATCCAGCGAATAAAGGGCTTGTAATAAAGGCGCACGCTCCAAGCTCCCGCATCGAGCGGTTCACCGAGGGCCACATAGAGATCACGGGTCACGCCGGGGTCAATGGCGGCTTCAGTCATGGTGTTGCGTTGGACGCGGTAACTCCGTTTCTGGGGTTTCAGTTCGGTAATGACCCGGTCTTTGGAACGAACCTCAAAGAGGCCCTCCTGCGCCTTAAAGTTGGGGCCATCGACGGTCTTGATCCCCTTAAAGGTGAAATCGTAGGCCCCAATAGCCGCGGTGTCCCCCGGGGCCAGGCGAACCACTTTTTCGACACTATGGCGATCAGAAAGAACCAACCCGACCAGAAAGACCGCAATGCCACAGTGTGCCATGGTCATGCCATAAGAGCTAAGGCTCTGGGATTGAAGGCCTTCAACAAGGCTGCTGCGCAGTTGGATACGACTCCAGAGCGACAAAAGGGTGCCGCCGATGAGCCAGAAGGCCATGCTGAGACCCGCGATCACTTTGATCTCTTTAAGATCCCAAAAGAGTGCGGTGGTGATGACGCCAAGGGTCAAGGCCACAGGCGCCAACCAGCGAATTTTTCTAAAGACCTTACTCAGCTTTGCTTCCCGCCAGGAAAACAGTGGCGCGATCCCGGCCAGTAAAATGACGGGGGCCATCAGCGGGGCAAAGACATTGCTGAAGTATGGGGGTCCTACCGAGATTTTGCCCCACTGAAGGGCGTCGAGGACTAAGGGGTAAAGGGTTCCGAGGAGAATGCTGGCGGCGGCCGTGACTAAGAGAATGTTATTAATCAAGAGAAGATTTTCCCTTGAGATCAAGGCATAGTGCGCAGAGTCACGAATGGATGGGGCTCTAAGGGCATAAAGCAGCAGCGAGCTGCCGACGACCAGGGCCAGGAAGACCAGGATGAAAAGGCCTCGCGAAGGGTCTGAAGCAAAGGCGTGGACCGAGGTCAGTACGCCGGAGCGGACCAAGAAGGTACCCAGAAGGCTCAAAGAGA
>CAILMG010000271.1 GCA_903835265.1 uncultured Methylococcus sp.
AACGCCTCGAGATCGCCGAGAGGCCACCCATCCAGCCGGGTACCCACTTCATCATCACGTCGAACCTTAGAAGAAAAAAATCTGAAGCGCACCGGCTCTCCGACCACAACCCCAAATTCCATCGGCGGCAGCGCCGCCTCGCTCCCTTCCTCCATTCCGAATGGCGCAATGCAGAGGGCTTCAAGGGGCGCTGCAAAGCCCGGTACGGCAGGCATACTGCTCTCAACGCCGACATAATAGGCCGCTGCCGTCCCGCTTCGTATACGGACCCCAGGACCCTGACGGACCCAGCCATAATAGGCAGCACCCCGAGCCACGGCCAGATCAAGATCAGCACCCTCCAACAGTCGTGCAGGGGCCGCCTCATCGTTTAAAAGCCAGCGATTTAAGACCTCAAGAAGCTTCTGGCGAAGCCGCTCGGAGCGAAAAACCCCGCCATTCAGTAAAACCGCCGTCGGCTGAATAAAAGAGCCACCAGGCCCTGACGGCGAGACCTCTTGGGTTCCCTTGAGTGCTTCGAGCTGGCGACGCAAAAAAACCGCCAAATGAGCCGTGATTCTCGGATCCTGAGCGTAGGGGAGCCCCATGGTCGTTAACCCGGTGCGCGCGTGATGGCTCCATTCCACCAGATGCACGTCGAGCGAGGGGAAGAATCCCTCAACGAGGGCGCCGGTCACCTCTTCCTGGGTCAGCCGCGTTCTCAAAAGCCCTCCCATCAAAGAAGCGCCGCGGCTTGGGACCACAATGGCCACTTCACTGAGCGTCGCATCCGAAAGAAGCGCTTCCTTGGCTTCCCGGCAGGCGTAAGTCAAGGCTAGAACCTGCCAGGATTCAAGACGCCGTCCCTCGGCTTCAAGCTTCGTCCTCAGACCATAGGCCAGGGCAAGGTCCATGTTGTCGCCACCCAGGAGGATATGATCCCCAATAGCCACCCGCTCGAGCGTGAGTAGACCCGCCGCCTCACCGACAGCAATCAGTGAAAAGTCCGTCGTCCCTCCCCCGACATCCACGACCAAAATGATTTCACCCGGGCGAATCGATTCCCGCCAGCGCCCCTCACTGGCCTCAAGCCAGCTATAAAAGGCAGCCTGTGGCTCCTCAAGTAGCACCGGCCGAGGAAGCCCAGCCGCCTCGGCCGCCTCCACCGTTAAGTCCCGGGCCGCAGGGTCAAACGAAGCAGGAACGGTAAGCACCACGGTCTGATCGATCAGCGGCGCCTCGGGATGCGCATGATTCCAAGCCTCTTTAAGGTGACGCAGATAGCCGGTGGAGGCTTCGAGTGGCGATATTCTTGGAACCTCTTCTGGCGCTTGACTCGGAAGGATTGCGGATCGCCGATTGACGGCCTGATGAGACAACCAGCTCTTAGCGCTACCCACCAGTCGAATCGGTGTCTTGCTACCGAGCATTCTGGCCCATTCCCCCAGGATCACGCGGGGTTTTGAATCCCAGGGCAGGATAACGTCTGCCTCAGCGATTTCCTCTCGATGCGCTTGATACTGGAAAGACGGCAACTGATCACGGGATTCGACCGTTCCAGGCCCTGTCAACTGGGGGATAGGGAGGAGTTCGACCGGGGCCTTATCGGCGGAGGCGGTATCGAGTCGTACCGCTGAAACCACACTGTTAGTGGTCCCAAGATCGATACCCACCGCGAAGCGGGGCTCGGTCAAAGCTCAACCTCCGCGGGCGCCAAAATCCTGACATCATGCCGCTCTCCAAGCTGCGGCAGCCGAATGCTCTGTGCACGCCAGCCCGGATGCACCAAGACCCCCTTGAACGGGGGCTCACCCACCACCTGACCACTCAATCGGATCGAAGAGGCATCAAACCCCTTTAGCAATTCGATGGCACAGCCTTCCGCCTCAAGGCGGATGGGTTGAAGCTCAAGGTGTTGGCGGAATATCTTCTGGCATCCTGCATGGACGACCCGGGCTGCCGCACCGATGTCGGCGTCGGCATGATGGGAAAGATCTTCTTCCACAAAATCGATAAAACGAGCCTCCTGCTGCAGAAGACTTAAAAAGACCAGGGCGCCATCATCAGGGGCTGCTCTCAGCACTGGAGCGGGCGTGATCAGGGGCGCCGGTTCGGCTTTTGAGGGCCTTTGCGTCGACGCTTTGGCCCAGAGCGAGCCGAGGACCATAGAAAGAAGGGCCAAAAAGGCAGCCACGACGGCCAGCGTCAAATGCACCAGATCGAACGTCGTCGGAATCAGGTTGGGATCAAATAGCATGGAATACCTGTCAAG
>CAILMG010000272.1 GCA_903835265.1 uncultured Methylococcus sp.
CCAATTGAAAAGCGCAATCTCTCCCATCCAAAATTCGGCAAAAAAGGCGTTTTAGCGTCTACTTTAAGCCTGCTCCTCTGGTATCCCGCCAAATTGAAGCCGATAGAGTTCCGCATAATGGCCCTGACGATCAAGGAGTTCCTGGTGGTTTCCTGATTCGATAATAAGGCCTTGACGCATCACATCAATCCGATCGGCATTCCGAATAGTGGATAGGCGGTGCGCGATCACTAGCGTGGTTCGGTTCTTCATCAGGGTTTCAAGGGCTTCTTGAACGTGTCGCTCGGATGCGGTGTCAAGCGCAGAGGTCGCTTCATCGAGTAAGAGGATCGGCGCGTCCCGAAGTAATGCGCGCGCGATGGCGATCCGTTGGCGTTGACCGCCTGAGAGCACAATGCCCTGTTCCCCGACTTCGGTGTCGAAGCCTTGTGGGAGGCCCTCAATGAAGTCAAGAGCGTGAGCGGCCCTCGCGGCTTCGATAATGGCTTCAGGTGTTGCCTTGTCCTGACTCCCATAGGCAATGTTATTGGCGATGGTATCGTTGAAGAGGGTCACTTCCTGCCCGACATAAGCCATCTGCTGGCGAAGGCTTTTAAGGGTGATCGCCTGAAGCTTGATGCCATCGATCAAGATATCTCCCGATGTCGGGTCATAGAGTCGAGGGAGGAGCCTGATCAAGGAGGTTTTACCGCTACCCGAGTGACCCACCAGCGCAATGGTTTTTCCTTTAGGAATAATGAGATTGATGCCCTTAAGAACAAGCTCATCCTTGGTGCCATAAGTGAGGCGAACCTCTCTCAATTCGATATCGCCTCCCCTATTTTTGAGGATTTGGGTGCCTTGATCTTGCTCTCGTTCTGAATCTAGAAGCTCAAAGATGCTGGCGCCTGCCGCTATGCCGCGCTGAAGGACATTGGCGAGGTTGGCCACCCGCTTGATGGGGCTCATCAGCATCGACATGGCGGCGATGAAGGCAATGAGACTCCCTGGGGTGATGGTCGCCCTTACGCTTTCAAGAGAGACCACATAAAGGACCGCAGCAAACCCTGAAATATAGATCAGCTGGATCAAAGAACCTGCACCCGCTTCAGTCGCGATGCGTTTGAGGTAGCGGCTGAAATTCCGCTCATTTTCGAGGTGGAATTTTTTAGATTCATAAAGCCGGCCATTGAACACCTTGACGATGCGCTGGGCGTCAATCGCTTCCTGAGCGACGCTCCCTACATGGCCCATCGATTCTTGGATGCGGCGGCTGATGTTACGAAAGCTTCGGCTGATCTTGCTAACACTGATCCCAAGGAGAGGGCCAACGACTAACATGACCATAGAAAGGGTCACATTTTCATAAGCCATCAAGGCGATCAGTCCTAAGATGGTGAGCCCGTCTCTAAAAATACCCATGAGGCCATTGGTCAGTGATTCTGCAACTTGCTCGGTATTGAAGAGCAGTTGCGACATCATTTCACCAGATGAGGAACGATCGTAGGTGGCCGAGGGAAGCTGAAGAAACTGGTCAAACATGTCCTGTCGAAGGTCTGTGACGACCCGGCGGGTGATCCAGCCAGAAAAGTAGTCACTCCCAAAGCCTGCAAGGCCCCGAACGATCGAGAGGCCGATGAGAATGAGGGGGGCGATGCGGAGGGTTGCCGGGTCGTTTTGAACCAGACTCCCATCAATCAAGGGCTGTATGAGCTTCGCAAAGAGGGGTCCCATCGCCGAATAGATCACCATCGAGACGATGGCCAGG
>CAILMG010000273.1 GCA_903835265.1 uncultured Methylococcus sp.
AGTCAATTCCATTACATAGGATGCGTCCTAGTGAGGATAACCGATCCTTGGGCCCGTTTTGAGCCTGAGCCCCCCTGCTTTTGCCCCTAAAGCCGGATAAGGTCGCTACAATCAATACCCAGAGGCTTCGATCGATTAATCCGTCAATAACCATAAATTATGGGGTGGTGAGAGCCCTTCGGCCCTCACAACTTCTTATTATAACGAGGAGAAACGTGTATGCGTATTGGTGTTCCCAAAGAGCTTCATCCCGGAGAAAAACGGGTGGCGACCGTCCCCGAAGTCGCCGAAAAGCTCATCAAGCTCGGCTTCGCTGTGACCATCGAACATGATGCCGGCGCTCAAGCTAACTTCACCGATGACGCCTACGAGGCGGTGGGCTGCAAGATCGCCGATCGCGACAGTGTCTGGTCAACAGCGGACATCATCCTCAAGGTCAGAGGACCCGCCCACTATCCCGATCTGGGTGTCGATGAAACACAATCTCTCCGGGAAGGGCAACACCTGGTCAGCTTTATCTGGCCGGCCCAGAATGCACCTTTAATGGATCAATTGGCAGGCCGCAAAGCGACGGTCATCGCCATGGACAGTGTCCCCCGTATCTCCAGAGCTCAAAAGCTTGATGCTCTGAGTTCGATGGCCAACATCGCGGGCTACCGCGCGGTGATTGAAGCCGCACATGAATTCGGTCGCTTCTTTACCGGCCAGATCACGGCTGCCGGCAAAGTCCCCCCCGCGAAGGTCTTTATCATTGGGGTCGGGGTCGCGGGGCTTGCCGCGATTGGCGCGGCCAATGGCCTTGGTGCGATTGTCAGAGCCTCCGATACAAGACCCGAGGTCAAGGACCAGGTCAAATCGATGGGCGCTGAGTTTGTCGATGTGGATTACCAGGAAGAAGGTTCTACCGCAGGTGGCTATGCCAAGGTGATGAGCGAGGCTTACCAAAAAGCTCAGATGGCGCTTTATGCAAATCAGGCCAAGGACGTCGACATCATCATCACCACCGCACTCATTCCCGGAAAGCCAGCACCTCGCTTGATTACCCGAGAGATGGTCGAGTCGATGAAGCCTGGCAGTGTCATTGTCGATCTCGCCGCAGAACAAGGCGGTAATTGCGAACTGACAGAACCCGGGCAAGTGGTCGTGAAGCATGGGGTCACCATTGTCGGATACACCGATCTTCCAAGCCGTCTAGCGCGTCAGTCATCGACCCTTTACGCAACGAATCTCTTGCGGCTACTTGAGGAGCTTTGCAAAGAAAAAGACGGAGAAATCACCGTCAACATGGACGATGAAATGATTCGGGGGGCAACCGTGATCAAGGATGGCGCCATTACCTGGCCACCACCCCCCATTGCCGTTTCCGCCGCCAAGCCGAAAGTGGAACCTTCAGCGCCTGTGGTCAAGGAGGTCAAGCCTCCCTTGCTCCCAGCCTGGGCTCAAAGCGTTCTCAAATTCGCGCTTCTCGGGCTTCTCTTCTGGTGGGTCGGCGCCAACGCGCCAGCTGCGTTCATGGCACACTTTACGGTGTTTGTCCTCGCCTGTTTTGTGGGCTATATGGTGATTTGGAATGTCACAGCAGCGCTTCATACTCCGCTGATGAGCGTTACCAACGCCATCTCCAGCATCATCGCGATCGGGGCCCTGGTCCAGATTTCATCGCCTGAAATCGCCATCCTGGCCGGGATTGCCTTGGTTCTTACCTCCATCAACATGGCCGGCGGCTTCTGGGTGACCCAGCGCATGCTCAGCATGTTCAGAAAATAATCACTGGAGCCATCATCATGTTTTCTGAAGGTCTCGTTACCGTCTCCTATATCGCCTCGACCATCCTCTTTATCTTGAGTCTTGGCGGCCTTTCAAACCCAGAAACAGCCCGTAAGGGTAATTTCTACGGCATCCTCGGGATGAGTATTGCCATGTTGGCGACCATCGCCGGCCCGCATGTGACCGCCACCGGCTATCAGCCTTTGGTGATCGCCATCCTGATTGGGGCTAGCATCGGCATCTATGCCGCCAAGAAGGTCAAAATGACCGAAATGCCCGAACTGGTGGCACTGATGCATAGCCTGGTGGGGCTGGCTGCAGTCCTTGTCGGCTATGCCAATTACATGGATCCTCAGACCACCTTGATCGGGGTAGAGAAAACCATCCATGAGGTGGAAATCTACATCGGTGTGCTGATTGGTGCGGTGACGTTTGCAGGCTCTGTGATTGCTTTTGGCAAACTATCGGGGAAGATCACTGGCAAGCCGATCACCCTCCCCGGCCGCCACCTTTTCAATCTGAGCTTGTTGGTGGCAGCCATCGGGGTGGGCCATTGGTTCTTGGGGGTAGAGGGCCACGAAGGCTTACTCCCCCTTTACGTGATGACCGGCATCGCCGTCGTTTTCGGCATTCATATGGTCATGGCGATTGGTGGTGCCGACATGCCGGTCGTCGTTTCGATGCTAAACAGCTACTCCGGTTGGGCGGCCTCGGCGACGGGCTTCATGCTGAACAATGATCTTCTGATTGTCACCGGCGCTCTGGTCGGATCATCAGGCGCCATCCTGTCTTACATCATGTGCCGGGCCATGAACCGCCACTTCCTCTCGGTGATTGCCGGTGGCTTTGGTACGGGTGGCGGCACCTCACCCGCTAGCAGCAGTGTCGTTCCTGAAGGTGAAGTCACCCCCATCGGCTCCGAAGAGACCGCTGAACTCCTTCGGAATGCCCGTCACGTGGTCCTGGTACCCGGTTACGGGATGGCGGTTGCCCAGGCGCAGCATACCGTTCAGGAAATCACCAAGCTTCTAAGAGAAAAAGGCGTGGATGTCCGCTTTGCGATCCACCCGGTCGCTGGCCGGATGCCGGGACACATGAACGTCCTCCTTGCTGAGGCTCGCGTTCCCTACGACATTGTTCTCGAAATGGACGAAATCAACGAAGATTTCCCAGAGACCGATGTCGTCATGGTCATTGGTGCCAACGATATCGTTAATCCGGGTGCCCAAGAGGATCCCAACAGCCCGATTGCCGGCATGCCGGTTCTTGAGGTCTGGAAGGCCAAACACTCCATCGTGATGAAACGCTCCATGGCCTCCGGGTATGCAGGCGTTGACAATCCCCTCTTCTATAAGGAAAACAACCGAATGCTCTTCGGGGACGCCAAGAAGATGCTCGATGAAGTATTAAAACATCTTCAATCCTAAGTCGCCTTTTAAAGGTCCTGCCGCTCGGCAGGACCTCCCTTCTCTTTTTGAGATCCTTCATGAGTCACCTTTCCATCATTCTATTGTTGGCCGGCTTCCTTCAGGGTTGTGGGGGGACCTACACCAAGTTTGATGCCCCCGCGAGCGACAAGGTCTCCGCGGTTGATGCGGAATGTCCAAATGGCATCAATTACAAAACCGGTCGCTGTCGCTAAGGACCCTTCAACACCCATCGAGGGTTCGCTTTGACGTAGAATGGGACATCCTCTTCTCCCCCTTCACGTTTTAGGAGTCAACCATGGCCTCTCGCGGCGTCAACAAAGTTATTCTTGTCGGCAATCTCGGCGCTGATCCCGAAGTCAGAACCTCACCCAATGGAAGCGTCATCGCGAACTTAAGGGTTGCGACGGGTGAAGCCTGGAAGGACCAACAGGGACAACTTCAAGAACGAACCGAATGGCACCGGGTCGTCGTCTTCGGGCGGACGGCAGAGATCGCCAGGGACTATCTTAGAAAGGGCAGCAAGCTCTATCTTGAAGGCCGCCTTCAGACCAGGAAATGGCAAGATAAAAACGGCCAAGACCAATACACGACTGAAATCGTGGCGCAGGAATTCCAGATGCTGGACCGGGCAGGCGCTGGCGATGGCGGCGCGCCACGGCAAAATGCACCTGCTGAAGGCAGAAGCCAAGGCTTTGATGCAACGCCTAGGAATAATCAAGAATCAAACTACACCCCCACCTCCTCACCCGATCTTGATTTCGACGACGACATTCCTTTCTAGGAGGAGACTCTTCGGCGATCCTTGCCTCCTGTAGGTGGGCGATCGCCGATCCTGATGGTTTCGCCGATGTCACGTCTACAAAAACCCCTTTCCCTGTCCCCACTGGATCCCTTTAGCAGGGCCGCTGAGCATCTTCTGGCTTTAGCCGATACCTATCTCGGCAGCCTCTATCCTCCTGAGAGCCATCATCTGGAGAGCCCTGAAGGCCTCTCCATGCCGCATGTCTTTTTTTTAGGCCTCCACTTGGAGGATGAAGTCATTGGCTGCGGCGCGATCAAACTATTCGCCGATAACGAACCGCCTTATGGGGAAATAAAGCGCGTCTTTCTCCTTGAAAAATACCGCGGCCTGGGCTACTCAAAGGGGATCATTGCCGCTCTCGAACAGGCAGCACAACAGCGAGGAATCGATCTGATTCGACTTGAAACGGGGGTTCTACAAACCGAAGCCTTAGCGCTTTATCGGCGCCTGGGTTATCAAGAGCGGGGGCCCCACGGCGACTACAAAATCGATCCCTTGAGTGTCTTTATGGAAAAGCGGCTTTTTGAAGCGGGCGTTTAAGAGACGGTCATACCGATCAGATCGCAACCTCACCAATGAATGCTGATGAGCCTTGGTCGACACGGGGCACGGGCCTTTAATATCCAAAGGGCATGGCCAATGAAATGCCGCAACATACCAAAACAATGGCACCCATCAGTAGACCTTCATGATCCCACCTAGGACCTGATAATCGTATGGCTGTGGATAGGTTACAGGGACTTCAACGGCCCCCAAAAGATACCAGTTATCGGCCACGTGGGAGCGAAATCCGGGGCCAATACTGACAAAGGTTCGACTACTCGGCCCCCGGTTATCGATGACCTGGGTCAGATTGGTTGCGACATATCCCACCAGATCCCCAATCAAGGGGGCATAGTTATGAGGGGTCAGGTAGTAACCAATGGCCAGATTGCCATCATACGTGGTTCGCGTGCCTGACTTTTGAATATCACCCGCATAGGGAACCGTAAACCCAGTCCCGCCTCGAACCACGAGCCCCTTCCAGGGATTAGACCAAAACTGATACTGAGGGGCGACTGAGGCCCATCCTGCGCCATTAACAGAGTTTCCTGTTGGCGTTCTAAAACTGATATTGAGCGTCTGAGTCAAGCTTTCGCTTTCGGACAGAAGGAAGCGAGGCTGTATTTTGAAGTCGCCAATATTAGTTTGGCGATCGCCGTCATGGCGAAGATCATTGGAGACCATCGGAATATCCGTCTGAATATTAAGCCGCTGATTGATGGGGGTGAAATTGACCATGGTGGCCGAATAGCCATCTCCTTGCCCTGCCAGCTGATGCTGCCAGCCAAAGACACCGATCCCGAGGCGGTAGAAAACGCCTTCATAGGCCAAAAGCCATCCTTGACGCGGGGCGCCCCCAGGACCATCCGGCGGACTCACCCAAGGCTGATCCCAGCCTTTGGAAAAGAAATCACTGTAGGATAATTCCTGCCAATCTTCAGGGTGCGCATAGACGTCCCCCCAGATCGACTTCCCCATTGCTTCAAAAAAAGAATAGCTCTTCGAATTCTTTTTTTCCAAGGGCTTCGTTGCCGAGACCTTCTCAGCTTCCTGATGCGGTGAAGGAGTGAAATCAGCTTCAGCGGCTGAGGCGCTTGGCGGACCGGTGAAGGCGATCAAAAGCAAAGAGGAGGCGACTATTTTCATCATGGTCTCGTTAGATGGGTGTCTTGAGTGATCTCGAAACAACAGGAAACTTTTTGGCGGTCACCCGCTCCCTAAACACCAACACCCTTAGAAAATACCTCGTTGATTTGGCGCTGAATCTTGAGGGCTTCTTGCCGAGGATCACGGGCATCTCGGATCGGCCGACCCACCACGATATAATCAGCCCCATTCAAAAAGGCCTCCGGAACCGTCACCACGCGCTTTTGATCATCCGCTGGACGATTCTCAACGGGGCGGATTCCGGGGGAAACAACGATTAATTGCTGATCAATATTGGCGCGGAGCTTGGGGACTTCAAGCCCTGAAGAAATAACGCCATCGCACCCTGCTTCAAGCGCTCGCCGCGCTCTTGACAGCACCAGGCTCTCGACATCGCATTCAAAGCCAAGATCCTTGAGATCGCCCCGATCGATACTGGTGAGGACCGTCACGGCAAGCACCTTCAAATTGCCTTTCGCGGCAGCGGCCGCTTCCATGATGGCCTGATTGCCATGAATGGTCGCAAAATCAACCCCATGCTGGGAAAGAACGCGAATCGCCCGGGCCACGGTTTCAGGAACATCAAAGAACTTGAGATCGGCAAACACGTGTTTATCATGCGCATTCAGCCAATCAATCAGTTCATAGTATTGTCCAGTCATAAAGAGTTCAAGGCCAACCTTGTAGAAGCTGACCGAGTCACCCAGCGTCTCTACCAGATGCTTAGCCTCCTCGATGCTCGGAACATCAAGCGCCATAATGAGCCTCTGGTGATTCGGAATGGGTTTCGTTGACAGGAGATGACTCATGACCATGGGTTTCCTAATGCGTGTATTCGTTGATATGAAGCGTGATGACGGATTAAAAGGGGGAGTCGATCCGGCGATGGGCTCCACATGATCCTGATACTCGGAAAAATGGGGGTGCTGGTCCTCATCGGACTCCTGTGGCGTATTATAAAGCCCGACGGCCTCGATGCCGATCATACCCGGCGGGTCTTAGCGAGCGTGGTCTTCAATCTCCTCCTCCCTGCCCTGGTTTTTCTGACATTGATGTCTTTGGACCTCGGTGTCGACTCCCTCAAGATGATGGCGTTTGGTTTTGGCATCATCCTCTTTGGAATCATTCTTGGCCTCGTCATGGGGAAAACCTTCAAGATTCCCCCGGCCAAGCTCGGCGGTGTGGTCCTTGGGGTCGGTTTTGCCAACATCACCTACCTTGGACTGCCTCTCCTTGAACATCTTTACGGCCCAATGGCACGAGCGATCATTGTTCATCTCGATATTTTTGCGAGCCTCCCCATGGTCCTCACCTTAGGCCTAATGATTGCCCGCCATTACGGCGATTCGGTCCCGTCTGATCGGCTCCCCTTAAAACCCTTACTGCTCAATCCGCCGCTGCTGAGCGCCAGTCTTGCAGGGGCCCTCAAGAGTGCCTCCATCGACCTCCCTTCTTCGGTACAAACCTTTCTCGAACCCCTCGCAGAAGCGGTCGCTCCCCTGATGCTGATCACCCTCGGATTGTCTCTTAATGGGCGAGCCATGCATTGGCACCAAGTCCCTCTTGGGCTTGCTGTCGTGATCGCCAAACTCGTCATCGCCCCTCTTTTTGGCCTTTGGTTAGGCTGGAATCTGGGGTTTCGGGATGACCTTCTTGCCGCGCTGGTTCTTGAATCCGCGATGCCTTGCATGATCTTCGGCGTGGTTTATTGTGATCGCTACCGGTTGGATGGTAGCTTCTATGCCTTCAGTGTCTTGCTGACGACCCTTGGCGCAATCTTCACGCTTCCCCTCTGGCGAAAGGCCGTCACCCACTTACCCCACCTCCTGACCATGAGCTCCACGCCATGACACAGCCCCTCGCAGAAATCCTCTCCCAAGGAGATGAAGTCATCACCGGTGAAATTGCCGATACCAATGCCGCTTGGCTCGCCAGTGAATTGAGTTCGATGGGCTTCAAGGTGTCTCGCCACACCAGTGTCGGGGATCGTCTCGATGACCTCGTCCAACTATTTCGAGACGTGAGTGTGCGCGCCAACTTGTGTCTATCCACCGGAGGACTGGGCCCCACCTCCGATGATTTGACCGCCGAGGCCATCAGTCTAGCTTTCGATCGCCCCTTGACCTTGGACCCCATTGCGCTTGAACAGATTGAAGACTGGTATCGGCGCCTTGACCGCCCCATGCCGGCCGTGAACCAAAAACAGGCGTATCTCCCAAAAGATGCCGAGCGCCTCGACAACCCGTGGGGCACCGCTCCAGGTTTTGGGATCGTCGAGAACGGATGCCAGATGTTCTTTCTCCCGGGCGTCCCAAGAGAAATGAAAGCGTTGTTTGAGGCAAGGATCGAACCCAAACTCAAGGCAACCATGACCCTTTTTCCTGAACACCGGGTCATCCTTCACACCATCGGTATCGGTGAATCTCAGCTCCAAGAACTGATTGCGCCCATTGCTCTACCCCCGGAGGTCATTCTTGGCTTTCGTGCCGGCGGGCCTGAAAATCAGGTCAAATTGACATTTCCCCAAGGCTTTGACGCCCATCAAGCGGAGGCCATCATCACCTCGCTTTGCAAGGTCATCGGAGAGGGTGTCACCGGAATTCGTCGTCACCGCCATTACCCCAAAAATCTCAAGGAACGGGTCTTAGCGGCCCTCACGAAGCAAGGGCTTCACATTTTTAGTGTCGAATCCCGAGCCGCTGGGCGGCTGGCCCAAAGTTTAGGAGAAATCCCGAGCTATCAGGGCGGGATGATCTTTAAAGATGAAGTGAGCTGGCTAGCCCGTTATGGGATGACCACGGACACTCTCACGGAAGAGAGGGTCTTCGAGCTGGTGGAGCGCATCAAAAAAGCGGAGGCGATGACCTCCCTCCTCCTCCTTGAAATCAGCGAACAGCCATCGGCCGAGGAACAAAAAACCCTCCCCTGTTGGTTGGCTGTAGCGGGCCCTAAAGGCGTAATGATTGAAAAAAAAGCTCTTCGAGGGACAGCAATGCGCCAATCAGAATCAGCGACGGCCTTTGCCCTTGATCTTTTACGACGCTATCTCCATCTTCCACTGGAGATATCTGACGACTAGAACCAGCCAAGACGCCGGAAGTAGGCCACCATCCCACCGGCGATCAAAATACAAAATATCCAAAAGACAGGATAACTCCACTCCCAGTGGTTTTCAGGGATCGGCATGTTCATGCCATAGACACCCGCCACGAAGGTCAATGGGATGAAGATGGTACTGATGATGGTCAAGACCTTAACGATTTCGTTCATCCGATTCGAGACCACCGACATGTAGGTTTCGGTCAAGGAGATCGCCACTTCATGCGCGGTTTCATTGATATCAAGAATCTGCACGCAGTGATCATAAACATCGCGAAAATAGGTCAGCGTCTCCTCCGAAAGACACTCATGACGCTCCCGCTGTAAGTTTGAAATCACTTCCCGCATCGGCCAGATGGACCGTCTCAACAACAACAACCCCCGCTTGACGGCATGCGCCCGCTGCAGCATGAAATGCTGTGGATCATCCAAAAGATCTTCCTCAATCTCCCCAATGCACCCTGAAAAGTGTTCGAGTACAGGGAAGTAGCTGTCGACGATGGCGTCAATGAGTCCGTGACAGAGGAATCCTGCGTCTTTGATTCTGAGCCTTGAAACCGGATGCTCGATGCGCTTGATCAAGGCATCAAATAGATTGGAGGAGCCATCCACAAAGGTGATCACGGTGTTGCGACCTAGAAATAAACTGATCTGATGGGTTTCTATCTGGCCCCCATCGAGGCTGGCTACCCGGGTGACAATAAAAAGTCGGCCTGGGGAACCTTGAGTCGCAGGGTAGTCTTCGATTTTGGGGCGCTGGTTCCCCATCGCGATATCTTCGATCGCTAGGGGATGGAGGTGATACTTCTCAGCCAGTGGCTCGAGGACCTCTGATGGGTGCGTATTTTCAACGTTAATCCAGCGGACATTCGACCAGGTCGGCCGATGATCCTGAATAAAGGCTGAAAGATCGCTAACCACCTCTTGCTGAATCTTTGCATCAGAAAAGTCGATACAGGTCATTTTTGGCGCAGCAGCTGCTTCGGGCTGGCGCGCATGAGTCCTTAAAACCTGCTGAACGGGAATTTGAACCGGGTAACGCGCATCAGCGACCCCCAGCTTTCCAAACCAACGCTGACGAGCCGATAAAGGCCCTCGAGGCCCCTTATGCATTCCTTGACCCTTCATGATAGGTACTCCCGTTCAAACTGTCGAAGAATCCCCAAGGGTTCAGCAACGCCAAGGGCGGCAATCGTATCAGCGCGCGCTTGATGATCAGCAACGGCATAGATTCGAAATTCATCGGCATTACCAGAAGCTCTGAGATGCGCCACATCCCCATTAGTAAACTGAATCCTGAGGCCATCGGTCGCATTGAGTCGATGGATCGAAGAAAAACCATCGCTGACTTTAAAAAAATGAATTAATCGATCCCTGAGGGTCAATAAGCCTTCAGGATCTGAAGGCAACTGACCGTTATCCAGAAAGACTCGATCTCCTTCGAATATCACCCCCTCATGACCTTTCAGAGGCCGAGTCAGAGCCTCAAGGATCCGGTGGCTTTTTTCCCGATCAAAATCCCTCAGTAAGGCAGCTCGGCTATACCTTGGGGGTAATTCAGCCACCAAATCCACAAGCGCCTTTGAGGCCTCCCGGGCCGCCGTCAATACGGCAGCGATGGGCAAGACCGCATCACGGGTCGGCAGGGCCTTTAGCAAGGCCTCTTCCCGAAAAAAAGGCGTTGCTGTTAGAAAGCCCCCATTCGCTTCAAAGCCACAGACGAATCGTTTCCCCTGCTCCACAGCGCGCATCATGCCCTGAATCACAAAGGGTGATCCGATGGCTGTTTTGGGTTCAAGCCGCGATTGAAGGTCGCCTCGGTCAATGGCATCGTTGCAGCTGATGGGAACCACCACGGCATCAGGTTGCAACCAGCGCGCAGTCAACATCCCAAGAACATCCCCACCAATAAACTGGGCTCTTTGTGTTGCAAGGTCAATCGCTAAGACCAAA
>CAILMG010000274.1 GCA_903835265.1 uncultured Methylococcus sp.
GCCGAAGCACTGAACGGCGCCCTCAAGTCCCGCATGACGGCCCGTCCAGATGGCTTTGTCGGGGTCGTATTCGCGGCAAAAAAGCACAGACTCCCCTTGCTTTCTGCCGGGAATCAGCACCAAGACCGCCTCAGCCTCATCAAGCCCCGTCAGGTAGTGAAAGTCACTGCTCTGCCGGTAGGGGTATTCCACATCCCGGTTTCTGATCACGGCCGGTGCGCTGGCGATGATGGCGACAGCATTTTTCTTCATCTGCCGCATCAGCTGCTGGCGACGATGCTTGAATTCACTGTTTTTTAACATCGACGTCATCCTAGTGCCGCTGGGTTGATGTGGGGTTTTCGAATTCGCTACGAATCACTTGGACGCCGACTCTGACATATTCCGAAAGCTCGGTGAAGGCCGTTTCATCGGTTTCACCGGTTACGGTGGCCTCCAGCCGGACGATTTCAAGAAAGTCCTGAAGGATCTCCGAGCATTCACCCGGCCACGCGCCGGAGGGCCCGGAATAGCCGATACCCTGAAGAAAGCCATGGCACCAGTCACTCAAAGCCAGGGCGCGGCCCTCTAAGGGGGCCTCTTCATCGGGTAGTAGAGGCTCAAAGCTGAAATCGAAGTCGACCAATTGACCGCGGGTTTGATGAAACAAACGATGGAGGTCATCTCGGCTGTCGCCCTCAAGATGGACCAGTTCAGGGCCAAAGAAATGGGATAACCACTGGACAGGATCCAAGGATACATCCATGCAGAGCATCCCCGACAAGACGCCATGCACTTCCGACGCACTCCCTGAAAGGTCGCTCTTCAAGAGGGCTTCATGGATGTCATCGTAGCTGACGGTTTGATTCATGTTGGGTTTGCCTTGTCGGCACTGGGTTAATTCTTTATCCTAACATTGGACCCTGATTCTTCCCACCTTATCCTCGAACGAGAGTTGCCATGAGCGAAACCATCCCCTGATCAAGGTGCAGATCCTTGGCAAGGAATATCCTGTCTCTTGTCCTCAAGATGAGCAGCATGAATTACTGTTGGCGGCGCGCTATCTGGATGAGAAAACCCGGGAGATTCGGGATACCGGACGCATTATTGGTACCGAGCGTATCGCGGTGATGGCCGCACTCAACATCGCGCATGAACTGCTTCAGATCAAACAGCGCCGGATCGATTGATGGTTGCGGTTACCGCCTTAGGCGTTAGAATTCACCGGTATTTCCTGCAGCGTTCGAGGGTCGCTGGGTTACTTCTTGAGCCTAATGACAAACCCCGGGAGCTTTAGAACCTCGATGTGCGCAGGTCCGCCTTGAGCGGAAAGCCTGATTCAAGGTTCGCTGATCCCACCTGAACCTCTGGTTCAAGGGCGAAAGCGCCCCACGGCGCCGGCGGGAAATACCTCCTCTCTTGACAGCCCTTTTTTCACCGCCGATGAACTACTGGCTAATGAAATCCGAACCGAGTGCATTCAGCCTCGATGATCTTCAAGGCCGGCCAGGTCAGATTGAGCCGTGGGATGGTGTCCGCAACTACCAGGCGCGCAACATGATGCGGGACGAGATGGTGGTCGGTGATGGGGTTTTCTTCTATCACTCTAATTGTGATCTCCCTGGCATCGTTGGCATCGCGAAGGTCGTCCGAGAAGCCTATCCCGATCAGACGGCATTTGATCCACATTCAAAGCATTATGATCCAAAGAGTCTTCTGGAGAGCCCCCGCTGGTTTATGGTGGATGTCGGTTTTGTCAGAAAACTCTCAAGAACCATAACGCTCTCAGAATTGAAAGAAGATCCCGCTCTTGATGGCTTTCCACTGACCCGCCGCGGCAATCGACTTTCGGTCATGCCACTGACGAAGGTGCAGTGGGACTATATTTTGAGCCTCGAATGAGTTGGCTTTATCTGTTGGTCGCGGGGCTCTTTGAGATTGGCTGGCCGGTCGGAATCAAGGTCGCTCAAGACCCCTCTTTGCGTTGGCTAGGGCTATTGATGGCCATTTCCTGCATGGGTCTGAGTGGTTTCTTTATGTGGCTGGCGCAACGCGACATCACCATGGGAACCGCCTATGCGGTTTGGACGGGCATTGGGGCGGCGGGAACCTTTCTGGTCGGCATCTTCTTTTTTGGTGACCCCAGCAGCCTTGGCCGCTATGTCGGCGTTTGTTTGATCGTGGCCGGCGTTGCGGCCTTAAAACTGTCGCATTGATGTGGCCCAAGCCCAAAGGCGCCTTCAGCGCACCCGATCTAGATGACTTAGAACCCTTAAAAGGAGAGGAAGAACACCATGACGCAGGATGAACTTAAACAAAAAGTAGCCGAAGCGGCCCTTGATTATGTCAAAGGCTATTCGATTCTCGGGATTGGGACCGGCTCCACCACCCGGCTTTTTATCGATGGTTTGGCGGATTTTCGGAAAGACATTGAAGGGGCCGTCTCAAGCTCCAATGCGAGTAGCGAACAATTAAAGAAAATCGGGATACCCGTCCTTGAACTAAATGATGTGGGGACGCTGGATGTCTATGTGGATGGCGCGGATGAAATTAATCCCCAGAAGCAGTTGATCAAAGGCGGTGGCGCGGCGCTCACCCGAGAAAAGATTATTGCGGGGGCCAGCAAGAAATTCATCTGCATTGCTGACGATACGAAATGTGTCGATGTTCTCGGTAAATTTCCGCTTCCGGTTGAGGTGATCCCGATGGCGCGAAGCTTCGTGGCACGCGAAATGGTGAAGCTCGGGGGCCAGCCGGTGTGGCGCGAAAATTGTGTCACGGATAATGGCGGACAGATTCTTGATGTGTGGAATCTCTCCATTTTGAATCCTTTAGAAATGGAACAGGTCATGAATAACATCCCTGGTGTGATCACCGTGGGTATTTTTGCGATGCGCCCTGCCGATGTGGTCCTGGTCGGGGGGGAAAATGGGGTGCGGACGCTCGTTTAACGCCGATGTGACCTTAGCGATCGATCGCCACTCGCATGGAGAGATCGATCGCTCTGATGTTTTTGGTCAGGGCACCGACCGAAATATAGTCGACGCCGGTAGCGGCAATAGTCGGGATCTCCTGAAGGCTGACGTTTCCAGAGACCTCGAGAAGGGCTTTTCCCTTTGCCATGGCCACCGCCGTTTGCATCATCTCAAGACTGAATTCATCAAGAAGGATCCGCTGACAACCCCCGGCGAGAGCCTCCTCGAGCTCTTTGAGGGTTTCGACCTCGATTTCAACCATCACGGCCTCTGAACCTCGCCGCGCCGCCGCCAGCGCTTGAGTGATGGAGCCCGCGGCTTCGATGTGATTTTCCTTGATCAAGATGGCATCGTAGAGCCCCATCCGATGGTTGTCGCAGCCGCCACAGCGAACCGCGTATTTCTGTGCAAGCCGAAGACCTGGAATGGTCTTCCGCGTATCGAGGATCCGAACCGCGGTTTCTCGGGCCGCCTCGGCATATTGCCTTGAAAGGGTGGCGGTCCCTGAAAGGGTCTGTAAAAGGTTAAGAGCGGTTCGCTCGCCGGTCAATAGCGGACGGGCGAATCCTTTTAGGGAACAGAGGACCTGGCCCTTTTGAGCGGAAGCCCCTTCATCGACGTGCCACCGAATCTCCACCGTTGGATCAAGGCGTTTAAAAACCGCATCAAACCACGCATGGCCACAGAGAATCATGTCCTCACGCGTCATAACCGTGGCTTTAGCCATGGATTCTAGAGGAAGAATCAGGGCGGTGAGATCACCCGGTCCTTGGTCCTCTTCAAGATAGCGGTCGATCGCTTTAAGGTCGACGAACTCCGAGGAAGACGTGATCATTTTGAGGGGAGATACTGTCGAGTAGATCGAGACCTTGACGGGTGGTTCAAGGTGAACCACCCAACGGTATGCCCTATTTCTTCTTATTGGTGGCGCCTTGGGATGGCTTCGAAGGAGCGCCCGCATGGGCGGGTGACACCCCGGCGTCCTTCAGGAGGGCGACCATGGCCGCCCGGTCTTGGGCCGGGAGGGTAATGAGGCCTGCTTTCCTGAGATAGCCTTTGTCACCAGAAGCCGCTTCACTGGTGATTTCAGCGAGAAACTCCGAGAGGCCTGGGGTCACCCCGACATTGCGGGCTTTGACATAAAGGTAAAGAGGACGTGCGCCACGATAGGTATCGCTTGAGATGTTGGCATAGCTGGGTTCGATCCCATCGATGGGAATAGCCCGCAGCTTGTCACTATGATCCGTGAGCATTTTGTAACCAAAGAGGCCAATGGCTGGGGTCGGGTTGGTGGCGATCATGTCCACATGCGAGAGGTCGTTGTCACGGCCTTCCTTATAAATCCCATCTTCACGGACGGAGCGGCACTTTCTCTGGAGATCGGCGGTGATCTCCTTAGGGCCTTCGGGGACCCAGGGCCGTTTTTTGCACTCGAGTTCGGAGATGAGGTCGAGGAACGCATCATGGGTGCCTGAGGTTGCGGGCGGTCCCAGTAATTCAATTCGGGTATTCGGAAGCGTGGCCTTCACGTCCTTCCATTGATGGTGAGGGTTGAGTGCCATCGTCCCGTCACCGGACACGAGCCACTTGGCGAATGCCATTCGGGCTTCATCGTGGGTGAGCGCCCAAGGCTCGGCCTTGGCTGATTGGGCCAGAATCAGGGCGTCATAACCGATCTTGACCTCAAGGATCTTCGCGATCCCATTCCGTTCACACTCTTCGCGCTCCTTGGGCTTCATCGCCCGTGAGGCTAAGGCCACATCGGGTGATTCAGGACCAAACCCTTCACAAAAGAGCTTGATACCCCCGCCGGTTCCTGAGGCCTGGATTAAGGGAGCATGGATATGCGTATGGCTAGAGGCCTTTTCTGCTGCTTCCTTGACAAAAGGAACGATCGTTGAGGAGCCCATCATGGCGACATAACCGCGTTGAAATTCAGCAACGGATAGGCTCGCGTGAAGGCTTAGGCCAACCAGGGCGCTCGCGATAAGAGGGGTTCTTTTGATCATAGGAGAGGTTTTGAGTGATGACGGTTAAAAGCCCATTGTAAGCCTAAATGGGTCTTCTGATCGACTCTCCAGGGGGCCTTTTTAAGGCGCCAGAAAAAGTAAACCCGCCTGATGGCGGGTTTACTTGGCTTGAGGTGACCGGAGTCACCCAAGGTTCATGAGGCTAAGCTCAGTCACCCATCCAGCGCAGTTCAACACGGCGGTTCTTGACGCGGCCTTCTTCGGTTGCATTGTCAGCAACTGGGAACTCCGTGCCATAGCCCTTCGCGAAGAGATTGTTGCTGACGCCTTTCTTACGAAGGTAAGCCGCAACAGACTCTGAACGACGTTGTGACAGATGCAGGTTGTGCTGCTCCTTGCCCTTGTTGCCTTCGAAGCTCGCGTAACCGGCAACTTCGATGTCCTTCTTAGAAGGCATGGCCACGAGCTGCTCAACGACACCATCAAGGATGGTCTTAGCGCCCGGGGTCAGTTCATGAGAGTCATACTTGAAGTTAACACCACGGAGTTCCATGACGATCGGGCAGCCTTGGTCATCAACCTTGGTGCCTGACGCGGTGCCTGGGCACTTGTCATCACAGTCATTGACGCCATCCGCATCGGAGTCACGGCTTGCGCAAGCATCCGCGACCATCGGAGCCGCTGCGGCACCTGGCTTGTCACCGAAAGGAACCACGAAGCCAACGTTCACAACCAAGTCATTGAAGACCGAGGTGTGGCTGTTGAGACCGTAGTTGTTGTAGTAGCTGCCTGCAGCGGTGTCACCGCGGTAGCGAGCGTCAGCACGCAGCAGGAAGTTGTCAGCCAGTTCATACGTTGCACCCGCACCTGCTTCAAAGATGAAAGAGGAGGTCTGGGTGTGAAGATGCGCCGCGGGGTAAGCCGTGTTGCTGGTCAGACCGCGCCAGCTGTTGTTAGCACCGCCCACTGCAAATACGGCATACGGCGAGAAAGTATCGCGCATGAAGTAGTACTGCAGGTCGATGGTGCCGCCGGTCATGTCGGTTGCGCCATGCTTAAAGCCTTGCGCTGCACCCGTGGCAAACAGCTCGCCAGGGCGGCTGGTGTTGGCAATCCCGTTGTTGCCCCAATTCTGCCAGAACCCACGAACTTCCACGTTGAAGTATTCGTTGATTATTTTACCGAGTGCGAGACCGCCGCCCCAGCCACCCTGTGCATTTCTGTCGCCGCCTGGCTGGACGAAGCTGCCGAAGGGCGCAGCGTACCAACGGTCATCGGTGAAGGTGGAGCTACTAGCAGGTGCTGCAACTTCAGGGGTTGCCACGGTATCTGTGGTGGTATCCATGGTTTCGGCGTGGGCAACGGTCATGGCCGTCAGTCCCGCCAGGCTCAAGGCCATCAAAGTTTTCTTAAACATGTTTTGCTCCCAATTAGCCCTAAAACAACAATTGTTGAGAAATTCGCAACAAGTCTAATGGTAGCCTCAGCTGTTTGGTGATGCAACTACAATTTATTGTTTTTTTTCAACGATGTTTTTGTTTGCACCGTTATTTTGCTTGATGAATGATCTTTAAGGTAACTTTACGATGCGTTCCGCTTTAAATCGGCAACTGAAGGTACTGCCTTTGCCGACCGTGCTGGCGATAGTAAATTCTGCCCCATGTCGGGCCATCACGTGCTTCACGATGGCCAGCCCCAAACCCGTTCCGCCGGGTCCTCTGGAGGCATCTACCCGATAAAAGCGCTCGGTAAGTCGTGGCAAATATTCGGGGGCGATACCGGGCCCGGTATCACCCACATCAAGGCGAATCCCCTCTGCATCCTGCTCCCAGAGGATCTCCACATGATCCCCTTTTTCACAATATTTCAAGGCGTTGAGGATCAAATTGGTAAAAGCGCTTCGGAGTTCTTGTTGGCCCCCGATGAGTCCCTCCGGACTTTCAATGCGAAGGCTGAGGCTCGGTTTCGACTCCATCGGCAGCATCAGCGCCTCATCCATGATCTGGGTTAAAAGCGCCGGGACGTCGACCGTGCTTTGAGCGATTTGATGGGTTGAAGATTCGAGTCGGGTGAGCGTCAGAAGATCATCAATCAGGCTTTGCATCCTGAGAGTTTGCTCCTCCATGCGATGAAATGCCCGGGCATAATTGGGGGGGAGTTCATCGGCATGGTCGGCCAGTGATTCGACGTAACCGCGAATGACGGTCAGTGGTGTGCGCAACTCGTGTGACACATTTGCAACAAAATCGGTGCGGACACGCTCCATAAATCGCAATTGCGTCACATCCTGAGCCACGAGCAACCGAAGATCATCGCCGTAGGGAATGATACGAACCTCCAGCTGAATGTTTTCGCTCAAGGGTGAGGTGACACCGACGGTTTTCTGATAATCCTCTTCTTGGAGGTAGCCGATAAATTTTGGGTTTCTTATAAGGTTACCAATGGTTTGGCCGATGTCCGATCGTCTGAGACCCAAAAGATCGGCGGCCGCCTCGTTGAACCAATCGATTTGGTCACCGGCACTCAGCACGACGGTTGCATCAGGCAGCGCGGCGGTGGCGGTCCGAAATCTTTCCAGCAGCCGGATCAGCTGTTTCTTGCGCCGCCGGTTTCGCCGCCGCAGCCGCGAGATCAGATAATAAATTTCGCCCCAGACCCCGGTGCCTTGAGGCCTGTCCCCGGCCTTGCCGCCGCGGACCCAATAAAGCAACCGGTTGGCATGGAACAGGTGATGGCCAAGGTAGAGTGCCAATATGATCCAGGCCATCAAGGCGGGGCTGTGAAACAACTGGCCGACAAATAGCCCGATTAAGAGCGCTAAAAAGAGGATAGAAAGTTCCGATCGCCAGGGATTCAGCATGATGATGGCTTGAGGTGTGGCGGTCAGAGGGATCGATCGAACCTTTAACGGGGACGGCTTGGTCGGGCGTTGAAGATCTGAAGAGAGGACCAGCCGGCCAAGAGGAGAAAGGACATCAACACCCAGAAGGGCATGCTAAAACCGAGCAGCGTCCATTCGATCTTGGCGCAGTCGCCGGTGCCGGTGACCATGGCCTTGAGGGTGTCGGTGAAGGCAAAGTATTGCATCATGTAGGAGAGACCGGGTCCGCAGGCAGGCACCTCATCCGGTGGCAGATGTTGGATCCACAAATGCCGAATCGAGATGCTGGCGCCAAGGAGGGCAGCCAGTGTACTGGCGATCGCATAACGTCGGGTCCCTCGGGCTTTGGTTCGGTGAATAGATCCCATCAGCATCAAGACCCCTACCAGAAAAACCCCGAGTCTTTGGGAAATACAGAGGGGGCATGGTTCAAGGCCTTGGGCGAATTGAAAAAAATAAGCCGCCCCTAAAAGGGCAACACAGAAAACAAAGCCCATCAGAAAATGGGTGCGGGCACGAGGGATGAACATGATGCAAGCTCGAAATAAAGAGATGAAGGATTCTAGCGCGAACCGGCTCGATGGGATCAATCATCCGGCCTAAAGCCGAAGTGGGATGGCGTCATGCGTTGCATCTGGCAAGGGTTTGGACCCATCTTTCATGCCACCGATCCCGGTGTATTTCTCTCTACCCAATGATTTTTCTCTCCCCGCTGTTCTTTTTTCCAAAAAGGGGCCCGGTGCTTCAGGGCTTCCACGATCTTGGATGTGGCCGTGATCGCTTCGGCGCGGTGACAAGACCAGGTCCCAATCAAGACGATGGTGTCCCCTGGGGTGATATGACCCACGCGGTGCACGATCAGCCCCCGTTCAAAAGGCGTTGTCTGTCGCACCTCTTGGGCTATTTTTTGAAGTTCACGCTCCGTCATGCCGGGGTAATGCTCCAACCAGAGCGACTCCACGGCTTCCCCCTCATTAAAGTCGCGCATCGTTCCTATAAAGAGGCTTGCGGCCCCAAGATGCGACCCAGGGTGATCAGGCGCCATTTCGAAGTCTCGTAACAGGGCATAGGGATCATAGGGTGTCTCAAAGAGTTGAATCTCCATTCAGCCTCCGGTGACCTGAGGAAAAAAGGCCACCTCATCGCCGTCTTGAACCGGGGATTCCGGTTTGGCATAGGCCATGTTGACGGCACACAGGAGATGATCAGGAAGGGTTTGCCCCTGATGAACGGCCTTCCAAACATCGCTGACGGTCAGCAATCCATCAGGCGAGAGGCTTTCATCCATTCGCCCCATTGTCTCCCTTAGGCTTGCGAAATAGCGGACATGAATCGACATCGACGGCTCCCCTGGTTCTTCCTACGGTGAGGTGATCTTAACCTTCAACCCGACAAAAATGGTGATTTGGCCAAGTGAGCTTCTCGGCGAGGTGATCATGATCATTCGGCCCTGAAATCCAGATCTCGAGGGCACTCTTTGCGAGAAAGTCCGGGATCGCAGGGTCAATCACCCCGTCATCGATGAGGCAATCGATCGATCGAGAGCGTTCTGAAAGGTGGATCGATTTAACTAAGAGTAAGGCTTTAGCCCCAAGGCGTTGTGCCAACCAGACCGCAAGACTATCGGAGGTAACCCGCCAAGACGCTTCGACAGAAGGCCCCTGAAGCTCATCAGGATCAGGCAGCCAGCATCTTGCTGATGGATGGCGAGGCAATTCCTGAAGCAGAGTCTCCGTTGCAGCCAGCGTCAGCCCCGATTCGATGCCGCTCAGCATCAGCGCATATTGGCGCATGGCGACGATAGCCATGCGATGGGCGAGGGTGTCATCGAAATGCCATTGCGCCTGAGCGCTTCTGACCGCATCGGCAAAAATGCCGCCACCCGGGACGATGACGACTGGCATGGGCCTGAGCGCACGGAGCCAATCACGAAGGACGTTCTGCGACCCAAGGCTGCCACCGAGCTTAACAATCAAGGGCACGGACATCGTGTCGCTCCTGTCTTAAGGCTTCAATCAGTCTCAGCATGGCGGAGGCTTTCTGATAACACTCCTGATATTCCGAAGGACCGGATGAATCGGCCACGATGCCACCGCCTGCCCAAAATCTGAGGCAGTGATCCGAATGAACCAAGGTTCTAATCGCTATATTGCTGTCCATGTTGCCATCAAAGCCAATGTAGGCAATGCTGCCGCAGTAGATCCCTCGTCGCTGGGGCTCAAGTTCTTCGATGATCTCCATGGCTCTTATTTTTGGGGCTCCGGTGATGGATCCCCCGGGAAAACAGCTTTTGAGAAGATCGATGGCATCATCCTCCCCTCGGAGTTGGCCGCGGACCGTGCTGACCATGTGATGCACGGTGGCGTAGCTCTCGATTTCAAACAAATGCGGCACATGGACGGATCCGGGCGCACAATTTTTACCGATGTCGTTTCGAAGGAGATCGACGATCATGAGGTTTTCGCTACGATCTTTTGGACTATCCCTTAATTCAAGGACTTGCCTTGCATCGCCGATGACGTCATGAACCCTCGGGCGGGTTCCTTTGATGGGTTTCGTTTCGACGAGATCGCCCGCCACCCGGAGGAACCTTTCCGGCGATGAGGAAAGGACTTCAAGCCCGGGATAATTAAGAAACGCGGCGAACGGGGCTGGGTTAAACGTTCGCAGCTGCTGATAGGCCGTCCAGGCATGGCCTTGGGTGGGCGCCGAAAATCGCAAGGCGAGATTGACCTGATAGCAGTCTCCGGCCTTTATGTAGTGTTGTATCCGCTCAAAGGCTTCAAGATAGGCGAGTTGCTCTAGATTCGCCCTCGGTTCTTCAAGAACCTCAAAATCTCCCATTTGCCAGCCAAGCATCTGGATTTGGCTGAAGCTCTTTAAAAGATGTGGCCAGCGATTCAGGAGCCCGGCGGATGCTGTTTTTCCAACCAGCCGAGTTCGCCGCTCATGGTGATCGACCACCAAAGCCCAATCATAAACGCCCATCATCATGTCTGGAATGCCCTCGGCATCTTCTGAAACCACGGGCAGCCGTTCCAGACGTCTTGCCAGATCATAGCCCAAGTAGCCCAATGCCCCCCCACAGAATGGCAGACCTTCCGTCGGTTCGATCACTTCACCCAATGCGGCCCTCAGCAGCGAGAAGGGGTCCTCTAGAGAGAGAACGACACCGGTTTCATCCCGGATTTCTGTAATAGACCCCTGGGTCACCAAGGTTTTGATCGGGTCGGCGGCGATGATGTCATAACGCCCCTGACGACTATGGGGAAAGCCACTGTCAAGAAACACCGACCAAGGTCGGTCGGCAAACGGAATGAAGAGCGCGGCGCTGTCTTCAAAATAAGGGAGCTCCTGGATCTGGAGTTTCATCGGGGGTGTTCAGTTTCATCAAATGCCAGAAAGGCCAAAGCGGCGGCGGGTGCCACATCGCTGATCGCGAAACCCGCGGATGCGTGGTTGGCCATCAACAGTTCGCCGAAGTCTCTGTAGGGGCGCTCAAGCCTAAGGGCGAGATCCTTGACCAAGAACCGACCGATACCTGCCCCGATGAGGGGGGCATGGTCATCGAGGTATCCCAAGGATAACTGGATCTCGACCCCTGATCTCAGTTGTTGGATGTGTTGCTCTCGAAGAGAGGCCGCCAGTTGCAAGAGGGTCTTGGTTCCAAGATCCAAGGCGTCAAAGCCAAATTGTCGAGCTAGCCTCAGGTGACTGCCTGCTGGCGATTTGGGTCCGTGATCGGCCGCAGGGTATTGGTCTGCCGCCTCTTGAAGCTCACCGGTTAATCGATAAACATCTGCGCTGGTGGCGAAGACCTCCGCCATCACCGGAGCCCATTGGCCTCTGATCGGAGCGGCTTTGGCCATCATCATCACGGGCGTTCTGACGATCCCGGTGTACATCAGCTCCTGGTGATGGAGGCGTTCGCTATCCGCGTAACCCCTAAAGCGCGGTTGATGGTTTGCAATCAGAAGGAGGTCGGTCGTGGTACTGCCAACATCCATGAAAAGACCATGGGCGATGCGTCCCGCAACGCTCCAGCCGCTGGCTAACCAATTCGCAGAAGCAATCCGTCCGGCGTTGTCAGCAGACACATCAGCGGCCGGGATGGGGTTCTTATCCCCCGTGAAAAAATGAACGGATTCTAAACCAAGCCGCCGAGTGACGACCTCGGTGATCGCTAAAACACCTTCCATCCGGGATTTAAAAGCATCGGTCAGCTCACCGGTCATGGTGATCACATGACGGGATCTGGAAAAAGAGGGCAGACGGCCCAAAATCCGATCAAGGGCCGCTTCCAGCTCCAAAAGACCCTGCCAGAGGGGACATGCGGTCTGCTCCACAGCAACCACCTGGCCATCGACCAGAGCGACGGCCTTGAGGTGGGCGCCGCCGATATCCCATCCAATGATGGCATGATGGCTGATTTCAGAGTGCAAGGTCGTGGGGTCCTATGGCGTTCGTAGGGGCCGCTGGAAGATGTCCGGTTTCAAGAAGATCCATGATCCACAAGGCAGGGTTATAGCCTAGCGCCTGATGAAGGCCGACATAGGCGGTGGTCAGCCGTGGGTTGATCTCAAGCACAAAAAGACCTTCCTGATTCTCGACCAAATCAATGCCGATATAACCCCAAAGGCCTGGAAAGGTGGCCGCGATGCCTTGAATGAGTGCGGCGCATCGTCCATCGGTGTCCGCCCGCGCATTCACCCGGAGACCTTTAAGCCGGAATCCGTTACCCACCTGATCGATCTCCTGAAGGTTACAGCTTATCAGGACTCCCTGACCCGCCGCAAAAATGGCCGAGAGACTCAGAAAGCGTCCAAAGATGAGCGGTTGCGCGACCTTTTCCTGACCCAAGCACCAGCTCGAGCAGAGAAGTTCCCAGTGTTTGAGGGTTTGAATGAGATGAATGCCTTCACAGCCAGCCCCATCCTCCGGCTTGATCACAAAGGGCATGGGCAGAGGGGGTGTCGGTGAAGGGCCTTTGAGGGGATGCGATTCAACGCAGGCAATGCCGTTCATTGAGAGCCGGCTAAAGGCTGCATATTTGCCGGCGGAGCGTTGAATCCAGAGGGCCGGGCTTGCGATCAGCCGCTTGCCTTGTTGCGCCACCATTTGGCAAATCTTTTCGAGAATCCCATGAGATTCAGGAGCAATAGGCCAGACCGCATCCGCATGTTGGATCGCCTCTTTGAGGTCTTCAAACGGATGGGAGCCTTTGACCGGAAGCCATTGGATGCCACCTTGATCCTCTTGAAGAGGGGGTAAGGCCACATGCCGGAGGACTTGAAGCTCAAGGTTTCTTATCTCGCTAAGATCGCGGATCAGCGCTTTGATCATGACATTGCCTTCGTTGAGAAGCGAGGGCGAGAGACCCTTTAGGTCGCCACCGGCGGTAAGATGCTCATAGATTAGAATCTTCATCGTCCATCCCTCCTGAAGCCAAACGAGCCTCCTCCATGGAACTGATTCCTGTCATAGACCTGATGCAAGGGCTCGTGGTTCATGCCAAAGGCGGTCAACGGGATCAGTATCGGCCGATTGCAACGCCCCTCAGTCTTGATGCGAGCCCCCAAAGGGTCATAGACGGCCTCCTCACGCTCGCGCCCTTTAAAACCGTGTATATCGCAGATCTTGATGCGCTGATGGGGCGAGAGCCACAATGGCGCCTGATCAACCAATTGATGGCGGCTTTCCCCGAGATCATTTTTTGGCTGGATGCCGCCGGATTTGATGCTCCTTGGCGGGGGATCCAGCGTCTCGTCAGCGTCATGGCCAGTGAATCGCTCGAACCTGACGTGGAGGAACGACTCTCGCCATGGCCCAAAGAAAGCATCTTGTCTCTGGATTTTATGGGCCCCCACTTTAAGGGTCCCCCTGGGTTGCTGGTCTCGGATCGTTGCTGGCCTTGCCGGGTGATCCTGATGAATCTTGCCCGCGTGGGTCGTGGCGATGGGCCTCATCAGGCCCAGCTTAAACGTTTCAGGGCGGAGTTTCCGGGTCACCATTATTTTGTTGCGGGCGGAGTAAGGCATGAAGCCGATCTCTTTGATCTTAAAGCGGCCGGTGCCAAAGGGGTTCTTTTAGCCAGCGCCCTTCATGATGGGAGGATTGGTCCATCGAGTTTTTCAATGATGATCCCCTCCTGATGGGAGGATCTTCGGCGAGCGAAAAGGACAAAAAAAAGCCGCCCCAGCAGGGGCGGCTTTTTCTAGAAGCGGATGCTTACTTGTGGGCTGCGAAGGGGTGCTCAACCTGACCCTTTTGCTTGACGACGTCAGCCGCCTTTGGTTCGCCGGCTACTGCGCGCTTGATCGACAGCTTGGTCGCTTCGTAGTTGTAGTCCTGGATCTTCGCGTCATCTTCTGCCAACCAGTGAATGAAGACACCAACGCAGATAAAGAGGTCATCTGCTTCATCCGCTGGGATCGTGCCATCTTCAACACAATCAGCAACCGCCATGGCAACACCGCGCTGCGCAGGCCCAAACATTTGGGTGGCCTGCTTGCCATTCTTGATGGTGACCTTGTTGAACATGACGGTGGCAGGCTTGCACAAAAGGTTAGGTGCAACAACAGCCAAGAGGCTGGTGAAGCCATCCTTGTTGTTGGTGACGCAGTTAGCGAACGCCGTTTCAGCAGCGCTTCCGCGTGGGCCCATGATAAGGTCAACGTGAGCGATTTCGTTGCCACCGCCACAAAGTGCTTCGCCGACCAGAAGTTTGTTGATTTTTCCCATGACTAATTCCTCGGTATTACCGTCGTTGTTAAAGAAAGAAAAGAATTTTTTTAATATGGACATTGGCTTGTCTCCCCGGCAGACCCCAGGAGGGGGAGCCGCTATTGTTATTGGTCCCAAGGCTTCACAGCCTGATGTCTTTATGATGATCAGTCGCAGCGTTCAAGTTGGTAGGCCAGCAGCGCCGCAACCGTCAAGTCTGCTGTGGTACCCGGATTGATCCCCCGTTGCTTTAATTCTCGATCCAGCACCTGGAGTTCCCCGTAGATCTTTGTGGGCCATCCGGTGCCCGAAATCCTGGCGTTGATTTGAGCCGCACGCCCGGAGA
Organism: uncultured Methylococcus sp.; assembly: GCA_903835265.1. Classification (GTDB taxonomy): domain Bacteria; phylum Pseudomonadota; class Gammaproteobacteria; order Methylococcales; family Methylococcaceae; genus UBA6136. The sequence goes on from CAILMG010000274.1 coordinate 14,875, forward strand.
GTTCCCGCGCGAGGTGGCCACCAAATTTTCGCTCAATGTGGCTGTCTGGGAAGTCGCTGAGCAATCTCAGATAAACGGCCACAGTCGCCCACACGTCCTCATCCCCTGAGGATAACCTACTATGATACAACGGAACGGCGATGTGGAAAATATCCTCAAAGTTATTGGCGTACTGACGGGCAATCAGGTCGCGTTCCCGGGCCAGCCGCATCGATTCGAGAAGCGTCACTTTCGGGGCTTCACGGACATCGGCCTCCGGGGCCTCACCCAGTCCTCCGGGGGCCGCATGGCGGATGGCCTCAAAGACCCTTTGAGCATCGCCAAGGGTTGTCTTGGCGAGAATTTCGGCCAGCGCCGATTGGATGGGAGACCCTGGTTTTTTAAGAAAGAACGCCTCGATCAAAGGGGCTGCTAGCAGGACAATGCCAAGGTTTGTATTGCATCCTGCGACCGCGCGTGTCGCCTCAATAGCCAGGAGAATGCGTTCACCGAGAGTGAGGTCTGATTGAGTCAGTGCTTTGGCGCTGGCCCTTGCGCTTTGACGAAAATCCTCTGGGGTCATGTCATGACCTTCGGATTCATCGCTGACATTACCCGGCTTGAAAGCTCGGATTTCAAGGTCACAGGCAAAGAGATAGGCCGCCTCGGCCAGCTGTTGCCGCTCCCTCATCATCCAGCGCTTTGAGACCTTCTGGTTTGAAGTTCGGTTCTCAAGAGAAAATCATCCACCAATCGTTCCGCAACGGCGATGGGCGTCACGGTCTGGAGCCCCTTCCAAGCCGGAATGCTGTTGACCTCGAGGATGAAATAGCGGCCATGGCGGTCACGAATGATGTCGACACCGGCGTAGGCCATCTCGAGGACGGCAACGGCCTCTTCGGCCAGCCGCGACAGCCGAATGTCATCGAGATGGACCGCTTCACAAAGGGCGCCCTGGTGGACATTGTTGAGCCAGCTGACCCCGGACCGGCGCATCGCTGCGACCGCCTTGCCTCCGATTACAAAAACCCGAAAGTCGTGGGTCGTCTCGCCGGAGTCGACATAACGCTGAAGGTAAAAGACCCCTTGATCGTCCGAAAAGGCGCTGAGCTCATCGCGCTGTTGATAGCGTCTAAGGCCAATGCCCTGAGAGCCAAACAGGGGTTTCTGGACCACCCCGTGACCAGCCTTGAGTTCCCGCTCGACAATAGCGAGGGCTTGCGCTTTATCGCGGGTGACCCATACCGCTGGCGTTGGAATAGCGGCTTGCTGGAGCATGAAGCTGGTCATGGCTTTGTCAACCGTCCGCTCGATGGCCTGTGCACCGTTATAGACCGTGATCCCGAGGCGTTCAAGACCATGCAGCACATCGAGATAAAACGTCACCTGCTCAAGGCTGCCCCCTGGGATACCTCGGACGAAGACCCCCTCCGGTAAGCGGTCTTCGAATCCCTTCATCCGGATGGGGAGCTGACGATCCTCGATGATCAGCGCGCATTCGGTGAGGCTCAAAAAGACGGCCTGATGGCCCTTCGAGTTCAGGGCTTCCTTAAGCCGCTTCCCATGCCAGCCCGGGTCGTCGGTGATGACCGCGATTCGTGCCACTTATTTATTGATCGAATGAACGATCAAGAAGCGCTTCATCAAGCGCACCGGCATGGAAGCTGTGACCTGATTCAACGGCCGTCACAATGACTTTGGCGGGACTGAAAAGCATGGCATCGACCTTGAAAAAGTCATAACCATACTCTTTGAAAACCTCGGCGAAGGGTTTGCCATAATCCCTTGATGTTGAGCTTGGAAGTTCCATGGCCAAGGCTTTAGCTGCCTCATCGGTTCCCTTCACGAAAAGGTGGACGGTACCACCAAAGAGAATGGCATCATTCGTTCTTCCCATCGCTTTCACAAAGTTCGGGTGAGGAGGTGGGACCGGTGCCGAGGCCATGCCGTCGAGGATATTACCCAACGGAAAATGGAGGGAATGTGCTTTGTGGAGGGCGACTTCAAGGACCCGGCTGACCACCTGCATGCCGCCGGCAAGGCTGGAGGTGGGCGTCAGGATGACATGAACGCTGTCGGTTTCAACCTTGCAGGCCTTCGCAATCATGTCGATCACCTCGGTGGGTGGCACCTTGTCCACTTCCATCACGATGGCCGTTTCACCACACACATCGCGATAGCCGAGCTCTTCATAAAGCGTCTCCACCGGTTTCTCGACGCCCTCTTTTTGTTTGGTCGCCATCGCTCGGGCGGGGCCAGAGCCTAAGGCAAAGAAGGCACCCTTACCTTCACCATGGGAGAGACTCCATCCCGCGTATTGACTGCCAAGGCAAGCAAAGACGGGGTTGGTGCTGTGCACATTCACCATCGTGGGCCAACGCTTGAAGGGGGAGTCCTGGGTGAGGGTGACCTTGCCTAATCCACCCATGCACACTTCGGCGATCAGCCGGCCCGCTTCAAGCCCTCCCAAGGCCTGAATGCCGGCATCAATCACCGTGCAGTGATTGGCAAGACGATCGATCTTAAGACGTAATCGATCGGCATGCGCAATCATGTACTTGACGATGGGAAGGGCATAGGCGTTGACGCTAACGTGGGACTGCATGAGGAAGGTTCTCCGGACGTTCTTTAATGAAGGATGGGCTGAATTCTAAGCGCTTACGGGCGCGATAGTTTGTTCGAGCAGGGCGCGCCGCTCATCGAGGAGCGCTAGGACCTCCGCCTCGGAAGCCCCTTCTGCTCGAATCGTACAAAGGGGCTGATCGGGGTGGACGACGGTATCATCCACTGGCCGATCCTGGCACCAGGACGGCCAGTGATGACCGGCACGGACCACGATTTTTCGGGGCGCGATCATCACCTTGAAGGCCCTCATCTTAAAAGGCGATCCAATAGGACTCAAGTATCCTCGGCAGGCCCTGATGTGGGCAGCCACAAGCCCTTTTGGAAAATCGTCGTCATAAAGTGCCATGGAGGCGCTGGGGCGGGGATTAACCTCAATCACGAGCACCTGGTCGTCGGGTGATAGCATGAAATCAAGGCTGTTCAGTCCTAGGAGCCCGGTGGCCTGAACCAAGCGTTCAATGATCCCCGTCATCGTTTGCCGTTGTCGTTCTGATAGCCCTGTCGCATGGATGGCGCCGACAAACAGAAACGGTCTTTCAAGGCCCCCTTGGTTCCAAAGGGTGTTGAAGCCGATGATCCTCACCTTCCGGCCATCGGCCAGAAACAAGGCCGAGTAGGTGGGTCCTGAAAGCCGTCGCTGCAAATACTCGAGAGGGCCCAGAGGCTTATGGGCGCAGAATCGTACACCCTTGCCCCCTTCGCTGCAACCAGACTTCACTAACCAATCATCACCCCCTTGAGCTGGGTCAAGGTGAGTTTCAGGGAAGGGAATCTCAAGCTGCCGCAAGAGATCAAAGAAACGCCTGGGTTCTTTGAATAATCGCTGCAGTGGCGGTGGGTTTCCGATGATTTCACGACCTTTTGATAGTTTTTCAAGAAGATCGGGTTGCGCATCAAACCCGCTCCCGTAGATCATCGGGAGGCGAGGCCCTGGTCTCATCTGATCCGCCGCATCAAGGAGTTGGACCTCATCGAACGCCCCTAAAGTGTTGACGAGTGCCACGGCTTTTAAGGCCGCTACGCGCGTATCGCTGTCGGCATAATGGTCGATCGCGAAGGTGTTGATTTGTGCTTTTTTAGCGGATTCAACCAGCATTCGGGCCGAGCAGCTGATCACCAGAAGCGCTTCGGGAAGATCAAGCCAAGGCTGATCATGACGGATGAGATGCCCCTCAGACAAGAGGGCCTTGGGTCTTGATGATGGCCCCCTGTCGCCTTGGGGTTCCGATGCTGATGGTCAGCTTTCGCGCTTGAGGGAGCGCCTTTTCGCAGGAAGCTTTGAGGGCCAAAGCGTGCTCTTGGTCGGCGACCAAACAAAAGCCGGTGGGACCCCAGGAACTTTGACCTATCCCAACAGCGCCTTCGGCTTCCAGAAAGTTTAGGGTATCGGCGACATCGCGACTAGCAAACCGACCGCCTTGCGCTGGGGCAAAGTGATCCCCGACGGCGCGCTGCAATTCACTGACGACATCACCAAAGTCCTTGAGCTGATGCTCCACCACCGCAGGAAGCCCCTCCATAAGAAGGCGATGGCAGAGCCTCGCGGCGGCATCCTCAGGGAATGGGGGCAAGAGGCGGAATGCGTTCACTTCAGGGGTTCCGTGAAGGCCCTGATGATGGGGATCTAGGATGATCAGAAAGCGCCACGCGGGGGGCATTTGTAGGCGGGCGATAACCGGCGGAACCAAGGTTATAGGTCCTCGACCGCCATCGAGAATGAGACCACTCTCCCTAAAAGCCGCAATCCCGATCCCCGAGCGTGCCCCTCGGCGGGTGGCTGTGGCGATGGCTTCAAGGGAGAGATCGATCCCATAGAGTGCGGCCAGACCCGTCCCCACGGCCAGGGCCATTTGAGTGCCTGAGCCTAGCCCTGAATGATGGGGTATCGCCTTCAGAATTTCGATGTGGGCGGGGAGCTCAAGGCCGAGACTGCGGGTAATGGCTTCGGCGGCTTCGTAGGCTCTTGCGGCATCCGGGCCAGTGACTTCCAGTCGGTCCGCGGCGTGGAGTCGGATATGGGTGACGATCTCCTCAAGACCCACGCCGAGGCTTCCAAATCGCCGGCCGATGCTGCCACTGATGTCGAGGAAGCCCATGTGCAATCGACCAGGCGCCTCGATCTCAATCGTGGCATCCCGCGGACGGTCATGGCTCAAGGGGCGAGGCATCTCTTGGCGCAAGAGGGTTTAAACCAAATCAGGGGGCCCGAGGCAGGAAGGCCTTCAAAGGATCAGCGAATGATGCCGCAGGCGATTCTGGCGCCGCCCGGTTGGTCACCATAGTTATCGTTTTCAGCATGGATGATCAAGGAGCGCCCTTGGAGATCCTCAAGGCTCAGTTTGGAGCTGATGACCGGGCTGATCGCGGAGCCATCGGCGGCAGCGATGAGCACGGGGAGATCGCCCTGATGACCCGCGCCTTCGGGCCCAAGATGCTTGCCCGTGCTGCCTGGATCATAGTGGGGTCCCGCGGACCATCCGGCGACGGCGCTACCTTCTTTATCGGCGGGAGCGCAGTTGGCCTTGTCATGCACGTGAAAGCCATGGGGGCCGGCCTTGAGGCCCTTGAGATTGGGGCTGAATTTAAGACCCGATGCCTCCTGGCTGATCGCCACGGTACCGAGGCTTTGCCCCGTTCCAAGGGCATCGATGGTGGTGATCTCGGCAGTGAGATTGGCCGCCTGAGCCAAGAAGGGCAGTGACATCAATAGCAGCGAGCGAATCATGAAGTGCATGTGGCAGTCTCCTTAGTTCTTTGGGAAATAGTGCTGGACGAGAGTGATGAGCAAGGGCTCTTATTGAATCTGAGCCTCGTATTCCGCCTTATCCTTTTCATAAAGCCGCTGCAAGCTATCGCAGTTGGCTGAGCCTGGATGGCGGACGCTGACACAATCGTTGTACTCTTGCTGGGATTCTTCCATCCGGGTTGCGGCTTCAACCGCATCAGGTCCACCCACCACCGTTTTATTGCGGTTAGAGCATCCCATCTGGGTGATGCCAATGAAGAGACTGATTGCAGCAAGGATCAGGTATCGCATGAAGGGCCTTCAAGGTGAGGGTTAGCCTCTTAGTCAATCACATGTGGTGCTTCCTGGCAAAGCCTATGCGGTTTCGCTGATGTGGTGTGCGCCGCTCAAGGCCTTCTTGCCTCTAGTGATCCCAAGAAAACGCACGACAAGAACCTTCGCGAGCGGCGCAGTTAGAAACTCCGCTGATCTTAGGGGATAGAACGGAAGGTTTATTATTTTCCGATACAAAAGCTTGCAAAGATGCGGCCCAAAAGGTCATCACTAGTGAAGTCGCCGGTGATCTCACACAGCGCCCGCTGACTGAGGCGCAACTGTTCTGCGGCAAGATCCTGTGACCCCGCCTGACACTCCTTTTGCGCCCCAAGGATCCCCGACAAGGCCGCCTCAAGCGCCTCAAGGTGTCGCCGTCTGGCGGTAAAGGCCCCATCCTGCTCCGGCTCGATACCGAGCTGATGGGTCAGGACCCTTAAAAGATCGTCGATGCCGGCACCGCTTTTGAGTGAAATCCTCACCTTGATACCTTGATCGGATGGAACCCGTCCTTGGGCTCGGCCGGAGAGATCAATCTTGTTGTGGATCAAGATCATAGGAATCCCATTGGGTAACGCATCGATCAGCGCGTTATCGGGCTCCACCTCATTGTCATCGACGATCAGCAGGATCACATCAGCCTCGGCGATGGCCGCTCGGGCCCTTTGGATGCCCTCCCGCTCAACCGGGTCTGTGGTGTTGTCCCTAAGCCCCGCCGTGTCGATGATATGAAGAGGAATTCCCCCGAGCTGAATCGCTTCTCGGAGGGTGTCGCGGGTGGTCCCGGGGATGGCGGTCACGATGGCCCGATCTTCACCGGCGAGGCGATTGAGGAGGCTCGATTTACCGGCGTTGGGGCGACCCACTAGAACCAGGGTGGCCCCTTCGCGCAAGCGTTGACCCTGAAGCGCCATGGATCTGATCGACTCTAGCTGCTGTTCCATCGCTTTGAGCTGGTCCATCACCTTGGCTTCGGAGAGAAAGTCGATCTCCTCATCACTGAAATCGATGGCCGCCTCGATCAGGAGACGGAGCTCGATCAGAGCTTCTACCAGCGCATGGATCTGCTCTGAAAAGACCCCTTTAAGTGATCTTTGAGCGGCCCGAGCGGCTTGAACCGTCGCGCTGTCAATCAGATCAGCGATGGCTTCGGCCTGCGCAAGGTCTATTTTGCGGTTTAGAAATGCGCGCTCGCTGAATTCCCCTGGACGGGCTAGCCTGCATTCCAGCTGGATCAGTCGCTCGAGGATGAGATCGAGCACCACCGGACTGCCGTGGGCATGAAGCTCAAGAACATGTTCGCCGGTAAACGAATGGGGTGCAGGA
>CAILMG010000275.1 GCA_903835265.1 uncultured Methylococcus sp.
GAAGGAGCGAGGTGAAGGTATAGCGCTGTTTAAAGTTGGAGGCTCTTTGAATGTCGAGTCCCTGGCGTTTTAAAGGTGCCAAGAGAAATTGGCCAAACGAGAAGCTCACGTAACTCAAGAAGGAAAACGAAATGGTGTCGAAAAAAGGCACTCCCGCAATGACGAGATCGTTTTGAAGCGCCTCATAGTGATACGCATAGTCCCCAAATGGGATGCCGTAATGAATGCTGCCCCATTCCGCCAAAAGGGCGATCAAGTAACTGCTGATCATCCATAGAAGGGTTCGAGCCCTTCCTTGCTCGATGATCGAAAGCGCTAGAAAGAAGACCATAAACAGAGTCACATAGGGGCGGTGGATCAGGGACCAGAAGAGGGCTTCCATGTGTGGCTTCAATCAAGGATTCTGAGGTGAAAAAGGGCCCTATCATTTTGGCGATCAACCCCTGGCACGACAAGCATCGTTTTACCGCCCCATCGCGCCCGGGTGTACAGCGATGGATGAGGGGAGTATCTTTCATATCTTTTGTCTCCCTTCCAGTGCGTTCCCTCAGGGATTTTCCGGAGGGCTTTATTTCTGTTTCACTAGGAGATCCTCATGTCTAATGACTCACAAGAAGGTTTGGTGGCGTCAGTCACCCGTTTTTTCAAGCAGGCATTGTCGACGATCAGTGGCAAGGCTGAGCCTGTAATCGAAGAGGTTCGGGAGGCGGCTCATTCCGCACAAGCCTCTGCAGGGACTGCTGTCGATGAGATCAAGGCCAGCATGAGCGAGGTCTCCGAAAAAGTCGCCGAGTCTTACGAGAAAGTCGTTAAGGACATAGAGGAGGCGGTTCCTGAGGTCCTTGATAAAGCCCAGGAAACCATGAATGAGGCGCTCGAACAGGTCGACGCGACCTTTGGTGAGGCCCGTTCCGCGGTGGGTGAAGCGGTTGATCAGGCCATCTCACACGCTGAATCAAAGCTAGAGAGTGCCAAAGAAGAGCTCCAACATCTCGAATCTAAAGCGGCTGAGCACCTTGAGACCATCAAGGAGAAGGCGGGTGAAGCGGTTGAGAGCGTGGAGGCGGCGCTCAAGGAAACGCTTTCAGGCAGCGACGATCACAAAACCTCCTGAAGGTTCTCCCCCTACGCGGCGGTCTAACGACCGCCGCTGGCCCAGATCCGATAAAACCCATCCCGATTAGGCATCTGAATGGCCTTCTATGTGGTGGCGTTCATTTCGCTGGTTTCGGTCACGATGCCGTTGAGATAGAGAAGATAGGCGGTCAAGGCATAGACTTGATCGTTCGAGAGGCTCAAAGGAGCGTTCAGTGGCATCGCCCTTCGAATATAGTCAAAGATCGTCGTGGCATAGGGCCAATAATTGCCAACGGTTTGATCCGGCCTTGAGCCATTGAGAGGTGAGCGGCCCACCAGTTCTTCTGCATCCCCCCCTGACCCTTTGACGCCATGACACCCTTGGCAAAGGGCTTCAAACTGCATTTTCCCCTCAACGGCGGTGCCCTTTCCAGGTGGAAGCCCCGTGCCCTCTGGAAACACGCTGATATCAAGAGGAAGAATGCTTTCTTGGGTGATGCTGACGCCCAATTTCGGTCCTTCAGGGACCGCTAAAAGAGGCGTCCAAAGGGGCAACAACAAGCCGATGAAAAGGTGGGCTCTCCCTACCCGTCGAAGACCTGATCGAGAAGGGCTCGAAAGGCTAGGCATAGACATGACGGAGGCTCCCATCAGAGTCCACGGCAAAGGCCACAATGGCGTTGTAGTGAAAATACCCGCGTTGTCCTCGCTCAGCGATCAGAGTGCTTCGCTCCGGTTGCTGGTAGCCGGTGTCGTCAATGGCCCGACTTTTCAGAATCAGCGGGGATCCGTCCCAGCGCCAGGGTAGCCGAAAGCGGGTGAAGCATTTTGATAATAGAGGCTCTTGAAGCGCTGCAGGCGCCCAGCTTCGCCCGCCATCGGCTGAAATATCGACCCTTCTGATGGTTCCCCGACCGCTCCAGGCAAGGCCGCTGATTTGGTAAAGACCTGGACCTTTGAGGCGAAACCCTGGGGAGGGCTGGGTAATGACCGACTTGGCCTCCATGATAAAGGTGAACTGGCGGGCCTTTCCGGAAGGTTCAAGCTCGGTGTACTTGGCCGTTTCATTGCGCGACATCAAGGGTTCCTTAACAGCTTGGAGGCGATGCAGCCATTTGACATTCAAGACCGCTTCAAAGCCCGGCAGGATCAACCGCATGGGATAACCCTGTTCAGGGCGAATGCGTTCGCCATTCTGATAAAGCGCCAGGAGTGTGTCATCGAGCGCCTTTTCGATGGGAATGCTGACATTCATTGCGCCCGCATCAGCGCCTTCGGCCACCAGCCAGCGAGCCTCAGGCTGAAGCCCGGCTTCATCGAGAAGGATGGAGAGGGGGATGCCAGTCCATTCGCTTGAGGAGGCGAGACCATGAAAATAGCCGACAGGGGTCTGGATGGGTTCTTCATGCCAACCGGCATTACTGTTGCCGCCACATTCGACGAAGCATTGCCTCGATACCATCGGGTATCGAAAGAGCTGCTCCAGTGAAAATTGTATGGGTTTTGAAAAGAGCCCATGAAGAGTGAGTCGGTGTTGTTCTGGATCGATGGCGGGAACCCCATTGTGATGGCGCTCAAAATGAAGGCCATTGGGCGTGATGGTGCCTTCGAGACGATGCAGGGGGGTCCAGGAAATGCCATGTCCAGGGGCTTTGGCGTTGGCTGAAATCCAGCGAATCGCTTCTTTTTCGTAAGCGGAGGGTTCCCCGTAATTGGTGAAGGGACCCCCAGGAGTCTTCATCCAGCGGGGGACATCGGTTGCATCGGCATCAAAGGCTAGAAGGCCAAGCCCAGCGCCACCGAGCGCGATCCCTTGTCGAAGAAACATCCGGCGATCCAAAAGTCCGCCGCCCGCGACAGGCTCAAGATCATCGGGTGGAAGTATCGGCGTTGGGCTCATAGTGGCATCCTTTTTCCAAGATGATATCTCAGACGCTTCCAGAGGTTCTAGGGCCGATCGCATCTTTTATCTCACTGATTGCCGGGCTCTAAAAAAGGCCGCAGAATGAAGTCATGGTCAATAGGTCGCTTGGGTGCGGGCCCTTGTTGAAGCCCCCCTTCTGGGTGGTGGGATATTTTCCTTTTTCTTGGGGTCTTAGAAAGTGCGTTTGGACCAGATAAGCTGATTTCAAGGATCGATCAATGATTCCATTTCGAGATACCGTTCCCCTGGAACATACCCCGTGGGTGACGTGGAGCCTGATCCTTCTTAACGTCCTTATTTTTCTCAATGGCCAGGCTTTGGATCCTGATGATCTTCGGTCTTTCCAATATCTCCATGGCCTCATTGGGGCGCGCTATCTCTACCCGGATTGGGCTGCTGCAGCCGGTTTTCCCCCGGACTACACCCCGTTCCTGACCAGTATCTTTCTCCACGGAGGGTGGCTGCATCTCATCTTCAATATGTGGCTTCTGTGGATTTTTGGTGACAACATCGAAGATCGGATGGGCGGCGTTCGGTTCCTTGCCTTTTACCTTCTGTGTGGTTTGGTTGCAGGGATAACCCACATGTATGCCAATCCCCTGTCGATTACGCCAACCATCGGTGCTTCAGGGGCCATTGCAGGCGTCATGGGCGCTTATTTCTTTCTCTTTCCCTACGCAAGAATTGTCATCTGGGTTCTCTTTCTTCCCCTCTTTGTCGAGGTTCCGGCGATTGCGTTTCTTGGGGTCTGGGTCATTGTCCAGATGTATAAAGTCACCACAGGCCTTGGCCCTTCTGCGGCATACAACGATGTGGCCTGGTTTGGCCATCTTGGTGGATTTATTGCCGGTATGTTTCTTTACCGACCTTTCCTCCTCAAAGATCGATATCGCCTAGGATCAAAATACCGGTTTTGATTGATATCGTTAGGCCGCCATGGCGCCTCTATGGATGCCAAGAAAGCGCTTTGGCGTTATCCAGGGACTAAAGAGGGCCTGATCACAGCCTCTTGTTTTTAGCGCCATGATCTTTGAAATCCAGCGCCAAGATTAAACGATCTGGATGTCGAGGAGCAGTTGATAGCCATCTTGACGATGGGCTTTGATGCAAGGTGTCCCTGAGGTGTGGGGTTGAATTTTTAAGCGAAGGCGGCTCATCTTGCCGATCAATAGGGTTTTACCTTCCTTGGTCGCGGGGAGATCGAAGTACTTTAAAAGTGATGTCGTCTCGAGGGTTTGGTGTGGGGCTAAATGCAGCCGCTTGATGAGGCCAGCCTCCCTCATGGACAGGCGAATAACGTCAGCCCTGGGAGATTCAAGGGCGCTTTCTTTTAACGATAAGCGCCATGAGGGGCTGGTTTTGAATGGTTCTGTTGGATGTATTCGTCGGGCCATAGACCTAATAACGGCCAATATTTCTTGTGGGCGTTGTGGCTTGGTCAGATAGATATCGGCCCCAGATTCATATCCTTGCAGTTTATCTAGCCCCCGAGCGCGCCCCGTAAGCATGATGATGCGCGTCTCAGGAAAGGTCTTATTGAGTCGTGTTGCAATGCTGAGACCATCTTCTCCTGGAAGATTGAGATCGAGAAGCACAAGATCAAAGGCGCCATCGAGCATCAAGCGATTGAGTGAGTCGCCAGAATCAACGACATGAGTCTCAAAACCCTCTAATTTCAGTAAGGCGCCCAGTTCTTCCCGATGAGGGGCGTAATCATCGACGACCGCGACTCGAATTTTTCTGGGCTTGTTCATAGTAAGAATCTATCAAGCCGCGGCCGAGAAACATCGCAAAAGATCGCATCCCCGTTTCGCGATCATGCGAGTGAGTCTGGAATCCAAAGCGAAAAGCTGATCGTCTGATCCATGACTTCACAGTGGATCTCGCCGGCCATCACTTCAGTAAACTGTTTGCAGAGCCAGAGTCCTACTCCAGCGCCACTCGCGCAGGAGGCTTCAGGGGACCTGTAATACTTGGTGAACAATTGAGAAGGGTCTGGTGATCCCGAAGCACCGATCTGATTAATGCAGCGAAACCTCACGCCCATTTTTCCTCTAAAGCGCTCTGGCATGGCGGCAAGGTTTACTTGGGCTTCTGGTGATCCATATTTCAAGGCGTTATCTACTAGATTGCTCAGGATCCGCCGAGTTAGGACAGGGTCGTTGTTGATGGTTTTATCAATAGCGCAGCTTAGGTTGATCCTTTCGGGTGATGCGGCGCTGTCCACGACATCCGTCAACAATGGCTTGATTAGGAAGCATGTTGATAGGGCTTTTATCCTCAAGCTCTCGATGGCATCGACTTCAAGCAGTTTATCCACAATATTCGAGATATCCTCAATGCCTCGAGAAAGATTCCGCATCCTATCGGCTGAACTTTCGGAGGCAGCCATGAGTGACAACGAGTACGCCGCAGTCTCAAGGGTAGCTAATGGGCTTCTGATCTCATGGGCCAGCATCGACATGAAACTGGTCTGAGCTTGATGATATTGACGCTCTTTCTTGTTAGCGTCTTTAAGGCGTTCGATGATGAGGAGCCCGAGGGTGCATGTGATCACAAAAAGAGAGCCAGCGACGAGCCAGTTTTCTATTAGTTCGGGGGTCAGACCCATCAACAAGATGAGGCTTGTCGCTATGGCCAAAAGGCTGATACGTATCCCATAGCGATACCCGAGATAAATAATCATTGGGGTATAGGGAAAGAATGGGTGATTGAGGGCCAAGTGAGGCCCAGCCCTGAAGGAGTCCTGCATCCATTGCTGAACCCAAAAGCACAGGAAGATGGCCAAAAGACTTATGGTCGCGGGAAAGGCTTTTCGCATCAGCGGGAATCTCCTGAGGGAGCAGAAGGCAAGAGGCTTTTTTCAGACTAAATTTGCCTGTCGCGCAAAAAGCTGAAGACACCGCCATAAAATCGATGCTCGTGTGGCAAGGTTCAATGCTTCAAGGTCCAGGAAGCGTTTCTAGCTAAAAAAATAAGAATTACATGCTGTCATCATCAGATGTGATGGCATTGGCAACTCTTTTCAAGCCGTAGCCCTTTTTGCAGATCTCAAACTCTATGAGGATCTCAAGCTATCTCTCATGCAATTCATGCGATGAGTGTGATGGGTTAGCGCCATAGGTATTTTTAGGATTCAACCGAAAGCTCATTCATCCCCTTTGGCGAGGGGGAGTCTCTGTTTCAGAATGAGCGCCACTGATCCATCTTGCGGGTCATGCTCCTTTCAAATCCGCCTTATAGATTGAGATGAAAGAACCAGCCTGCAAAGGTTTACGTTGCTCGGGGGAGGAGACAGGTCGATTGCCCACTGCAAGCCGGTGATGGAAGATAGCAAATCGACGATGTCTAAATATCGCAAAACATCGCACTTTGCCCTCGTTTTAGCCCGGTAAATAAGGGTTTGTGCTCTTAGATCGGCGCGTTATATTTTGGATCTTAGGGCATCAAATCCTTTTGATCTTGAGCAGATGCTAGGCGTCTTTGCGATGAGATGTCACTGCGGGTGGCTTTAGGTTTGGGTCTTTTTCTTAAGACGGAGAGGGCTCATGGCCTCGTCTTTTAAATTCGCTCGGCGACAACACGTTGACGGCACCGACATTGTTGTGACCCTGCCGGGGAAGTTGAGCGACAAGCGGCGGGAATACCTCAAGACCCACAAGGCCTTAATCATTAAGGCGCTTCTAGCGGCGAATGACCCGCCAATCATGGTGGAGTATCTGGCACCATCCGGCAGGAAGATGGTGGTCCCGGCGGAAAGCCAGCAATGCGCCGACTTTATCCGGGAGATGAACCCAAAGCCCGGAGCGTTTGCATGCGCGGACTGTTTGCACGCGACCATCACCCGCGGGGTAGGCAGATGCAGGATCGGGACATGTCCGGCCTGTCTCCCGGCGGATTTCAGGCTCAGGATGGGAAGTCATCAACCTCAAGATCATCTGATTGCATCATCAAATCTGATGAGCCGTAGGTAATTTTTCCTACCACCCGAAGGCATCCCCTTTCATTGGGGTGCTGGATAATTTCATCACCAATCAAAATTCGACTACTCGATATGTCGAGAGAATCCAACCCGCTTCGCCTGCTTTCAAGTGATATTGAATCTGGCGCATTTTGCCTGAGGGCTTCGCATTCGTATCATGTTCCTGATAGATCGGGAATCGGCGAACTAAGGCACTCTCCACTACAGCAAATTCATCATGACCCATGTAGCCTTTCATCGCCTTGGGGTTCTCCTCTAAAGGGGGCAAGTAGATTTCCGACAGGGATTTTTTCTTATTGGCGCTGTAGGCTACCGATGTGCCATAAGATCCGCTCCCTGCAGAGGTCACATAGACATAGATCTCAGGTGACCCATCCGCATTGAGATCGGCTACTTCAGCCCCTGTGACCGTCCCCTCGATGTCTTGCGTAATGACGGCATTGCTTTTTTTGAGGCCCGTGGGTTCGATGCGTAACGCGTTCATCGATCCTTGGTTGGGACAAGTCACGTGAAAACGAATGCCTTGCAAGGAGAGGATCTGGTCAAACCCTATTGCAAGGGCTGCTGGACAGAGCCCGAGCGTGAGGATAGCCCCCCATAAGCAAAAAAATGTCTTCGTCGGCATAAAAATGTCCTCCGGTTCAATATCAAAGGTTCTGCTACTTCTTGTTTTAGTAAATTCCCATTTCTTGGAGGCTGTAGCAGGTTCAACCACCTGGCTGCTAACCCCATCCTGAGGAAGCAATGGAAAAGGCCTTAGGCCTAAAGGCCCGGTCCCTGAATCTCAGGAAGGCCAGATTGAAAGAGGATCAAGCTTGGGAATAAAAAAACCACCCGAAGGTGGCTATTTTTTCCGTCTGTCTCCTAAGAGGTTTTTTTAGTCCATGCTGTTTTTATCCGGACTAAAGCTCTGCAAGTAACTAAATTAATGGCGCGCCCGATACGATTCGAACGTACGACCTTTGCCTTCGGAGGGCAACACTCTATCCAACTGAGCTACGGGCGCGTAGCCAATTATTGTAGCTGAATCAATCCTTGTTTAACAGGTCCCTCAGGTTGGCCAGGGAGGCCATGCCCCTTTCCTTTTTGATCTCTGGATCCAACGCTTTTCGAGCTGCCCATTCAAGATCAACCTCTGGGAGTTCATCAAGGAATCGGCTAGGTTGTCGGGATTCGAATTCCCCTCGACGTTTTCGATGTGTGCAATAGCTAAACGTCAGACGCTTTTGGGCGCGTGTGATGCCGACGTAAGCAAGGCGACGCTCCTCTTCGATACTCTTCTCTTCGATGCTGGTCTCATGGGGCAAAAGGTTTTCCTCCATACCGACCAGATAGACATAAGGGAATTCGAGGCCCTTGGAGGCATGAAGGGTCATCAGGTTGACCCGATCTCCCGCATTCTCTTCTTCCCGGCGATCCAGCACATCAAGGAGCATGATACGGGCGACGACATCTGCTAAAGATTTTTCTTCAGAAGATTCATCGTCAGCGATGCGTTTAAGCCAGTCGAGCAGCTCTCTGACTTGCGTCATCTTGCGTTTAGCAGCCTCTTCGGTGTTGCTGATCTCGCGGCACCAGCCCTCATAGTCAATGGCCATGATGAAGGCATCGATAGCTTGAAAGGGATTGCCTTTTGAAGTTTCCTCTGACAATTGCGTCATGATCCTTGAAAAGTGCAATAAGCGCTGGCGTGCTGAGTCCTTAAGACTATGGGCCAAACCGAGTTCGCTCGAGGCAGCCAACAGACTGATTTGGCGCCGGTTTGCATATTCGCCGAGCTTTTCGAGGGTTTGAGGGCCTATTTCTCGTCGCGGGACATTGACGATCCGAAGGAAGGCCGCATCATCATCTGGATTCACGACCAAGCGAAGGTAGGCCAGAATGTCTTTGATTTCGGCATAACCAAAGAAGGAGGGTCCGCCGCTGATGAAGTAGGGGATGCTGGATTCCCGGAGTGCGGTTTCAAAGGCGCGTGATTGATGATTGCTCCGATAAAGGATGGCGTAATCCTTGAAGGAAGAACCTTCTCGAAATTTATGATGGATCAGGTCGGAGCAGATTTGTCTTGATTCAAGAATGTCGTCCTTGTGATGCAGGACGACCAAAGGATCTCCATGGGCTAGGGCACTCCATAGGCGTTTCTCGATGACGTGCGGATTATTGGCGATGAGGGTGTTGGCTGCGCCTAATATCCGCCGAGTCGAACGATAGTTTTGTTCGAGCTTGATGATCTTTAGTCGCGGGTAGTCGACTGAGAGCTTTGCGATGTTTTCAGGTTGAGCGCCGCGCCAGGAGTAGATGGACTGGTCGTCATCGCCAACCACAGTAAATCGCCCCAGGGTTCCAATCAAAAGCTTAAGTAACTGATACTGGGTTTCGTTGGTGTCCTGGTATTCATCGACCAGGAGATAGCGGAGCTTATTTCGCCATTTTTCGAGGATGTCCTGATGTTGATTGAAAAGAAGGACGGGTTGTAGGATCAGATCGTCAAAGTCGACGGCGTTGTAGGCCTTCATCTGACGAAGGTAGTCGCCATAGAAGGTAACGAGGTTGGGATCCTGATCAACGGCCACCCCAGTCATCTGTTCCGGTATGAGGAAGAGATTCTTCCAGCGACTGATTTGTGCACTTAAGGCTTCCGCGAAACTCAGATCCCAGTCGGGTCGGTGGTGGCGCAGGAGTTCCCGAATCAGAACCAGTCGATCCTGTTCGTCGAAGATGGAAATAGCCCGTTTGAAGCCTAGCGCTTGGTGTTCCTGTCGGATGATATCAAGGCCTAGGGCGTGAAAAGTGGAGACGGTCAATCCCCGAAGGCTCTTATCGTCCACGAGGCGCCCTACCCGACTCTTCATTTCGCGTGCGGCCTTGTTGGTGAAGGTCAAGGCGGCAATATGGCGCGCTGCAGTCCCTGATCGGATCAGGTGGGCTATTTTTTCTGTGATAACCCGGGTTTTTCCGCTGCCGGCACCGGCGATGACCAGTAAGGGCGTATCCAGCGCGATGACCGCAGCATGCTGTGGAGGGTTGAGTTGTTGCACGACCTTTGTTCGCCCCCCAAGGTTAGGGATCTTTAGGGTTGCTTATGGATCAATTTCGGCCGAGAAGAGCCGGCGCCGCTTCACTTTGTCTCTGGGGATAAATGTGGATGGTCACCACCTGTTGGCGGTGCTTTTTCAAGCTCTTCGATTCGCGCTTCGAGGCGTTCCAGTTGTTGACGCGTTTTAAGGAGAACGCTTTTTTGGACGTCGAACTCCTCTCGGCTGACCAGGTTCATTCGGCTAAACGAGGCTTGAAGGATGGCCTGAAAGGTTTTCTCGATGTCACCCTTAAGGAGTTGCAGATCATTCGGCAAAGCTTGACTGAGCTTTCTGGCGAGATCATTGAGGTTTGAAGGTTCAAACATGGATGATGGTCCTAGTCTTAAGATTTGAAAGGGTGGGCTTCGTGGGCAAGAATAGCAAGTTGGAGGAAGGGTTGCCTATACATCCGGGATGGGGCGTGGGGTCTTCTGATGAGGGCGTTTTCCGCTGGGGTCTGTTCAGGGGAATAAAAAACGCGTACAAGTGAAACCTATGCTTTTGTTTAACCGCAAGAAAGAAAATGGCCCGTGGTGCCGAGTTGATCTTTCTGCCACGGCCGTCGCTGGCGGGGATGGCGAGGTGATGGAGAGCGTTTTTCGGCAGATCTATTGGGCCTCTAATGCCCCGGAGGGAATGGCCCTCCTCATCAGCCCCCTTGCTGAAGACGGCAGTCGTGCCATCTTCTTCACCCCCGCCTCTTATCCCTACGTACAGTCCCTCATTCGGATCTATGATGCGGTCTCCACAGAGCCGCCATCCCTCTCTGGCCTCTCGGTGCGAGTGGGCCTCCCCCTAAGAGCAGGCACTGGTTCAAAGGCCTTCTAAAGAGGGCGCTGTCGAATCCTCACAGGAGCCTTAGGGTTCTGCTAGGGGCTGGGGTTTCCAACCACCCGGTAGATTACATCGCTACCCCCATAAAAGGGTTGGTACCAGACGCCGCCATACTCAAGGTAAGGTGTGTTGTTGATTTGTTTGGCGACAGCCCCAGAGGGAATGCTGTTAATCTGGATTCCTGGTGGGGGAATGACGACTTGGTAGCCCCCACTGACAGACTGATAAAAGGCTCCCCCGCAATCATAGAAGGTTTCTTGGCCGCGATAGACCGGCGAACAGCTACTTGGGAGGTACGCTACCACAGCACCTGGGGGTGGCGGCACGAGGGTGTATCCGGCGTGGCCTTGCTGTTGGACAAGATAGGCCCCATTGGAATAGTAATAGGGGGTC
>CAILMG010000276.1 GCA_903835265.1 uncultured Methylococcus sp.
CTCATGGTCACTCAGGGTCGGTGACTTAACTTGAAACATGGCTCTCTCTGGACAAGCCAAACCATGGCCGTTTCCGACCACATTTAAAACAAGACGGACATCAATCAGGCTGGCTTTGGGAGGAACCCAAACTCAGTCAGCTTTTTGATCCATCTTGCAGCATTTCTTTTTACAGACATCTCTTCGTAATTCACCGTGGTATCCCGGTAATGCTGACCACGTTTAAGCATGAAGAAAATCGTCCGCAGTAACTTATGGGCGATGGCAACGATGGCGCGCTTTCGTCCTCGCCTGACCAAGAGCCCCTGAAATTTGGCCTTGAAGGTCGATTCGGTTCGACTGGCCGCATGGGCAAACTCGCAGAGCAAACGTCGGACATAAGGATTGCCTTTGCGCATTCGTCCTGATTTCCGCTTACCCGCCGACTCATTGTTCCCAGGGCAGATCCCCACCCAGGAAGAGAGCCGCTCTTCGTTTTCCCAAACCGACATGTCGGTTCCAATTTCGACCAGCAACATGGCCGCACCTATCAGGTCCACTCCGGGTATCGTCTGGAGAACCATCAATGCGTCTCCTGCTCCAGACAATCCCTCAAGTGCGTATTCCACGTGATTCGGCCGAGCATTCCACGATCATCCGGCCACCTGTTCCACGCTGATTCGGCCACCCATTCCAGAGTATTCGGCCTGGCGGTCGGAGCGTAGCGACGCAGGTCTTTTTGGAGGCTACTGAACCCCCCACGTTTCGTCAATCGGTCGTCGTATTTTCCGGCTGATGCCCCCCCTTTTTTCTTCTCATAGAGGGACCATCAAGAGGAATGCGATGTGCGTTGTGGATCAGTCGATCCAAGATGGCATCGGCCAACGTGGGATCTCCAATATGATCATGCCAACGATCCACAGGAAGCTGACTGGTGACAATCGTCGAGCGTGACGCGTAACGATCATCGAGGATTTCCAGAAGGTCGCGTCGCTGGCGGTCAGTGATGCCTCCTTCCAGGCCCCAGTCATCCAAAATAAGAACGTCTATTTTGCTGAGGTTGTTGATCAGCCTTGGATAGCGTCCATCACCCCGAGCGATCTCAAGCTCAGCCAGAAGCCGCGTCAACCGTTGATAGAAGACCCGGTATCCCATGCGACAGGCTTTTTGACCCAAGGCGCAGGCCAGATAGGATTTACCGACCCCCGTGGGGCCGGTAATCAGAACATTCTGGTGCTGTGAGACCCAGTTCCCCTCACCAAGCTTGAGAATGAGCGAGCGGTCCAGCTTTCGGGGTGTTTTGAAGTCGAGGTCCTCCATAGCGGCTGACTGCCTGAGTTTCGCTTCCCGCAGCCTCGAGGCGATGCGTTTGTTTTCTCGCTCCATCAACTCCCGATCCATCAAGAGGGTCAGTCGGTCCATAAAGGGGATCTGGTCGATGTCTGCCATGGCCTCCTGTTCAAGGAGACCCTTGATGACGCCATTCAGCTTGAGGTTGCGCAGAGTTTCGTAAAGAGGGTGAAGTAACATGATTCATCCCCCTATTGAAAGAACTCAGGGCCACGGACGTTACCGTGTAACGGCAACGTTTTATCCTGAGTCGGCTCCAGCTCCTGCTGGTCCAACCCCTTCTTCAAGATCGATTCAATGCTGCCGTAGCGGTAGGTTCCGATCAGTAGAGCCCGCCGACACGCCGCTTCAAGACGGTCACCGCCATAGACGTCACTCAACCTTAGAATACCCATGGCACAACGGTAGGACTGCTGAACATGCTGTCGTCGTTGCATGACCTTTTCGATCATCGCGGCCGTTGCTGGCCCGTATTTTTGAGCCCATCTTAGAAGGCGTTCTGGCGAGAACTCTGCGTATTGATGGCTGGCCGGCATATGTTCCGGCAAGGTGGTATGACGCCGATTCAATATCCCCCGCAGATGAGAGGCAACCCGGATGTTTTGGTGGAAGATCTCAACGGTGGATAAGGTCCAACGGATATCGAGCTTCTGTCCGACTAAGGTATAAGGGACCGAGTAGTAATGCGCCTCGACCTCGACGTGATAGTCCGGGTGAACCTTGGCGGTTTTCCATTGGGCGAACTCATAGGGTGTCTCAGGCAAGGGCCTCAGGGCGGGAAGATCGATGGCTTGGAACAGCCTGAGTCTTGAGCCTTCCATCTTCCGGAATGGGCGTGCATTTAGCGCTGCGACGAGGGGCTTGATGGCTTCATTGGCTCCGTGAAGGGTGAAGAAGGTTTCGTTTCTGAGCTTTGCAATGATCCAGCGAAGAACCAGAAGGACACCGCCTTCAACCTTGGCCTTATCCTTGGGTTTTCGGACTCGAGTGGGGATGATGGCTATCCCATAGTGCGAAGCCATCTCGGCATAGGTCGACTGGATCTGAGGTTCGTATCTGCAGGCCTTGGTCACTCCCGACTTCAGGTTATCGGGCACGACGATCTCGGGACAGCCACCGAGAAATTCAAAGGCCTTTACATGACCCAAGATCCAGTCCTCGATCTTCTGGCTGTTGAGTGCCATCACGAAGGTATAGTTCGAAGCCCCCATGACGGCGACAAAAACCTCTGCCTTACTGATATCCCCCGTCCGCCGGTCAACGATGGGGATCGTGGTACCTGAAAAGTCGACAAAAAGCTTCTCGCCGGCCAGATGATGCTGACGCATCACCAAATCCCTTTTGCCATGCCACCGCGTGTAGTTCTCGCAGAACCAGGCGTATTGGTATCCATCTGGATAGGCTAATTTATATTCCTGCCAAAGCAGTTGCAGGTTGACCCCTTTGGTTCGTAACTCGTTGTAGACGGCTTGCCAGTCAGGCTCGGGTCGGGCCATCGTGCCTTTGTCTTGTGAATCTGCCGGCTCTTTGAACAGCGCTTTCGCTAGCTGACCATCAGATAAATGTGGCGGGAGGGGCCAATCAAGGCCCGACTGATTAAATCGAGAAATGTATTCCCCGATGGTGCTTCGAGCAAAGCCGCACGTTTGTGCGATCTTTCGTGCCGACAGGTTGCAGTCCAGCTTAAGCCTTAGGACTTCTCTTACGTTCTTCATGGTCAATTTCTCCATCACGACTCCTTTGTCCGAAAAGGGTCGATAGTAAGTTGAAATTAACCTGCGAAGCTCCCGCCTAGGGGGTGGCCGAATGGCCGTGGAATCAGTGGCCGGATGCCCGTGGAATGGCCGGCCGGATCATCGTGGAATGGGTGGCCGAATGGTCATGGAATCGGTGGCCGAATGAGCGTGGAATACGCACAAGAACGACAGGATGAAGACGGAATAACATTTTCAGATAACGCACCCTTGTTCCGTTCACAAAAAATGTCTGCATTCTCTCCAAATGCAATGGTCAGAGTTCTTGGGGATATCTATAGAAATGCAGGTTTCAATGATGCCTCTTCACATTCAGGAAGAAGGTCACTGATTACACGATTAGCATATGCGGGGATTGATTTGAACTCAATCCGACAAATTGCAGGTCATTCATCAATCTCCACCACTCAGAGATATATTGAGAATGACCCGAATCGTATGGCGGATATTTTGAGAGGGATATGAAAACGGGGACACGAAGTC
>CAILMG010000277.1 GCA_903835265.1 uncultured Methylococcus sp.
ATAGGGGAGGATCTCCAGTATCAGCGCTTAGAGAGCCTCAAGGCGAGCCACATTCACCATCAGCCACTTGACGCCGCTTTCGGAGAAATTGACTTGGACCCGGGCTTGGGAGCCCTCTCCTTCAGCTTGAAGGATGATGCCCTCCCCAAACTTGCCATGACAGACACGCTGACCAATCCGGAGCGCTCTTTCCCCGGCATCTTGCCCGAAAGCATTTTGTTGTTGGAAGCGTTGTGGCGGGGATGGCGTTCTCGCCCTTATTTCCTGAAGATGCTCTGAAGGAATTTCTCGAATGAAGCGCGAGGGCCTTGGGTAGGTTTCCTTGCCATAGAGGCGCCGTGACTCAGCAAAGCTGATCACCAATCGTTGTCTGGCCCTTGTGATGCCAACATAACAAAGGCGTCGTTCCTCTTCAAGACGGGCAGGGTCCTCCCTGGATTGCAGGCTCGGAAACAGGCCTTCCTCCAGACCGACGAGAAAAACCAAATCAAATTCAAGCCCCTTGGCCGCATGGAGGGTCATGAGCTGAACACAGTCCGTCGAGGGTTCCGACTGGTTTTCACCCGATTCGAGCGCCGCATGGGAGAGAAACTGGTCAATGAGAGGAATCTCAGGATCAAGCGTCGGCTCTAGTTCGAACTGGCGGGCTGCGGTGATCAGTTCTTCTAGGTTTTCGACCCGTTGTTCGGCCTGTTCGCCTTTTTCCTTCTTGTAATGGGCGAGGAGGCCGGTCTGTTGGATCACCTCGCTGGTTCGTCCCGCAAGCCCTAGGTGCTCCGTGCTGTCTTGAAGCGCCTCCATCATGGCCCTGAATTGGATCAGCGGGTTCTTCGCTCTGGCGCTGAGTTCATCTGATTCGATGAGCATCAGCATGGCCTGCCAAAGAGCGCTGTCCTCCTTTCGGGCGAGTAGCCTCAGGGTATCGATCATTTTGGCGCCAATCCCGCGTGCCGGGGTGTTGATGACACGCTCGAATGAGGCATCATCCTTGGGGTTAGTCAAGAGTCTTAGATAGGCGAGGGCATCTTTGATTTCCTGACGCTCGAAGAATCTGAGGCCGCCATAGACCCGATAAGGGATGCCCATGGCCATGAGCTTCTCTTCGAATTGCCGCGACTGTGCATTCGATCGATAGAGGATGGCGGCATCACGGCGGGCGTGCCCCTCAGAAGCCCAAGTTTTCACGCGGTTGGCGACGAAATAGGCTTCATCGACTTCATTGAAGGCCGCATAGAGTGAAACGGGCTCGCCACGACCGTCCTCCGTCCAAAGATGCTTGCCCAGCCGGTCATTATTGTGGGTGATCAGCGCATTAGCCGCGGCCAGAATATGACCCGTCGAACGGTAATTTTGCTCGAGTCTTACCAGTTTGTTGTGCGGGTAGTCGGTTTGAAAATGCTGGAGATTCTCAACCAAGGCCCCGCGCCAACTATAAATCGATTGATCATCATCACCCACGGCAAAAAGGTTGTCTCGAGGTTGGGTGAGGAGCCGCAGCCAAGCGTACTGGATTTTATTGGTATCTTGAAATTCATCCACCAAAACATGTTCAAACTTCCGCTGATAGAAGTCGAGCAAGGTGGGGTCGTCTCTAAGGAGTTCAAGGGCTCTTAGAAGAAGTTCTGCAAAATCGACCAGACCGGATCGGTCGCAAAGCTCTTCGTAGCTTCGATAGACCCGTTGCATCTGTCGTTCAAAGGGGTCCTTTGCTTCAGGCAGGTGGCGCGCCCTTCGGCCTTCGTCCTTGAGTCCGTTGATGTACCAGAGAATTTGCTTAGGTGGCCAGCGCGACTCGTCGATTTCAAGGCTTTTCAGGAGTCGCTTGATGACGCGCAATTGGTCATCGGAATCCAGGATCTGAAATCCAGGGGGGAGCTTAGCTTCGACGGCATGGCGCCTAAGGAGGCGATGCGCCAGTCCATGAAAGGTGCCAATCCAAAGATCGCGGGTCGAAAGGCTCAGGAGATGTTCGATCCGAAACCGCATTTCCTGCGCGGCTTTGTTAGTGAAAGTGACCGCCAGAATCCGCTGAGGGGGGACATCGACCGCGCTGATTAGCCAGGCGATCCGATGGACCAGGACCCGGGTCTTGCCGCTGCCGGCCCCGGCAAGCACCAGCACCGTCGGGGTTTCAGAGCAGACAGCCTCGCGCTGAGGTTCGTTTAAAGGGGCGATGATCGCAGTGATATCCATGGTCTTATTCTAACTGAAGGCCGTCATCTCATAGTTTTGATATCATGAGGGAGCTTGTTATGTGCCTGGCCGGTTGCTTCAGCCTGGAACAGGCGGCAACGTCGCCCCTATTTAAGCGCTTCGATCAGAGGATCGAATCAGTCCACCCAATCTACAGTGAGGAGCTGGGTCTCATGAGCTTTGATTTCAATCGCGCCTTGAAGCGCGAATTCAACGTAGGCAGCAAAGAACAGAAGACGCGTTATGGCGTTGGTTTAGCCCTGTTGCTGGTGTCCGTATTTCTTGCCAATATCCTCATGCTATTGATTGGCATCATGTTGGTCGCTACGGCCAAAATGCAGTGGTGTCCGGTTTATTCTGGCCTCAATAAAAGCTCCGTTGAGGCGGGTGACCAGCCGCCGACCCCTGCCGCACCCCACTGAGTCTCTTCAAGTCAACGGGCTTCTTCTTCGGGGCCCGTGACCTCTTGGGCCCGAAGGGCTCAGTCTCGATGATCCTTTGAGTGGGTCCTTAAAGGTTCCCAGTCGATCTATCGCGGGCCCATTTTTTGGCGCCGCAGCTCCCTTTTGCTTCTGCTTTCCTCGTCTTTTCCAGCGCCTGTCATCCCGTCTTCGCGCGTCTTACTCTTTGTCTTTTTTTCCAACGAAGTGGTTTCGGTGTCGCCGCCAGGCCTTTTTCTGGCAGTGATGTGTCGCGCTCAAATAATCATAAACCTATGATTATTATGAACTAAATATGCTTTTCTTCCGATTGTTTCGAGTCCTTGTGAAATGGTGCTTGACTTGTTGTCGCAGGCTTCATATATTCGCGTCAAAAGTGGTGAAAAGTGGTGAAACTTGGCGTGAAATGGAGTTGGGGGGAGTAGGTGTTTCGTGGTGTCAGTGCAATTAACCTCGACGAGAAGGGTCGATTGGCGGTTCCTACCCGCTATCGGGCCGAGCTGGGTGATTGCTGCGATAACCAGATTGTGGTGACGGTGGGGCTTGATAAGTGTCTCCTCTTGTACCCATTACCCGAGTTCGAAGAAATCGAACGAAAGCTGGTCAAGCTGCCGGCCCTCAACAAGAAAGCCAAACGACTCCAGCGTCTTTTAATCGGTCATGCGACCGAGTGTGAGATGGATGGCCAGGGTCGATTTCTGATCCCAGAACCCTTAAGGCGGTTTGCGGGGCTTGATCGGCGGGCGGCCCTGATTGGGCAAGGCAACAAGTTTGAAATCTGGGATGAGGACAGTTGGGGCCTGGCGCGTGATGCATGGATCGACGAGGAACAGGCTGACGAGGAGGTGATGCCGCCTGAGCTTGGAACCCTCTCCCTCTGATGACCGCGGCGCCAAGCCCCCACCGCTCGGTCTTGTTGGAAGAAGCGCTGGAGGGACTCGGTCTTAAGGGGAACGATCGAGTGATTGATGCAACCTTCGGTCGGGGTGGCCACAGTCGGGAAATTTTACGGCGAATGGGATCCGATGGGGCCTTATTAGCACTCGACAAGGATCCCGAGGCCATTGCCTCACCCGAGGCGGATAGCCTCCGGGAGGATAAAAGATTCGAGCTGCGACACCTCAGCTTCACTGGCATCGAGGCATTGGCTGAGGCTAAGGGCTGGGCCGGGCGGGTGGATGCGGTGTTGATGGATTTAGGGGTTTCATCCCCACAGTTGGATCAGGCTGAGCGCGGGTTCAGCTTCATGCGTGAGGGGCCCTTGGACATGCGCATGAACACGATGGAAGGGCCAACGGCGGCTGAATGGCTGATGACAGTCAGCCAGCAGGAGCTGGCTGAGGTGCTCTGGACCTATGGCGAGGAACGATTTTCAAGACGGATTGCCGAGGCGATTGTCAGCGAACGAAACAAGGCGCCGATCGCCACCACCAAAGATCTGGTTCGACTGATTGAAGGGGTGGTTAAAGGCCGGGATCCTCATAAACATCCAGCGACGAGGACGTTTCAGGCCATACGAATCGCGCTCAACGAGGAGTTGAGTGGTTTGGAGAGGGGGCTTTGCTCAGCGCTTGAGGTATTGAGGCCTGGGGGGCGATTAGTCGTTATTGCTTTTCACTCCCTCGAGGATCGTATGGTCAAGCGATTCTTTCGCGATCAGGAGCGGGGTTGGCGAGCGGGGGAGCCGATACCGCTTCTGGGTCGGATACATCAGGGGCGACTTCATCGGATCGGGAAGGCGATCAAGCCGAGTTTCGAGGAAGTCAGAGCAAATGTCAGATCGCGAAGTGCGGTCATGCGGATAGCGGAAAAGATTTAACGATGCGGATGTTCTTGTTGCTAGTTGCAGTCGCTGTTGCTTCGGCTCTCGGTGTCGTTCACATGAAATACCGGACTCGATTGCTGTTCTCTGAAATTCAGCGGCTGCAGCAGATCAACGAAGCCTACGACGAGTCGCTCGCGCAACTGCAGTTCGAGCAGAACCGCTGGGCTGAGAGGGAAAGAATCGAGCGGCAGGCCCGTGACCACTTGGGCATGGACCTCCCAGATCCTTCAAACATGATTTCTATCAAACCTTGAGCGGAAAGCCGTCATGCTGATGATTAAACCCAAACCGCTGAGTCAGGATTACAGTATCCGATGGCAGATGCTGTTGGGTGTCATTCTGACCTCGCTATCGGTGCTCATCGGACGAGCTGTTTACCTGCAGGTACTCGATAAGCAGTTCTTGAAACATCAGGGCGATCTTCGGCATGTCGGGATTATGCCAGTGCCGGCGCATCGAGGCCGGATCACCGATCGAAATGGGGAATTACTGGCGGTCAGTACGCCCGTCAAAACCATCTGGGTGAATCCAAAAGAATTTCTAAAAGCATCAGTCTCGACCGAAAAACTGGCAACGCTCGCCGGGCATTTAGGGCTGAAGGTCGAGGAAGTCATTCAGCGCATCGGTGACGATGAGGCTCGCGCTTTTGCCTACCTGAAGCGCAAGATGAATCCGGAGCAGGCCGATCAAATTCTGGCGCTGGGCCTTCCTGGAATCTATGCCGAGCGGGAGTACAAGCGGTATTACCCGACAGGCGAGGTATCCGCCCATCTTCTTGGCCTGACGAATGTCGATGGGAAGGGGCAGGAAGGGCTTGAGTTGGTGATGGAGTCTTCCCTGCATGGCATCGACGGGGCCCGTCGTGCGGTTCGGGATGGCAAGCGGCGCGTTATCGAAAAGATGGAGGACGTTCGGCAACCGGTTCCCGGTCAGGATGTCGCGCTGAGTATTGATTCGAGACTCCAATATGTTGCCCACCGGGAACTCAGGAATGCAGTGGCGCGTCATCGGGCCCGTTCCGGCACGCTGGTCATGCTGGATGTCAAAACCGGTGAAGTCCTCGCCATGGCTAACCAGCCTGCTTTCAATCCCAATAGCCGCGGCAAGGTGTTACCGGACGTGTCCCGCAACAGGGCCATCACGGATCTCTTTGAGCCTGGCTCGACCATGAAACCGTTTGCTATAGCGTGTGCTTTGGAGCTGGGTTTGACCCATCCTCGGCAGATGATCAACACCCATGGCGGCGTGATGCATGTTGGAAGCAATGTCGTGAAGGATGTTCATAGCTATGGGGCGATGGACGTCACCAAGGTGATTCAGAAGTCGAGTAACGTCGGCACCAGTAAGATTGCTCTGAGTATCCCGCCAAAGAAGCTCTGGTCCTTTTACCACAATTTGGGGTTTGGCCAAACGCTTGAGACCTCGTTCCCCGGAGAGGCACGAGGGCGCCTGTCGGACTACCATGGCTGGAGCCTGTTTGAGCAAGCGACCATGTCTTTTGGTTATGGGGTGTCAGTATCCGCGCTGCAGTTGGCGAGAGCCTATACCGCATTGGGTAATGATGGATTAATGCCGATGGTCAGCCTCACCAAGCTCGATCAAGACGCTGAAGCCCATAGGATTATGTCGCCTAAAACAGCGAATGCCATGATGGCCATGCTCGAAACCGTGGTCTCGAAAGAGGGGACAGCGATTCAGGCGGCTGTTCCAGGATATCGGGTGGCCGGCAAGACGGGCACGGTCAAGAAACTGGGCGCCCGAGGCTATACCGCCTCGAGCTATAACGCCCTGTTCGCAGGTGTGGCTCCAGCCAGCAATCCGCGTGTGGTCATGGTGGTGATGATCGATGAGCCTCGCGCGGGTGATTACTATGGTGGGGTGGTTGCGGCTCCTGTCTTTTCAAAGGTCATGCAGGAAGCCCTCAGGATTTTGAATATCGCGCCCGACCAGCAAGCACCCTCCATGCTGGTGGCACATGAGGATGGTTCGAGGTGAGTCTAGATCCTGATCGCCATGCCCCAGTGGCCTTACAGGATCTATTGATCGGGATGAGGGAGTCGAGCGACCTTGTAGCGGTCGCGA
>CAILMG010000278.1 GCA_903835265.1 uncultured Methylococcus sp.
CTACTGATTGGGCCCACCGGTTCGGGCAAGACGCTGATGGCGGAGACGCTGGCGCGGTTATTGGATGTTCCTTTTACGATTGCCGATGCAACCACACTGACGGAAGCCGGCTATGTGGGTGAGGATGTTGAAAACATCATCCAGAAGATCCTTCAAAAATGTGACTACGACGTCGAGAAAGCCGAGTCCGGTATCGTCTACATTGATGAAATCGACAAAATCTCACGCAAAGCCGATAACCCCTCGATCACTCGTGATGTCTCTGGCGAAGGCGTTCAGCAGGCGCTTTTGAAATTGATTGAGGGGACGGTGGCCTCGGTGCCACCGCAAGGCGGCAGGAAACATCCACAGCAGGAGTTTCTGCAGGTCAATACCGCCAATATTCTGTTTATTTGTGGCGGGGCCTTTGCGGGCCTCGACAAAGTCATTCGTGCCCGTTCAGAAAAGGGGGGGATTGGCTTCTCTGCCGATGTGAAGAGCAAGGACGATTCGAAGAATGTCGGTGAGGTGTTGGCTGAGGTCGAATCTGAGGATTTGATCAAATACGGTCTCATCCCAGAGTTTGTTGGTCGTCTCCCGGTCCTTGCCACCCTTGAAGAGCTCAACGAAGAGGCCTTGGTCAGAATCCTCAGCGAACCTAAGAATGCGTTGGTCAAGCAGTACAAGAAGCTGTTTGAGATGGAAGGCTGCGAGTTGGATATTCGTGAGGAGGCCCTCCATGTGATTGCCCAGAAGGCGATGGAACGAAAGACCGGGGCGAGAGGGCTTAGAACGATCCTCGAACATGTGCTTCTCGACACGATGTATGACCTCCCATCGGAGGAAAATGTCGAGAAAGTGGTCGTTGATGAACAAGTGATTCGAGGTGAAAATCCGCCTTTAATGATCTATGGGGCCAAGGAAAAGCCCCTCGCTGCGGCGGCCGAATAGGAGATCAAAGAAAACCCGCTTCGGCGGGTTTTTTAAAATTTGATGAATTTCTCTTGAATTTCAGGGTCCGCAACCCATATCCTCAGCATGACATTCCCATCTTATAGCCCAAGGGTGATTACATGGACAAACCATCAACCGATCTGACCTCGCCGGATAAAATGGTCCCGGTGCTGCCGCTGCGCGATGTTGTGGTCTATCCCCACATGGTGATCCCTTTGTTTGTGGGTCGTGATAAGTCGATACAAGCCCTTGATAACGCCATGCGAGACAGCAAACAGGTCTTGCTGGTCGCGCAAAAGGAAGCCGAGGTCGATGACCCTGGTCAGGATGATCTTTACACCGTAGGGACGCTCTCTAACATTTTGCAGCTGTTGAAGCTACCGGATGGGACCGTTAAGGTTTTGGTCGAAGGGGCCGAGCGTTCAAGAGTGCGTCATTTCGACGATTCGGAGCCCTTTTTGGTCGCCGCCGTCGAACCGTTGCTGGATGAGCCGGGCGCCAATGATCAGGAAATGGATGTTTTGGTCAGAACGGTGGTTAATACCTTCGATCAATACGTCAAGCTCAATAAGCGAATTCCACCCGAGGTGTTGAATTCCTTATCGGGGATTGAAGATCCCAGTCGACTGGCCGATACCATTGCGGCTCATATGACGATCAAGATTGAGGACAAGCAGTCCGTTCTTGAAGCTCCGCAGATCACCCATCGACTCGAACGATTGATGACCCTGATGGAGGGTGAAGTCGATATGCTCGAGATGGAAAAGCGCATTCGTGGTCGCGTCAAGCAGCAGATGGAAAAGAACCAGCGCGAGTACTATCTGAACGAGCAGATGAAAGCGATTCAGAAGGAACTGGGTGACATGGATGATGTGCCGAGCGAGCTGGATGAATTAGCTCAAAAGGTCCATAAATCTGGGATGCCACAGGCGGCCAGAACCAAGGCGGAAGCCGAGCTTAATAAGCTGCGTCAAATGTCGCCGATGTCGGCGGAAGCCACCGTGGTTCGGAACTATATCGACTGGATGGTCGGCATGCCATGGAAAAAGCGAAGCAAGGTCAATAATGACTTGGCGCATGCCCAGAAAATCCTCGATGCGGAGCACTATGGTCTTGAAAAGGTGAAAGATCGCATCCTTGAATATCTCGCGGTTCAGCAGCGGGTTCGGAAGCTCAAGGGGCCTATTCTCTGTCTGGTGGGACCTCCTGGTGTCGGTAAGACCTCGCTGGGGCAGTCCATCGCCCGCGCCACTAACCGGAAATATGTTCGGATGGCCTTGGGTGGAGTGCGCGACGAAGCTGAGATCCGTGGCCATAGGAGGACTTATATCGGGTCCATGCCGGGCAAGGTCCTGCAAAACCTGACCAAGGTGAAGACCCGAAATCCCATGTTCATGCTGGATGAAATCGACAAAATGGCGATGGATTTTCGGGGGGATCCCGCCTCTGCGCTCCTTGAGGTCCTTGATCCTGAGCAGAATCACACCTTCAACGATCATTACCTTGAGGTCGACTTTGATCTCTCGGAGATCATGTTCGTTGCGACCGCTAATACGCTGGATATTCCACCGGCATTATTGGATCGAATGGAGGTCATTCGTCTCGCGGGCTATACCGAAGATGAAAAGATCAATATCGCCATGCGCTATCTCTTGCCAAAGCAGATCAAGAATAATGGTCTCAAAGACGAAGAGATTCAGATCACAGAGTCCGCCATCAGGGACATCATTCGCTATTACACTCGAGAAGCCGGTGTCAGAAGTCTAGAGCGGGATATCGCGAAGATTTGCCGCAAGGTGGTGAAAAGCCTTCTTCTGAAGCCAGCCTCCAAGCGGGTGAATGTGAATCCAAAAAATCTTGAGGATTATCTTGGGGTTCGCCGGTATCGTTATGGACAAGCCGAAGAGGTTAACCAGATTGGTCAGGTGACGGGGCTTGCCTGGACCGAGGTGGGCGGTGAATTGTTGACCATCGAAGGGGTGATCATGCCGGGTACCGGCAAACAAACCTATACCGGTAAACTCGGCGAAGTCATGCAGGAATCGATTCAGACCGCCATTACGGTGGCTCGCAGTCGCGCTGAATCACTCGGTATCGACCCCGCGTTCTATCAAAAACACGACGTCCACATTCACGTTCCAGAAGGCGCTACTCCAAAGGATGGTCCAAGTGCGGGCATTGGGATGTGCACGGCTCTGGTGTCTGCTCTGACGGGCATTCCGGTCCGTTCGACGGTCGCCATGACCGGTGAAATCACGCTAAGGGGTGAGATTCTTCCGATCGGCGGTCTTAAGGAAAAGCTTTTGGCGGCTCACCGTGGCGGCATCGCGATGGTCCTGATTCCGAAGGAAAATGAGCGTGATCTGGCTGAAATCCCTAAGAATATCAAAGACAAACTAACGATTGTGCCAGTTCGATGGATTGATGAGGTGTTGGGCTACGCGCTTGAAAGAATGCCGGAACCGGATCTTTCGATCGCGGCTAAAGAGACGCCCTCCGCCACCAAGGGTGTCGATCTTAAAAATCCAATTGTCGCGCATTGATGCTGGATCGGTGGTGAGACGTCTAGTCACCACCCCATGTCTTCGCTTAAACCCCTGAAGCCCCCGTCATTCTTGGTTGACAGCTGATTTGAAGGACTGCTAAATTGGAGTCGTGGGTCGATGCTTGATGGTTAAGCCACACTGGAACTTAATCAATCGTATCGTCAGAAACACGCGTTCAATTTCTTAGCAAACCAAAATGAGGGGGATTCATGAATAAGGCAGAACTAATCGAAGCCATTGCTGATGCAGCTGATTTGACCAAGGCAGATGCGGGTCGTGCATTGGATGGTCTGGTCAACGCCATCACGGGCGCACTGAAGAAGGGTGACACGGTCTCCCTCGTAGGTTTTGGTTCGTTTGTTGTCAAAGAGCGTGCAGCCCGTCAGGGTCGCAACCCACAGACCGGTAATACGATCACCATCGCTGCTGCGAAGATTCCATCCTTCAAGGCTGGTAAAGCACTCAAGGATGCTGTAAACTGATTGGCTTTCCAGGGTGCTTAGCTCAGCTGGGAGAGCATCGCCCTTACAAGGCGAGGGTCGTAGGTTCGATCCCTACAGCACCCACCATATTGGAGCGGTAGTTCAGTTGGTCAGAATACCGGCCTGTCACGCCGGGGGTCGCGGGTTCGA
>CAILMG010000279.1 GCA_903835265.1 uncultured Methylococcus sp.
AGGGTATCCTCGGTGAAACGTTCCGCTGCGGCATGGATATCGCCATGGAATACCATGCGTGTTGCCAGAGGCAGATAGTCAAAAAGGGTCTCGGTTTCCTCAACAAAAAGCGGCAAGTAGTACTCGATACCCCCTGCGGCCATTCCCTTACTGACCTCTTGATAGAGAATGTTCTGATTGGAGACTTCCGGGAACGTCTCCCTGAAAGCCTGGCGAAAACGCTTGATAGCCGCATCATCGAATGGAAATTCGCGGGCGGGATAGAGGTTGATCGACTCTGTCTTCTCACTGGATCGCTGGGTTTCAGGATCAAATAGGCGAATGGAGTCGACTTCTTCATCAAACAACTCGATCCTGAAAGGGGTCGGGCTTCCCATGGGAAACAGGTCGAGGATCGCACCGCGAATAGCAAATTCACCGTGCTGAAGAACCTGTTGGACGCAGTGGTAACTGACGCTCTCAAGACGCTCCCTCATGGCATCGAGACTCAAATGGTCGCCTGGCTTTAAGACAAAGGTATTCGAAAGAACGTGTGATCGCGGACTCAATCGCTGCATGAGGGTTGAGACCGGCGCTAAAAGCACCCCATGAGTGACCTTCGACAGCTCCGAAAGACATTTGAGACGCTCTGAGATAATCTCAGGAAGGGGTGAAAACGTATCGTAAGGGAGCGTCTCCCAATCTGGAAAATGAAGAACCGGCGCGCTATCGCCTAGAAAAAAATGGATTTCATGCTCCAAACGGACGGCCGTCTGGGTATCCGGCGTCACCACCACATAGAGATGGCGATCCGCCTCTATCGCTCTGGCCAAGGCCAGGGCATCACCACAACCCGAAAGATCCTGCCAGAGGATCGGTTGATCCTGAGAGGCTGGAAGAATCGGATGGAGCAGCGAAGTCAGCGGAAGGTCAGCCATGGAGATTATCTATGAGGTCAGTCAATAAACCGTCGCGTCAGATCCCCATAGGCTTCGATACGGCGATCCCTCAAGAAGGGCCACATTCGTCGCACCTCCTCCGAACGCTGCCGATCAATATCCACCATCAGAATCCGTTCTTCCTGATCGTCGGCGCGATCTAAAAATTCGCCCTGAGGACCGACCACGAAGCTGTTACCCCAGAACTGGATCCCACCACTTTGGCCCGAAAGATCTGGTTCATGCCCGATCCGATTACAGCTGATGACCGGTAATCCATTGGCAACAGCATGGCCACGTTGTACGGTCACCCAGGCCTCGAGCTGTCTCGCTCGCTCCTCCCGTGAATCATCGAGATTCCAGCCAATCGCGGTCGGGTAAAGCAGAAAATCTGCTCCCGCCAGAGCCATTAGACGGGCGGCCTCGGGATACCACTGATCCCAACAGACCAAAAGTCCTAAGGTGCCAACAGAGGTGGCGATCGGCTTAAAACCCAAGTCCCCTGGGGTGAAATAGAACTTCTCGTAGTAACCAGGATCATCCGGTATATGCATCTTCCGGTAGCACCCCGCCAGTGTCCCATCCCTTTCAAGAACCACCGCTGTATTGTGATAAAGCCCGGGCGCCCGGCGTTCGAAGAGGGAGGCCACAATCACGATAGAGAGCTCTAAAGCCAAGGCCCCGAAAAGATCGGTACTAGGGCCTGGAATCAGCTCCGCAAGATCGCACAACCTGGGATCTTCGCTCTGGCAGAAATAGGGACCCAAGTGCAGTTCCGGCAAAACCACAAGGCGAGCACCGAGGGCAGCAGCGTCTCGAATAGCCCTCACCGAGCGATCAAGATTCAAGGCGGGGTCAGCGTTACCGCAGGGCTGTTGGACCAGGCCGAGGCGAAGAGAAGCTTGTCGAGTCATCCGCCTTTTCCTCCCAGAGATTTTGGAAATTGCATCGACATGCAGTGGAGACTCCCATATTGACGAATCAGCGGAAGACAATCGATGGGGACCAGCGTCCTGTCTTCAAAAACCTGACCCAACCGATCCAAAGCGATCTGATCGGCGGGATCCCCATAAACCGGGACCAGGACTGCCCCATTAATGATCAGAAAATTAGCGTAGGTTGCCGGCAAACGATCGCCTTCCTCACTTCGAATGGAAGAGGGTATCGGCAGTGGCACCAACCGATAGCGCTCTCCTTGGAGATTAGTAAAATCTTGAAGCGCGTCGGCCATTCGACAGAACGAGGGATAGAGGGGATCCTCTTCGTCATCACAGGCCGTATAGGCAATGATATCCCTCGAGCAGAATCGGGCCAGGGTATCGATGTGGGCATCGGTATCGTCCCCTTCGGCATGTCCCTCATCCAGCCAAAGGATCTGCCGCCCACCCAAACGGTCACAAAGGACCGCTTCGATCTCTGCCCTTGAGGCCTTAGGATTTCGGTTGGGATTCAACAGGCAGCGGGTGGTCGTCATCAAGGTCCCAGCGCCGTCGGTCTCGACACTACCCCCCTCAAGAACAAAATCGACCGGAATCAAAGGTGCTTGCCCCAAAAAACCTGAGGCATGGAGACGGCGAGCGATCTGTTGATCGTCTGTGCAGTCGTATTTGCCGCCCCAAGCATTGAACTTAAAGTCAAGGTAAGCCCCCTGCCCCTGTTGAACCACAGACAGCGGGGCCGTATCCCGAACCCACACATCGTCATAGGGCATAAAGATGCAATGGACCCGATCCAGCGCCACCCCCGAGACTGAAAGCCTCTCTCTGACATGCGCCGCATGAGCCTCGGTGGCGACCGCCAGTAAAAGGTCTTGCCGGGCAGCCACCTCACGGGCGATAGCGACATAGGTGTTCTCAACCTCCTCGAGCCATGGAGCAAAGTCCCCATCGGCCGTTGGCCATGCCAAGAAAACGGACGCCTGTTCCTCCCATTCGGGAATCAGTCCATCAAAAGTCGAAAGAGTATTCACTATCGCTGCGCCAAAAAAAGCGAGATTCTACCCGAAACTCGATGAAGGCCCTTCGACAAAGACCCGTTTAATCGCGCACCCACCCTTCCACGAGCCGGCTTGGAATGCGCTTTGACTCACTGCAAGGAGGGTAGGGACGATGGCTCACAATCGCGATACACACCCTCAGCGTCTCCACTGCAAGAATCCAAGACACACTGATAAAGAGAAACGTGAGGCCGGCATCGAGATAATCATTGAAGATCAAATGCGGCGCCTTAGCTAACTGATCCTTAGGAAGGACTCCAGCGGCCATCTGGTCGCTCAAATGACGGGCATGACTTAAGAAGCCGATCCGAAGATCATCGCTGAAAAGCTTTTGAATGGCGGCAACACTGGTCACGATCAACAACCAAACCAGGGGAACAGCGGTGATCCAAACATAACGGAGACGCCCACTTTTAACCATGATGGTCGTCGCAACCGAGAGCGAGATACCTGCCAGCATTTGATTGGCAATCCCGAACAGTGGCCAAAGGCTATTGACGCCTCCAAGGGGGTCAATGACCCCGTTATAAAGGAGCCAACCCCAGCCACTAACCACTAAACCACTGGTGAGGGCGACACCTGGATACCAAGACGTTCGACCTAGTTTGGGTGACCAGTTCCCAAGCAGATCCTGGAGCATAAAACGGGCAACACGGGTGCCGGCATCCAGCGTCGTCAGAATAAACAAAGCCTCAAACATGATCGCAAAGTGGTACCAGAGCGAGAGCATCGAATCGCCGAAGGCCCGCGCAAAAAGGCTCGCCATCCCAACAGCCAAGGAAGGCGCTCCGCCGGTCCTGGCCAGAAGGGTCGTCTCTCCCATCTCTTTGGCCAGGAGATTCATCTGCTCCACGGTGACCGGGAACCCCCAGGCGGAAATCTTAGCGACCACTTCGGCGGCTTCGCTGCCCACCACACCCGCGGGGCTATTGATCGCGAAGTAAACCCCAGGATCAAGAACCGTCGCCGCCACCATCGCCATGATGGCAACAAAGGACTCCATCAGCATGGCGCCATAGCCGATAAAGCGGGCATCTCTCTCATTAGCCAAGAGCTTGGGGGTGGTCCCAGAGGCAATCAGGGCGTGGAATCCTGAAATAGCGCCGCAAGCAATGGTGATAAAAACAAAGGGGAAGAGACGACCAGCAAAGATCGGACCGCTGCCGTCGATAAAAGGGGTCACTGCGGGCATCTTGATCTCGGGATGAAGAACAATGATCGCGATGGCCAAGGCCGTGATAGTGCCAAGCTTCATGAACGTCGAAAGATAGTCCCGCGGCGCCAACAGCAGCCAGACCGGCAACACCGCCGCGGCAAAGCCATAGCCAATGATCATAAAAGCCAGCGATTCGCCATCGAAATCAAACCAAGACCTCAAGGAATGATGCTCAACCACCCCACCGCCCCAGACGGCGAGTAACAACAGCGTGACACCGAGCACCGTCGATTCAATGACCCGTCCAGGTCGAAGCTTGGTCATATAAAATCCGACCACCATGGCAATCGGAATCGTCGCACCCACCGTGGATGTGGCCCAGGGACTGTGCTTCATCGCGTTCACCACAAACAGCCCCAAAACGGCGATGAGAATGATCATGATGCACATGACCCCCAACATGGCGATATTCCCCCCCAAGGGCCCAAGCTCATCCCGAGCCATCTGCCCTAGCGAACGACCATCACGGCGAATCGAGCAAAAAAGGATGACGAAATCCTGAACACACCCACCGATAACAGCTCCCACAAGAATCCATAGCGTTCCAGGAAGGTAGCCAAATTGCGCCGCCAAGGTCGGACCAATCAGAGGACCTGGACCTGCTATCGCTGCAAAATGGTGTCCAAAGACAACCCACCGATTGGTCGGCACAAAATCACGGCCGTCCTCGAAGCGCTCGGCAGGTGTCGCCCTTTCTCCATCCAGAACCAGCACTTTGGCTGCGATGAACGCGCTATAGAACCGATAGCCGAGGGCATAAACGCAGAGGGCGGCGGTCACGAACCAGAGACTGTTAACGGGTTCTCCGTGATTGAGCGCGATCCCTCCAAGCGCTGCGGCACCGAGGATGGCGATAGTCAACCAGAGCAATCGAGACAGAAGGGGCATTCGATTCATAAAAAGTCGTTCTTAAAAAAGCATTAAAGAATAGCGCTCACCCGCGCCATGCGCCATGCGGCTTGACCTCACTCCGCTCTCAACCTGCTGATCCGAGTATTTTCCCAAGACCATGACACAGCCTTTGGAGACCTTCTCGGACATTTCGAGGCTCAAGGGCACCATAGGCTACCCGCAGCGTACATCCCCGATCGATGCCAAAGGCGGTCCCCGGAATCACCGCCACACCATATTCTCGAATCAACCGCTCCGTTAGCGCCATGGGATGGTGATCACCATCGAGGGTGAGAAACGTATAAAAGGCTCCTTCAGCGGATGAGAACGTTAGCGGGAGTCTTGCATGACTCAGTGCCTCAAGAACCATCTCCCGGACCTCAGCCAACGATTCCCGGTGGGCCTCGAACACGGTAGGCCCTTCCCGAAGCGCGGCGGCCGCCACCCTCTGCGCGATCCTAGGCGGGCAAATCAGATTGGTATCTTGAATCTTATTAAGGTGAGAGAGCAGCGCAGCCGGCGCCACCATATAACCGACCCGCCAACCCGCTAATCCATAAGACTTCGACATCGAGTAAATAGCGATGGTGTGGGCGACCGACCCTGCATTCGACGCTGGAGAAAAGTGACGTCGGCCCTCCCAAACAAACGCGTCATAGGCTTCATCCGACACCAGAAAAAGTCCCCGCTCCTGGGCTAACTGATCGAGCGCTCGAAGATCAGCCTCAGGATAAACCGCACCGGTCGGATTATTCGGTGAGACGGTAACGATTGCCCGCGTCCGAGGCGTAATAGACGCCCTTATAGCCTCCATATCAAGGCCATGGTCAAGGGCGCGGGTAGCGACCCCCACCGGAACGCAGCCCAGCATTCTGACCGCCATTTCTTGATTAAAATACCAAGGCAAGGGCAGAATAATCTCATCGCCGGGATCTGCAATAGCCATGATGGCATGGAAAAAGGCCATATTGGCCCCAGCGGTCACCCACAAGCAGCGATCGACGCCAACCTCAACACCATGCTCCTTGAGGAGTCGTTGCCGAATCGCCTCCAGAAGATCAGGATCGCCCGCCACGGGGCCATAAAGATGATCGCCTGGCGCCTTTCCAAACGCTCTGGCAACATCATGAGCTGCGGGTGAGGGGCCATAGCCGACGACACCCTGCCCCAAAGAAATGGTTCCAGGAACCTGCCGAATCCAGTCAGCGACGGCCGGAATAATCGGCGTGTCAACAACCTGAAGGCGTTGGCTCCCTAAAAAATGGGATTCGGTCATAAGGCATTCCTCACGATTCGATGAGAAGACTCCTTCAAGGCAGAGCCATGAGCTATCGGGTAAACCAAAAGGAGCCATCTCGCGAGCCCTTCAGGCAGAACCTGTGCTAAAGTTTACTGCTTCACTGGGTAATTGCGATGTCTCTTCCTGATCACATTCTAACGGCCCGCTGGGTGATCCCAGTTGAGCCTCATAACACGGTGCTTGAAGACCATGCCGTGGTCATTCGAGAAGGCCGCATTCTCGATCTTTTGCCGACCAGCGACGCGATGGCTCGGTATCAAGGGGTCCCCACCGAATCGTTTCAAGACCATGCGCTGATCCCCGGACTCATTAATGCCCACACCCATGCGGCGATGTCCCTGCTTCGAGGTATCGCCGACGATCTCCCGCTGATGACCTGGTTGGGGCAACATATATGGCCTCTGGAACAACGCTTTGTCGGTGAGATGTTTGTTCGGGATGGGACTGATCTTGCGATCGCTGAAATGATCCGGGGCGGCGTCACGACCTTTAACGACATGTATTTTTTTCCCGACATCACTGCTCAGCGAGTGGTTCGCTCGGGGCTCAGAGCGACCCTCGGCATGATTCTCGTCGACTTTCCGACCGCATGGGCAAGTGGCCCTGACGAATATTTCGAAAAAGGGCTCGCCCTTCGGGATGAATACCTTCATGACCCGTGGGTCCAGTTTGCCTTTGCGCCGCATGCGCCCTATTCCGTCTCCGACGCCCCACTGAAACGGGTCGCAACCTTAGCCGCCGAGCTGGATCTTCCGGTTCACATGCATGTGCATGAAACCCTTGATGAAATAACGCAGAGTATTGAGAAGTTTGGCGCAAGGCCTTTACAGAGACTCCAGCAACTCGACCTCTTAGGGCCTCACTTCATGGCGGTCCACATGACCCAACTCCTCGAAAAGGAGATCGAGCTGATCGCCGAGTCTGGTGCGACCATCGTCCACTGCCCCGAATCTAATTTAAAACTCGCCAGCGGCTTTTGCCCCATCGCCCAACTAGACGCCCAAGGCATCAATATCGCCATCGGCACCGATGGCGCCGCCAGTAACAATGATCTTGATATGCTCGGCGAAATGAGGACCGCAGCGCTGCTCGCTAAAGGTGTCGCTGGTGATGCGAGCGCTGTCCCAGCCGCTTCTGCCCTCAGAATGGCGACCCTCGGAGGCGCAAAAGCCTTGGGACGAGACGCCGATCTAGGCTCTCTTGAAGTCGGTAAATGGGCCGATATCGCGGCCATCAAACTCGACGACATCGAGACCCAACCCCTCTTTCATCCTTTGTCAGACCTGATTTACGCTGCCGGCCGTCACCAGGTGAGTGATGTCTGGGTTGGCGGCAAGCGCCTTCTCAAGGATCGCGAATTAACCACGCTCGATCTTCAGGAGCTCAAAGGCAGAATCGCATACTGGCGACAAAAGCTTCAGACCCCGGCCACGCCGGACGATCGCGAGCTCGCCCACTA
This sequence comes from uncultured Methylococcus sp., assembly GCA_903835265.1. Taxonomy (GTDB): domain Bacteria; phylum Pseudomonadota; class Gammaproteobacteria; order Methylococcales; family Methylococcaceae; genus UBA6136. The sequence continues at coordinate 7,780 of CAILMG010000279.1, forward strand.
GACCAGGATATCTTCATGACCCTTAACGATAACGTCCACCCCCACGAAATCGAGAAGTTTGGCGCTAAGGCTAACCACTGGTGGGACCCGCGCGGAGAATTCAAGACCCTGCATGCGGTCAATCCCCTTCGCCTTCAGTTCATTCGCTCCCATACTCCCTTGGCAGGGGCTCGCATCATTGACGTCGGCTGTGGTGGCGGCATCCTCAGCGAAGGCCTCGCTCAGGCGGGGGGCCAGGTCACCGGGATCGACCTCGCCGAAGAGCTGATTGCGGCGGCTAAAGCCCATGCAGAAATCTCAAAGCTAACGATTGACTACCAGCTTATCAGCGCAGAAGCACTCGCCGAGACGCACCCTGAGAGCTTTGACATCGTCACCTGCATGGAGATGCTAGAGCATGTGCCGGACCCAGAATCGGTGGTCTTAGCCTGCGCTAAAATGGTGAGACCCGGTGGCCACTTGTTTTTCTCAACGCTCAACCGAAAGCTTAAAGCCTATCTTCTGGCCATTGTCGGTGCCGAATATGTCCTTAATATGATCCCCAAGGGGACTCATGACTTCTCGACGTTCATTAGGCCCTCAGAGCTGGTTCGCTGGACGCGGAACACAGGACTTGAGTTCTTGGGGATGGACGGGGTGATCTACAACCCTCTCACCGGCCAATTCAACCTGAGCCCCAAGGATATCGACGTCAATTATCTGGCGGCCTTTAAGCGACCTGCCACATGAGACTCCGGGACCCCTCCACGAGCGCGATCCAAGGGGTCTTGTTTGATCTTGATGGAACCCTCCTCGATACCGCCGCTGATCTGGTGGCAGCAGCCCATTGGGCCCTCAGCATGGCAGGATTGCCCGCTTGTCCCATCGACGAAGTAAAACCGCATATTTCTGGCGGCGCCAGAAGTATGCTCGGCTACTGGCTGGTCAAAACGCTCGAAAATCGTCCCGTCTTCAACTTTCCGATCAACAACATCGTCAACAAGATCAACGAACCACTCTTCGACCGTCTGATCGAACACA
>CAILMG010000280.1 GCA_903835265.1 uncultured Methylococcus sp.
ACGCCCTGCGCGACGAACGGGATTACGCTCGGCACTTCGATTATATCCACTATAACCCGGTTAAACACGGTTTGGTTGAATGTCCTCGCGACTGGCCTTTTTCCACCTTTCACCGCTGGGTCAAACTGGGCGCATATGATTTGCACTGGGGCTGCACCGTCGGCGGTCTTTTTGACTTTTCCGAATTGGCGGACACGGTCGGGGAATGAAATGCGGATGGAATGCAGCGCACCTTAACCCATGTCTGCACATGAAATAGGCTTGGATATTTCGGCAATTTTCGATATGGGATCTTGCCGCGTAATCCGAAAACGGCTGAGAACGTTTCGATATTGTGAACTAACAAACGCGATTTGGCATTGTTGTTCGAGTTCATTCCGTGCATTAGGCTGAATGGGTTCGTTAAGCTTTATTTACAAAAACTAAGGAGTATTTACTATGTGGCAAGAAGAAAATCAACGCTTGGTCATCGAAAAACTATCTGAAATGCTTGATGCAACCGACAATACCTATGCGCAGAAATTAACAACGATGTTTGATGAAGCCGGACGTATTTTTATCTCGGGGGCTGGGCGTTCCAGGCTAGTCGGTAATTTCCTTGGGATGCGGCTAATGCACTGTGGTTACGAGGTTGCCATCGTTGGGGAAATCGTCACACCTAGCGTTAAATCCGGTGATCTATTGGTCGTCATCTCGGGATCGGGTGAAACCGAACAATTGATTGCCTTCACCAAAAAGGCCAAAGAGGTTGGTGCTAAGGTTGTGCTGATCTCCTCAAGAGCCAAGTCAAGCATTGGCGATCTGGCCGAAGCTGTGTTCCAAATTGGAAAACAGGAACTCTATCAGAAGGTAAAAGGCATGCCGATGGGGACCGTATTTGAACTCTCAACGCTCTGCTTCCTAGAAGCACTGATCTCTAATATCGTTTGGGATAAAGGTATTCCAGAAGAGCAGATGAGAGAAAGGCACGCCAACTTAGAATAAGTTGGTCAGGGAGCATAGGCTACCAAAGCGTGTCGGTGGGCAATAAGTTGCGGGTAGGCATAAATAATCGCTCCCACGCTCGTCGTTATACACAAATGCAGGAGGCGCGTCTTTTCGGCATGGATGCCGAAATCCTGGTAAGCATTCAGCCCCCATTTCTTTCATAGAAGCCAGTATGCCAACGCCGAATACCAAGAGCAGTTGAAGGCTATGAACATGCGCCAGAGCAGAGCCGACAAAGGCGACTGTTGGGGCAACGCCCAACAGATCGGCTATCTATTCTATCTAGGTGCCAAAAAAACGAGCAACCAAACTATGAGCGATTTCGAAGCCTGAACAAAATAGAGTGAGTAACGGCGGATTATAACGAATGGTGCCGAGGAGAGGACTTGAACCTCCACGAGTCGCCTCACATGTACCTGAAACATGCGTGTCTACCAATTTCACCACCCCGGCAAAGAGGTTCCGCACTTGCTGCGGTGAAAGAGGCATTCTGATGATTCGACTTTGTCTTGTCAATAGTTGAGAATCACCCCTTTAATCTCGCTTTCACGCAACAATCAGGTGGTTGTGGAGCTGCTTTAGAAGGCCAAACGCAGCCCCCTGACTTTTGTGAGAACGCTCCATGGAAAGGTCCAGTCAGTTTATCTATGTTGCTACCCCAATCCCTCCGAAAGCTTTTTCAATCCCTGCTTCGATCTCCCGGCTCTGAAATGCCCGCCAAAGAGCCCGGCCCATCTGATCTCAAAGATCCTTACGCTAAAAGGGAAGCAGAGAAGTACGAAAGGCCTATTCCCAGTCGGGAGTTGATTCTGGAGGTTCTTAAAAGTCAGGGTGTCCCACTTCCTGGCGAGGAAATTGCCGCACTCCTATCGGTGAAAGAGCCTGAGGATCTGGAGTCACTCCGTCGACGCCTCAATGCGATGGAGCGGGATGGACAGTTACTTAGGAATCGAAAAGACCGTTATTGTGTCGTCAATCAGACTGATCTGATTGCTGGTCGGGTCATTGCGCATCCAGATGGCTTTGGTTTTTTGAGGCCAGAAGAGGGGGGTGACGATTTATATCTCTCCTCCAATGAAATGCGCTCTCTGATGCATGACGATCGTGCCCTCGTCTGTGTTCGAGGCGTTGACCGAAGAGGGCGGCGTGAGGGGAGTCTCATTCAAGTTTTGGAGCGGAAGACCCATCGGGTGGTCGGCCGCCTTCATGAAGAACGAGGCATCTACTTTGTTGTTCCAGATAGCAAACACATCACTCACGACTTCTTGATCCCCAGCGAAGCGCTGGGTCAGGCAAAGCCAGGTCAGATCGTGGTGGTTGAGATCATCGAGCAGCCCACGCGAAAGCGGGACCCCATTGGCCGGATCGAAAATGTGCTGGGGGATCATCTCGCTCCTGGAATGGAAATTGAGGTGGCCATCCACAGCTATGATTTACCGTGCATCTGGCCCACCTCAGTCAATGAGGAAATTGCCCGCTACGGGCGCGAAATTCCGGCCGAATCACGAGAGGGACGCGAGGATATACGGCATCTTCCTTTGGTGACCATTGATGGTGAGGATGCCCGTGATTTCGATGACGCGGTTTATTGCGAGAGGACCGCTAAGGGGTGGAAGCTGCTCGTGGCCATTGCGGATGTTTCCTATTACGTTCGACCGGGAACCGCACTTGATGCGGAGGCCCAAAAGCGAGGTACCTCCGTTTATTTCCCGGACAGGGTTATCCCTATGCTGCCGGAGATTCTTTCGAATGGCTTATGTTCCTTGAACCCCAATGAAGATCGGCTCTGCATGGTCTGCGAGATGGTCATTGGAGATGATGGGACCCTCCAAAAGTCACGATTCTTTGCGGGCCTGATGAATTCTCATGCCCGAACGACCTATACGGAGGTGGCCGACCTCCTAGACGGCGATAAAGCACTCAGAAAGAAGTACCGAGACTTGATTCCTCAGCTGGAGGAACTTCATAGCCTCTATAAGGCCTTCAGAAGAGCGCGTGAGGACCGGGCGGCCATTGATTTTGAGACCCAGGAATCACGCATTATTTTTGGCGAGGGCAAAAAGATTGACCGGATTGTCTCCGTGGTTCGGAATGATGCCCATAAGATCATCGAAGAATGCATGCTGGCGGCTAACACCGCCGCGGCTCAATTTTTAGACAAGCATAAACTCCCCCATTTGGTCAGAGTTCATGAGGGCCCTGGCGCTGAAAAGCTCGCCGATCTGAGGACCTTGCTTGGGCGGCTTGGCCTCAATCTTTCAGGCGGAGATAAGCCGACACCCAAAGATTATTGCCGATTGATTGAGAGTATTCGAGGTCGTCCTGATGAGCATCTGATTCAGACGGTTCTCCTAAGATCGATGTCTCAAGCCGTCTATAGTCCAGAACAAAAGGGCCATTTTGGCCTCGCGCTCGAGATGTATACCCACTTTACTTCACCCATTCGTCGTTATCCGGATCTTCTGGTTCACCGGGCTATTCGCCATGCCATCGAACGAAAGAAGAAGGCTCAGTATTACTACAACGATAACGAAATGGCGCATATGGGTGAGCATTGCTCATTTACCGAGCGTCGTGCGGATGATGCAACACGCAATGTGGTGGCATGGCTTAAGTGTGAATACATGCAGGATAAGCTCGGGGAAGAGTTCTCTGGCGTGATCTCCGCCGTGACGGCCTTTGGGTTTTTCGTTGAGCTTAAAGATATCTTCATCGAAGGGTTGGTTCATGTCTCCAGTCTCGATAAGGACTTCTTTCACTATGACCCCGCGGGTCTGAGTCTCAAGGGAGAGAGGACCGGTATCACTTATCGGTTGGGTGATCAGGTTCAAGTCTTGGTCGCTAGGGTCAACCTCGATGATCGGAAGATAGACCTTGAGTTGGTCAAGGCGCCTCTCCCCGAGGCGGCTGCGAAGTCACCGAGAAAGAGAAGAAGGCGTCGGAGTTCATGAAGGCCAGGCGACGCGTCATAGGGCTGCACGCGGCTGAAGCAGCCCTTGACCACGGCGCCGATAAAATCCTAGCGGTCTGGATTGACAGCCAGCGAAACGATAGCAGGCTCATGGTGCTTGTGGAGCGACTTGCTGCGCTGGGTATCAAGACGCAACCTACACAGCGGCTCCGCCTTGAACAAATGGCCGAAGGAACGCCGCATCAGGGGATTATTCTTGAGGTCCTAGCCCCGGATGAGTGGGGAGAAAATGAGCTCCGTGATGCGTTGGAGGCCCCGCAAGGAATGCCCTTTTTTTTGGTGCTCGATCATGTCCAAGATCCTCATAACTTTGGCGCCTGTTTAAGGACGGCAGATGCGGCTGGCGTCAATGGCGTTATTGTAACGAAGGACCAATCCGTCGGAATCACCCCCGTAGTGGCCAAGGTGGCTAGCGGTGCCGCTGAAACGATGCCGATCTATCGAGTAACTAATCTTGCGCGGACGCTGAAGCTTCTAAAAGAGGCAGGCCTATGGGTCTTTGGTGCTGCAGGGGAAGCGCATAAAACGGCTTATGAGATGGACTTCAATGTCCCGATGGCTCTGGTGATGGGTGCCGAAGCCAAGGGCCTTCGTCGGCTCACCCGGGAAAACTGTGATGACCTGATGAGGCTCCCCATGGCGGGGACAGTGGAAAGTCTTAATGTGTCGGTGGCCGCGGGTATTTTAATGTATGAGGTTGTCAGGCAGCGCGTTGCAGCATCCCTTTGTTAGCGCTCAATCTTCATCAAGCGCAAGGTCTCCTGGCGTACTGGATGTGCTTAAATCGATCGTAAGCCCGGGTATTTCGGTATGGAGTCCTCGCTGGACTAGGGCGACATTGAGGGCCAGAAGGGGGCCCAGAATGAGGATAGAAATCCCAAGAAACTTCAGAAGTTGTCTCGCAATTGACCTTGGGTGAAGGTGAATCCAGCTCCAAATGTAGACTTCAAGGACCATGGTTATTTACCTCGTATTTGTCGCTATAACTGGCACCCCTTACAATTCCTTATGACCTTGAGCCTGTCTTAAAGGTTCAACCTGGGCCCCTTTGGGCTTCATTTCCTTTAGGGGGATTCGTGAATTCATCCGTTGATACCGTCAGGCCTCTGGTCTGGTCCCATCAAGGCTTAGAGGTGCTCGATCAGAGAAGGCTGCCTGATGAGGTGGTTTATCACGCCTACCAACGTGTGGATCAGGTCGCTGAGGCTATTGCCTCCATGCAGGTGAGGGGCGCTCCGGCGATTGGTATTGCGGCGGCCTACGGTGTTGTTTTGGCTGCTCGTGATCGCTTTTTGAAGAACCCTTTGTCTTGGCGGGATGGGCTTGAAACCGATTTGGGTGTTTTGGCGGCATCAAGACCGACTGCGGTTAATCTTTTCTGGGCTCTGGACCGAATGCGGGCTGTTATCGCCGCGCTGGGGGCGTCCTCTCCAAACCCCTTTGACCCTCTCGAAAAGGAAGCAATCGCGATCCATAAGGCGGATATCGAGGCTAATTTAATGATGGGCCATTTAGGCGCCCGCTACCTTCAAAACGCGAGTGGCATCCTGACCCACTGCAACACGGGATCGTTGGCAACCGGTGGCTATGGGACGGCGCTCGGAGTGATCCGAAGTTCTGTAGCAGAAGGGGCCAAGGCGGTCTATGCCACTGAGACACGACCCTGGTCTCAGGGTGCTCGTCTGACTATTTGGGAGCTCAATCAAGACAAGATTCCGGCGACGTTGATCGCCGACTCTGCAGCCGCTTTGTTGATGCATTCGGGTCGTGTGCAGTGGGTGATCGTTGGTGCTGACCGCATCGCGGCTAATGGTGATACAGCCAATAAGATTGGGACCTACGCGCTGTCGGTGGCGGCCCGACACCATGGGGTCAAAATGATGGTGGTGGCACCGATGTCAACCATTGACTGGAAGACAGCGAGTGGACAAGAGATTCACATTGAAGAGCGCGATAGCGCTGAACTCCTATCTGAAAAATTCAGGGGAAAAGGGAGTGTCATTAGTGCCTGGAACCCTGTCTTTGATGTGACGCCGGCGGGCCTGATTGATGTGATCGTCACCGAGAAAGGTGTGGTCGAGAATCCAAGTATGGAGGCGATGAGGCATCTTCTTAGCTGAGGAAGGTCACCATCGGCTTTCACGTCCGAAGAAAGAGTTTGAACAAGAATAATGGCGAATGTAAGGATTAAGAATGTTAGACCCCAAGATTTTTAGAAATGACATCGATGCGGTTGAAGTCGCGCTGTCCCGGCGTGGATTTTTGTTAGATAAACCGCTTTTTTTGGAGTTGGAAGCCCGCCGTCGTGATGTTCAAGCGCGGACGCAATCCCTTCAAAGTGAGCGGAATGCCCGCTCCAAGCTCATTGGTCAGGCGAAGGCCAGAGGAGAAGATATCGCCCCCTTACTGAAGGAGGTGGAGTCTTTTGGAGATGATCTTCGGGTTCTTGAGGAGGAGTTGGAGCTCATTCAGGTGTCTTTGGATGACTTGCTGCTCGGCATCCCAAACCTTCTCGATGACAGTGTTCCAGAAGGGCGGGATGAATCTCAAAATGTTGAGATTCATCGTTGGTCGACGCCCCGGGTTTTTGATTTCGATCCACTGGATCATATCGAGTTGGGTGCTCGATTGGGTGGAATGGATTTTGAGGCGGCGGTTAAAATCGCCGGAGCCCGTTTTGTGGCGCTCAAAGGCCCTCTGGCAAGATTGCAGCGGGCCCTCACCCAATTCATGCTGAATCTTCATACGGAAGCCCACGGTTACGTGGAGACTTATGTTCCCTTGATGGTGAATGCGGAGAGCCTGAGGGGAACCGGGCAGCTTCCAAAGTTTGAAGCCGATCTCTTCAAGCTCAATGTTGACCCGCCTTATTATCTCATTCCGACAGCCGAAGTCCCCGTCACCAATCTGGTCCGCGATGAGATCATTGAGGCGACCAGCCTCCCTTTGAGGTTTGTCTCCCACACCCCTTGCTTTAGAAGTGAGGCAGGATCCTATGGCAAGGACACTCGGGGTATGATCCGTCAGCATCAGTTTGAAAAGGTGGAGTTGGTTCAGATTACGGCGCCTGAAGATTCTGAGGCAGCCCATGAGGCCTTAACCCAGCATGCAGAAGAGGTCCTTCAACAGTTGGGACTTCCTTATCGTCGGATGTTGCTCTGTGCGGGCGATACCGGATTTTCTTCCGCCAAAACCTATGATCTTGAGGTCTGGCT
>CAILMG010000281.1 GCA_903835265.1 uncultured Methylococcus sp.
AAGCTGTTGGATGACCGTCCCTAATTTCCCGCGATAGCGATCATTATTGGTCTTTAAGACGTCATTATTGCTTTGAAGGGCCGTCAACACCGGCTCTTTCTGCTTCAGCGCGTTTTGAAGGCCTTCCGCTTCCTTTGTTTTATCCTCAGAGAGCTTCTTCTTTTCAGCGAGCTCCTTTTCAGCGGCTGCGAGCTTCGCCTCAAGATCCGCTTTTTCCTGTGACAACTGCCGAAGCATCCCTTGAGCCTTTTTGAGGGTTGCTACGATTTCGGCATCCCCACCCCCCTTGGGAGTTTCCGCCTGAACAGCGCCTGAAACCAGCAAGGGGAGCAGCAGGAAAAATAAGTGTCGCATAATCAATCTTGATCGTGATTCGGGTCGTAAGATCTTAGGTCAAAGATTTAGAAACGAACGTTGATGTCTGCAAGGAAGACATTGACGTCATAGGTAGGGCCTGTGATGGCTGAGGCGGATAGCCAGCGAAGGTTACTCCAGACGTTATTGGCAAGACCATAATTAGCGCCCAGAACATAACCTTTCGCATTCGTCCCTGAAGTGTGGAAATTAGGATCGGTAAAGGCGTCCAAGACCGAGTCGCGCTGAAGATACTTGTAAGCAGCCCATACGTTCCAATCGCCCAACTGCAACATATCCGGACGACCAACATCCAAACGAATCTGGTAGGCCGAGGTCTGTGGTGAGATGTTTTCACCGAGGCTACCCGCGATCTGATCCTGATTGAAACCCAGGTTCTTGGTGTAGTTACCGGTTAGGAGGACGTGATTCGGTGCAAATCCGGTGTAGTCATATTGCGCGATCACGTCCAGCATCTGGAATTTCGAGGCGAGACCCACCAGCTGGGGTTCAAGAGCAGGGTCAAGACCATTACTGATGACGGCAAGACTGTTACCCTGGGTAAAGAAACCTGGAGCGGTGTAGTCGTTGACCGTACTCCCAAGAGGATCTTTCTTGGCCTGCGTATTCTGGTAGCTGTAGTAGGCGACACCGGTCTTTATCTTATTATTCCCGAGGAAGAGCCAGTCAAAACCCGCCTGAGCCGCTCCTAGCCATTTGTCGTGTGAGGTGAATTGGAATTCCTGCAAGGGAAATAAACCCCCAGTGAAATAGAGTTCATTCGGCTTGGTGAAACCTTGATTCAGGTTGGTAAACCAGAGACGTCCCGCCGTATTCGGTGCGTTATAACCCCGAAGCTCTGGATCCTCCTGACCAAAGGGGAATCGGAAGGTGCCTGAAAAGCCTTCTAGACTCACGTCGGTATACCAGACGTTATCGGTTGCAAAGAAGGGGTTAGGGGTTCGGCCACCCCAGACAGTAAACCAATCGTGACCCTGATCATCCAGATAGTCGTATTGGAGGAAGGCTCGGTCCAACTGGACGATGTAGCCCTTATCATAGTTTCCTAAGGTCTGATTCAGCGAAACCGGGCTGTAATCATTGCTCGTGGTGACCCTAAAGTTCGCTTTTAAGCCTTCGACAATCTGGGCCTCCGCACCAAAACGAAGACGAATCCGTTCCCGATTTCGATCTTGAGTCGTATTGGTATAAGGATCAGCGGTCTTCGCGATACCGCCATTGGCGTTAATCAAAGGCCAGTTGTAATAAGCATTCTTGACGTTGTTGGACCCATAATAGTCCCCTTCGTAACGGAGGCGGACGTCGCCATAAGGTTTAATGCGGCTTACCCACTCAGGGAGTGCTGCGGGGATGCCCCACTTCTCCTGTTTAGCCTCAGATTTGACTTGCTTGACGACGTCTTCTTTTAACTGGCGCTCGACATCCTTTCTGATCTCATCTTTCACGAAATCAGGCACATAGGTCACCCGCACTGGGCCCTTGCCATCGCCCTTAGGTTTCCCTGAGGCCACTTCAGATTTAGCCGCCTGCTCTTCTTCTTTGGAGGCCGCTTTCGCTTCATCCGTTGCCTTTTTTTCGGCCTTATTGACCATGGCTTCGGCCTTTTTCTTATCAAGAACCCCTTCTTGGACCAGCATGTCGATCAGGTTCAAGGTCGTATTTTTGATCTTGAGCAATTCCTCCTTTTCGCTCGCTGCGGTCGCATTCAAGGAGAACACGGTGGCCAACAGAAAGAGAGCAGAGGCTAATCTGATGTGCATGATGGGATACCCAGTCATTGTTTTTGTTGATTGATCCATGACGATCTGATTTCAGGAGTATTCTTTAAGAACGGTTAAGATTTGATTCTTATTTTTAAGGGTTGCGGCAGCCTTTCAGGTGGCGGCTTAAAACGACCACGAATTTGACTAATGGCCTTATGCAACGCCGCATCAATTTCAGAGGTGCCGCTCGAATTAGCCAGCTCCACCTTGCTGATATCGCCATTCGGTGCGATCCACACATGCAATACCGCGGTATATCGGCTATTTCTAGCCTTGTCCTTCAAGCTATTCTGAAGCTCGTTGACCAACTCACGCTGAACATGCTGCCCATAGAAAATGAAGGCATTACCGCCACCACCGCCTAAGAGCCCCGCGCCCCCCTTCTTTCCGACGAGGCCAAAACCATCACTCCCAGCAGCTCCATCGGAGTCGACACCTAAATCTTCACCAGGAGGCGGTTCATCAGCCGCTTCAGGCTCCGGTTCCGGCTCCGGTTCCGGCATTTTTTCTTCCTTGATCTCCGGCTGCTTCATATCTGGCGGCGGCGGAGGCGGCGGAGGGGGGGGCGGTGGCGCCTGAATGATCTGCACCTGCTGCACCGCCTTTTTCACCTGCTGCGGCTTTTCAAACCCATCCTTGAAAAGGAAAACGAGGATGCCCACTATCAGCACCACGCCGCCCACAATCATGTGTGGGATATATCGCTTCCAGTTTCCTTGGGTCATAGGGGTTTAATCAATTTTCGGGGCTACAAATGAATGTCGCCGATGTCATCCTTTGAAGTCACTCGCAACCGGTGTTATTTCACCAACTTTGCAGTCACCAACCCCAACTGAGTAATTTCAAGTCGCGTCACCACATCCAAGACCTCCACCACCTTCTGATACTGAATGGTGGCATCCGCCTTCAAAACCACCGGAAGGTCGGGGGTCGCCGCCTTATACTGCTGCAAGCGACTTTCAAGTTCCGTCAAGGTCACTGGATAGGTATCGAGATAAATATTCCCTTCAGGCGTAATCGAGATCGCCTTGGTCTTGGGTTTGGCAAGACTTGGCGTACTGCTGGCCTTCGGAAGATTGATCGTGATGCCCTGAACGGTGGCCGTCGTCATGATGATAAAAATCAGCAGCAGCACATAGGCCACATCCAACATCGGGGTGATATTGATGTCATCGTACGGTTTCTCTTCAGATTCAACCTTCATGACTTAGACCCACCCAAGTGCTCCACCGCCTTTTCTTCCAGCATGGCAAGAAATTCATCCGCGAAGACGCGCATGTCGGCCTGAATGTCTTTAATCTGAACCAGGAGATAGTTGTAGGCAAAGAGGGCTGGGATGGCGACCGCAAGACCCGCAACTGTCGCCAGAAGCGCCGCTGCAATACCTGGCGCGATTGAATTGATATCTACGTTTCCGCTCGCCGCAATGACGGCGAAGGTGATCATAACGCCGACAACAGTCCCCAAGAGCCCAAGGAAGGGACCCCCGGCGATCGCGATGGTCAAAAGAACAAGATTGGAATTGAGCTTTTGGCCTTCGCGGACCAAGATGGAATCGAGCATCACCCGAATCACATTGATCGATTCAGGGGTTAGTGACGTCTGGCCCTTCGCCGCTTTAACGCGTTTTTTTATCTCACGGATACCCGTATGGTAGAGCTGATAAAGCGGCGAACTTTGATAGTGGTCATGACTTCCTAAAACCGCCGTCAGGAATTCACTATCCTGAAGCGCCTTTTCCTCGTCAGTCGTTTCACGATCCAAAGAACCAATATCGTCCTCAGACTCTAGGGCATCATAAGCCGTCATGAAGGCCTTATTGTCCTTTCTGGTTCGACCAATCACGATAATTTTGACGACCATGACGATCATCGCAACGACAAACATGATCATAGTGAGACCAATAACGATCCAGCCGTCGATGGTCACGTTGGCGACAATCACCGCAAAGGAATTAACACCGCCGCCGGCTTCTCCCGATTCATCCTGCCCCATGGTGGTGACCATGAAATCAGGACT
>CAILMG010000282.1 GCA_903835265.1 uncultured Methylococcus sp.
TGCCCCGGCGGCGGCTACGACCATCTCTCGACGGAGAACGAAGGCTCGGCGGTCGCCCAGTGGCTCAACACCGTAGACCCAAGACTCTACGGCTTTAATTTTTCAAAAGACAGCACCAATTATCTCCTCGAACGCTTCAATATCAATCAGGATCTCGCTGCTAAAGACCAACAGGGCGCAGATCTCACGACGATATTTGGACCAGGGCACCTCAGCCTCTTTAATTTTTCATCTCAAGGCGCAAGCTGTTCCGGCAGCCGAAGCCTCGGTGGAAGTGATCCTCAAACCTGTCTTGAATACGTCCCAGGCCTCAATTCAGCCGCAGTTGACAGCGTTGCTACGCTCGTCCAGCTCACCACCATCAGCAATACCTTCAGTCGGCCCACCGCCCAATTCCAGCGTGATATTCGCCGCTTTGTCGCTCATTCATTCAGTAACGAAGGGTCAGGAGGAGGAGCATCCGCGGATGGGTATCTCTTCGAGGGCCGCATGGGCACCTATTTCTCTGGGGGGGGCAGTTTTGGTAGTTTAGATGCCAAATCGTCGCCGATTGCAGGCCAGGGACGAGATGGTTTCAGTACTTATAATCAAACCGGAACCGGAGCTCTTGATTACCAACTCAGCGACTGGGCTATCCTTGGCGCATTATTTAACTACACCGGGACCCAGAACTTTCTCGCCAACAGCGGCGGTCGCCTCTATGCCGACAGTTACCGCGTCATGCCCTTTCTGAGCCTGATCCCCTTCGACAATGCGTACGTCGACATCATGGCTGGTTACGGTCATCAGGCTTACAGTAACTTTGCCACAAAGGGGCTCCTCGCCACTGCTCAAAATTTCAATTCCAATCAAGCCCTAGCCTCGGTCGATCTCGGCTATAACCTCGCCTTTGAGGCCCTTGAATTAACAGGATTCGCCGGCGGCAGCTTCATTTCAACAAATGTTTCTGGTTACCGGGATGCCCTGACGGGGCTGACGGTCATGCCTTATACGGTCTCCTCGTGGACCAGTACGCTCGGGGCGCAGGCCGCCTATTCGATCAGCACCTCCGTGGGTGTTGTGCAGCCAGTGGTTCGTCTGGAATGGGTCCACGCCTTCAACACCTCGGAACAAACAACCATTGTGAACCCTTCCGGCGGCCTCCAACCGATCCAAAGTGTCGCCGGCGTCCCTGACTGGGCCAATATTACGGCGGGCGTCCAGAGCGTCTTGCCAGAGGGCATAACTGCCTTTTTAAACTATCAAGGACAAGCCATGGCTGGCGGGCGCAACCAGGGCGTCATGGCTGGACTTCGGATGGAGTACTAACACCTTCCATGAAAGCGACCGGCCTGATGACCCCGTCCCCTTCGGATATCGCCTCGAGAGGACCACTATGAGAACAGCGTTCCCATCCTTTTTTTTGCTGTTCTATCTTCTGGTGGCCGCAGTGGTTGGTAGCCCCGTCAAGGCAAGCACAACCTGCCAGAACCTGATGGCCGATAGTGCCAAATTGCTGGCCCAGGGGCTCATCAACTGTGATATTGCCGCCACCCAATCAAAGCCCTGCGAGGACCCCACGCTCGCGTTCAAGGCCGACTACGACGCTATCAAGGCGACAACGCCTTCAGGCTGCGGATTTCTCTACGAAACGCAGTATGTCATCGATAAATGGTCCACCCTTTTCTTACCTGTCCGCGACCAAGAATGCACAATCTCGGCGTGTAAGGCACCCGGGGACAAGCGACGCAATCTCCGAACCATTGATCAACTCTTTATCGGCGAAATCAACCGGATCTTCAGCCAAGGCTGTCCTGACACCCCATCGTCGTTGAATGCGACCTTCACCAAGCGGCTGACCAACCTCAGCAGCGGAAAAGCGTATCAAGGCGCCGTTGCGGCCCGGGCAACAGCTTTGGTACCCGCGATCGGTGCCATCTGTTCCGACATTTTAAGTACCGCCACGGTCGATGCCTCGGTGGCCAGCATCAATAAAACTAGCGGAATTTTGAATATTCTCGACGTCGTTAATGGAGCCATCGTCAACGCGGCTGTCCATGACCCCCAAGGTGAACTCCAAAGGGTCACCCGTCTGACAGTCAGCTGGGGACGGGTCGATCTTGCGGGGCTACTGGACCTCCCCAGGGGGATCCCATTGGGCGATAGCGTCTTCAAGTTACCTGTGCTTCGAGAGAATCTACTTAAGGACGCTGCAGATGATGAATTGCGACCCATTATCCTGAGCCTCCTTGATACCGGCGGTCATATCACTCGAGCGGTCGGACCGGTGTCGGTTCGGACCGACATCGTTCCACCCGGATTACCGCAATTGGTTTTCCCTACTCGAATAGTGCTCGATGCCGCGGGCTCGATTAAAACCGTGGATGGCCTCAACCCGTCCAGCACCTTTACTCAGGATCAGATCACTCTGGTGGCAAAAACTGACGCCCTCTTTCATGGGAAATCTGGCCCCTATCTTTCAGCATCAGCAAACCAGTTGAGGGTGTCGCTCGGCGGAACGGATGTGGCTACCTTACCCAAGGACATCAGTAACGTTGGTCCCGGAGGCACGATCCAAATCGTGATCCCAAAATCGGTCTTTGGAGGACAACAAGGGAGCCTTTCAGCGTCCGCCCAATTGATTGATCTTGCGGGCAACCTCGGACTTTTGGTGACGGGAACCATTTTGGTGGACATTGATCAACCAATCCCCCCTGGTCTCGCCGCACCTGAAATTCAAGACGGGGGAACCACCTGCAGAGGCCTCGGGCCCATCATCAATAGCGATCATCCTTCGGTCACCATCACTGCAAAAACCGTGGACACGGGGGATACCTTGGCCGCATCCCTCTCAGGAGCAAGCGCTATCACTTTCGACCGCAGACCGCTGGCCTTATCAAACGATTATCCTTTACCCGAGGTCAACAGTCCCAATGCCCCTGCCACCCCTAATGCGGTGATGAAGGCGCAATCCTTCCGCGGCACGCAAGGGAGCGTCATCGTCTCGAAAGGGTTTTTCGTCGACACAATAAAACCGCCTGCGCCAACAACGACGATCTCCTGCGCTAATGGCACCGGAGGCTCACCCTGCGATGTGGTCTTCAAGCTTCAAGATCAAGACGACACCATCACCTTCACGACCGGAGCTTCAACATGTAGCAGCACCGGCGCTATCGCAACCTGCTTGAAGGTGAACCCCAATGAAACCATTGAATACACCATCAAGGA
Organism: uncultured Methylococcus sp.; assembly: GCA_903835265.1. Taxonomy (GTDB): domain Bacteria; phylum Pseudomonadota; class Gammaproteobacteria; order Methylococcales; family Methylococcaceae; genus UBA6136. The sequence goes on from CAILMG010000282.1 coordinate 3,208, forward strand.
CTGGGCATGTAACCAGGTCCATTCGGCCTACACCGTACCCCCTCCTGACGCCAGCGCCACCAGCGTCAAGCTTACGGCGACGCCCACATCAATCCCCTCCGGGAGTCAAGTGACTCTCAGCGCAGTGGTCACCGGCAATAGCAATCCCGGAAAAAATCCCACCGGTCTTGTCAGTTTCACTGAAGGCGCCACCCTTTTAGGTACCGCGGTTTTAGATGGTTCAAGCAGGGCTTCGGTGACGACCATCCTCACCGGCGCCGGCGACCATAGCATCACCGCGCGCTATGAAGGCGACAGGAATAACCCATCAAGCTCCACCACAACGTCGGTCACTGTGACCGCTCAAGGTCTAGCACCCACCCAATCCCTCCTCTCGTCATCGACGATGAGCTTGTTAGAGGGGTCTCCACTGATCCTGACCGGGACTGTCCAAGCCGCCCCCATCAATGGCATCGCACCCAGCGGGACCCTCACCTTTATTGAAGGCACGACGCTTGTTGGCACCAGCACCCTCGACCAGGTTCAAAAAGGCACTATTAGCCTTAACAATCTTAGCGCTGGAACTCATGTCTTCATGGTCAGCTACAGCGGCGATAACCTTTATGCATCCAGCGTCAGTTCACCAGTCACGGTCACCGTGACCACGACACGGGCGACGACTCAGACGCTACTGACCGCATCAAAACTGAATCTGGTCTCAACTGACACCTTGACCCTGAAGGCTCAGGTGTTGCAGACCACTACCAATGGCCGCACACCTTCTGGATTGGTGACCTTCCAAGGTTCTAACGGTCGCACCAATACCGCGGCTTTGGATACCCAAGGCCAAGCCATCATCTCCGGCATCGCCTTCAGCCCCGGCACCTACACGATCACCGCCAGCTATCCCGGCGATACCTATAATCAGCCAAGCACCAGTAATAGTTTGACGCTGACGGTCACCAGCCCGCAGGCTCCCTCCATAACCACCTTAACCGCCGCCCCAGCCACGGTCCAACAAGGTGCAGCGATCATCTTCACGGCCCATGTCTCTGGCAATACGGGGATAGGCCAGTTCCCAACGGGCAACGTGATGTTCACGGAAGGCACCATCACCCTGGGCAATATCCAACTGGATGCTAATCAGAACGCCACACTCACCACCAGTCAGTTGAGCCCTGGTACGCATCTCATCACAGCGTCTTATCCTGGAGATACCTCGAATGCCGGAAGTTCTAGTTCACCGGTGAGCGTGACCGTCACAGCGATCAATCTCCCGGCATCCTTGATGAACCTGAGTTATAACCCCAGCGTCCCGACATCCTCTCAAACCCCGATCACTCTGACCGCGTTAGTCTCTGGTTTCCAGAACACCACAGGACCGACACCGACGGGATCCGTCACCTTTTTTGATGGAAACACACAGCTCAAGACGGTCCCACTCAATCAAGGCGTCGCCTCTTTACAGCAGACTTTTTCATCAGGGCGTCATACCCTCGGAGCAAGCTATTCCAGCACCAATGGTTATGCCCCAAGCAGCACGCAAGGCATCATCCTGATCATCCCCTAGCCGCCAAGGAGGGATAACGCTCATTGAAAGCTCCAGGACGTCGCATCATGGGGAGCCCTTTAACCCGTTTACGCCGAACCATGTCCTTGATAGGATGCCAATGCCCTCGACTAAGCAGTTGCGCTGTTAAAGTCCACTGATGGTTGAAGGCTAAGAGGGTGGTCCCTGAGACTGCTCACCCTGCGTCATGACCTGTCCCATTCACCGAAGAGAATGCCATGAGCCTTTCTATTTATTTGCTTCGTCACGGGGAAACAACCGCCAGTGCCACCGGCGGCTACTGCGGCCTCATTGATCCAGACCTCACCCCAGAAGGCCATGAGATGGCTGCCGATTTCGGTCTCGCCTACCGCGATCACCCCTTTAAAGATGTGTACGTCAGCCCCTTGACGAGAGCCCGCCAAACCGCGACCCCCTTCTGCGAGGCCTCGGGTAAATCCATGAAAATTCATCAGGGCCTGGTCGAGGTCGGTTTTGGGGAATGGGAAGGGAAATCCAACGCTTGGGTGAAGGAACACTATGCCGAGGACTATGCCAAATGGTCCTCGGATGCTGGGTGGAATTCGCCGACCGGCGGCGAAAGAGGCTTTGATGTCGCGCGTCGAGCGCTCGATGTCCTGGATGAGATCCACCGGGAACATACTTCAGGTGATGTCTTGGTGGTTTCCCATAAAGCGACCATTCGCATCCTCATCTGCTCCCTTCTCGGTATTGATATCGGCGGCTACCGGGACCGTATCGGCATTCCGGTGGCCTCCGTCGCCGTTATTGACTTCCTCGATCACGGCCCCCGCCTGAACCGCCTGGGCGACCGATCACATCTCCGTCCTGAACTAAGAAACCGTGAGGGCACGTGATCCCCTTCCTGTAAGGCTCTGATTTGATCATCAAAAACGGGCACGCTATAAAGCGTGGCGTGCCCTTTCAAAAAATCGCAGTCGCCTAAAGCGGAAAACGCTTGCAATCGGGGGGGGATTAAGCTCAAATGTGTCAATACTGAGAACCGACTCAGTCCTTCTAGGTTGTTCTGCGCAACCACATCGAAGACGCCTCTTTCAAACATTACCCCCCTTCTTTCCGAACGACGGAGATAGCCGTGAGTGAACATATCCTTCAGATCAGTGATGCTGAGTTTGATGAAAAGGTACTGAAATCAGCGACCCCTGTGTTGGTAGACTTTTGGGCCGAATGGTGCGGACCTTGTAAAATGATCGCGCCGATCCTCGAAGAGATCGCCGTTGAATACCAAGGCCGCGTGACGATTGCCAAGGTCAATATTGATAATAACCCCGGCACCCCGCAACGTTATGGTGTTCGCGGCATTCCGACCATGATCCTATTCAAGGACGGAGAAGTCCTTGCGACGAAGGTGGGCGCCCTTGCTAAGTCGCAATTGGCCGCTTTCATCGACGCCAACCTTTAAATCCCAGGAACCTGCCGGAATTTCCGGCAGGTTTTACCCCTCCCAACTTTACTGAAACAAGACCTCCCCAATTCAGTCCACTCGGTTGCCAGCCCAAAGGCTCTCATCCCGACCTGTCACTCTGGCAGGCTCAACAACCGACCACTGATTGGATCCTGAATCCACCACCTCATCACTTCACTACCCTCTTGTCATCCATGAACCTGACCGACCTCAAACGCAAGCCCGTTGCTGAACTCATCGAAATCTCCGAGACCCTCGAAATCGAAGGCGTCGCCCGAACCCGAAAACAGGACTTGATCTTCTCTATCCTCAAGAAGCAGTCTAAAAGTGGTGAAGACATCTACGGAGATGGCGTTTTAGAAATCCTCTCCGATGGGTATGGGTTTCTGAGATCGGCCGACAGCTCGTTTCTTGCAGGCCCTGACGATATCTACGTATCCCCCAGCCAGATCAGAAGATTTAGCCTCAGAACCGGGGATACCATTTCTGGCAAGATTCGCCCCCCAAAAGAAGGGGAACGTTATTTCGCCATGCTCAAGGTGGAGCAAATCAACTACGAGCCGCCAGAAAATGCAAAGCATAAGATTCTCTTTTCGAATCTGACCCCGCTGTTTCCAAAATCACGTCTGCAGCTTGAAATCGGCAATGGGACCACCGAGGATCTCACAGCCCGCGTGATGGATCTGGTAGCCCCCATCGGTAAAGGGCAGCGCGGCCTGATTGTGGCACCACCCCGTACCGGCAAGACCGTACTGATCCAGAATATTGCCAACTCAATTGCCGCCAACCACCCCGAAGTATACCTCATCGTACTGCTGATTGACGAGCGGCCTGAAGAGGTTACCGATATGCAGCGGTCGGTTAATGGCGAAGTGGTCTCTTCAACCTTTGACGAACCGGCAACCCGCCACGTGCAGATTGCTGAAATGGTTATTGAAAAGGCCAAACGACTGGTTGAACACAAAAAGGATGTGGTCATTCTTCTTGACTCCATTACCCGTCTGGCCCGTGCCTACAATACCGTACTGCCGCCATCGGGCAAAATTCTCACCGGTGGTGTGGATGCTAACGCCCTGCAAAAACCGAAACGCTTCTTTGGTGCAGCGCGTAATATCGAAGAGGGGGGCTCCCTGACGATCATCGCCACCGCGCTGGTTGATACCGGCAGTAAAATGGATGAGGTTATCTTTGAAGAATTCAAGGGGACCGGCAACATGGAACTGCATCTTGACCGGAAGCTGGTTGAAAAACGGACCTTCCCGGCCATTGACATCAACAAATCCGGAACCCGTAAGGAAGAACTGCTGGTGGAACGTGCCTCGCTAAACCGTATCTGGATTCTGCGCAAAA
>CAILMG010000283.1 GCA_903835265.1 uncultured Methylococcus sp.
CACCTCAAGCCAGCTGAGCGGGCTTGAAGAGCAAGTGGGTCCTGTCGGTTGAAGCGCGACTAGACTGTGGTGCTCCTTTCATCCAGGTGAATGGCATAGTCCTCGACCACCCGGCCTTCAAGAAGATGTTCTTTGATGATGCGTTCGAGAACATCTGGCCTACAGGAGTGATACCAGACCCCTTCAGGATAGACGACCGCAATGGGTCCATTGAGGCAGAGCCTCAAGCAATTGGCTTTAGTTCGTGCGACCCGGCCTGATGTCGAGAGCCCTAGTTCATTCAAGCGGCGCTTAAGGTAGTCAAAGGCCTCAAGGCCTTGTTGAAGGTCACAGCACTTCGGCTTGGTCTGATCGGCGCAGAGAAAGATATGGCGCTCGATGTGATCGATTTGAAGCGCGTGGGCTGCCTTCTTGAGATCTTGAAGGACTTTGGTTTCTAGTGAGGGGGTCGGCATGAGACTTTTTCATCTGCTGGGTATCTTGAGACGCGCGATATAATCTCTATTTTTTAGCTTTCATTCAATGACCGAGCTTCAAACCGAACTAGAACGACGCCGGACTTTTGCGATCATCTCGCATCCCGATGCCGGTAAGACCACCCTCACCGAGAAGTTGCTGCTCTTCGGCGGTGCGATTCAGCTCGCAGGCTCCGTAAAGGGTCGCAAAGCGGCGCGTCATGCAACCTCTGACTGGATGGAGATGGAGAAGCAGCGTGGTATCTCGGTGACCACGTCCGTCATGCAGTTTGAGCACCGAGGGAAGATCTTCAATCTTCTTGATACCCCAGGCCATGAAGACTTTTCAGAAGATACCTATCGGACGTTGACGGCGGTTGATTCGGCGCTGATGGTGATCGACAGCGCCAAAGGTGTCGAAGAAAGGACCATCAAGCTGATGGAAGTGTGTCGTCTTCGTGACACCCCCATTCTAACGTTTGTTAATAAGTTGGACCGAGAGGGCCGCGAGCCTATCGAGCTTCTTGATGAGGTGGAACGCATTCTGAAGATCCAATGTGCTCCGATGACCTGGCCGATTGGGATGGGGAAGCGCTTTAAGGGGGTCTATCACCTCTACCGTAATGCGGTTCAACTCTTCTCTCCCTCCCATGGTGATCGCATCATCGAAGGTGAAATGATTGAAGGTCTTGATAATCCAAGACTCGATGAGATTCTTGGGGATCAGGCGGATGAACTTCGTCTTGAAATTGAGCTGGTGCAAGGTGCTAGCCATACCTTTGATCATGAGGCTTATCTCAGGGGTGAACAGACGCCGGTTTTTTTTGGTTCCGGTATCAATAATTTTGGCGTGATCGAGCTCCTCGATGCATTTGCCGACTATGCGCCAGGTCCTAAGGCCCGATCGGCCCGGGAACGACCTGTGGAGCCTGGCGAAGAAAAATTCAGTGGGTTTGTCTTCAAAATTCAGGCGAATATGGACCCTGCTCATCGCGACCGGATTGCTTTCCTCAGAATTTGTTCTGGGAAGTACATCAAAGGCATGAAAATGCAGCATGTGAGGACGCAGAAGACGGTCCAGATCGCTAATGCCTTGACCTTTCAGGCGGACAGTCGGGTGAATGTCGAGGACGCCTTCCCTGGCGATATTATCGGTCTTCACAATCACGGAACGATTCAGGTGGGTGACACTTTCACCCAGGGTGAAACCCTCAAATACGAAGGGGTCCCCTACTTTGCCCCTGAACTTTTCAGGCGAGTGGTTCTCAAGGATCCCCTCCGTGGTAAGGCCTTGCAGAAGGGCCTCCAGCAGCTGACGGAAGAGGGCGCCACGCAGTTGTTTAAGCCGATGAAAAACAATGATCTCATCCTCGGGGCCGTCGGTGTGCTGCAGTTCGATGTCACGGCTTTTAGGTTAAAGTCGGAATATAACGTCGAATGTATCTACGATGCGGTTCCTGTGACGACCGCACGATGGGTCACCTGTGATGACCCCAAGATGCTCGAAGACTTCAAACGCAAGGTTTTTGAAAATCTTGCAGAAGATGGCAGTGGCTATCTGGTCTATCTCGCAACCACTCGCGTGAATCTCTCTCTCGCTCAGGAGCGCTGGCCTGAGGTTCGTTTTAGTTCAACCCGGGAACTCTAAATCGCTCGCGTTTTTTGGGGGGATCCTTCTGGTCAGCGCAACGCCCTTTTGGCGCCCAGAAGGGATCCTTGAGGGGGTCACGGCCAGCACCATAAACCCCAAAAACTGAAAGAGGCCGCTGGCGTCTTTGAAGAAGAACGCCAATCCGATCACCAGCACCAGGAAAAGTCCGAGGGTCCGCCAACCTTGAAGGCCCATATCCCGGAGCCGTTTGGCTGAGAGATTCATATGAACAAAGGTCAGAAGAACACCGATGGCCAGCATGGCGATAAAGCCAGGTGTCGTTAGATGATCATGAACGTATTGACGAGCCATCAGGGGATCTTGGCTCATGAGCCAGGCGGCGCCGCCCATCGTCAGCGCGATGATCACCATGGCAAGGGCGGCAATCACGCTTGCGAAGATTGAAAATCCCAGAAATGGAAGACGCTTCAGCCGTCCGGTTGTCCTTTCCCCGAAAAGAATTCGAAGCGTCGCATGAGGGCGGCGATCACCCAGACTCACGTCGCCTCCGGGGAGCCTTTTTTCAGCCATTGAAGGGCGAGGGAAGGATATAGAAGGACCGTTAGAGTGGCCGCTCCGATCAGCCCTGCAGCCGTTTCACTTCTCATGATGCCATTTTTCATGCCGATATCAGTAATGGCGATGACCAGAGGCAGGGCCGTCGCGCTGGCATAAGCGAAGGGCATCCACTGCTGCCGATCCAGTATCTTTCGGTAGAGAATCAGAGGAGCGCCACGGACGATGAGGAAGAGGATCATGAATAAGGGGATTCGGGCCAAGGCGGCACCTGACTCTAAAAGTCCCCCGATATCAAATTTGAGGCCGGTGACGATGCTGAAAAAAGGGATGAATAACCCAAATCCCAGCGATTCGAGGCGTCCGCGCAGTTCGTCATCGGCTTCCTTGCTCAGTAGGCCCACGATGACGCCTGCGGCGAGCGCACCGAGAATGGATTCAAGTCCCAGTTTATTCGATAGTAACAGCAGCAGGCCCAGTAAGAGGATCGCAAGACGAATCGGAAGCTGGCCACTGGTGTGCATGTGCTTTTGGAGCATCGCGATGACCTCTGGCGGTTGAACCCTTAGAGCCAGAAGGGTAGCGCCGATGAGGGCGCCAATGAAGGCGCCGATCAAGAGAACATCGAGGGGTCCCCCAAGGCCTTCGCTACTTAAGGCCAGAGAAATGATCACAATCGGGCCAATTTCGCCCATCGCTGCGGCGGCCACCGTCAGAATTCCAAAGGGGGTTTCAATTTCTTCAGCATCTCTTAAAGCGGGCAGCAAAATACCGAGTGCGCTGGTGCTTAAAGCGACCCCAACAAAGAGAGGGGAGGCAACTAGATCGGCCATCTTCAGGATGAAAACGATTATGAGACTCGTTATCAATGAAATGAGCCACCCCTCCGTGGCCAGCACGAGGGGTTTTCCCCAAAGGCGTCCGAGCTGGAGCTCTAAGCCTACGAGGAAGAATAGGAAAGCAAGGCCATAGTGGGAGAGTGTTTCAAGGGTCGGGGTCACACTCACCCAATGAAGGACATCGGGCCCTGCGAGGATGCCTAGGATCATCTCGATAACGAGGACGGGCACCCGGGCTTTGCCAAAAAGGTCGGCGATCACGGGGGCGAGAACGGCTAAAAAGAGAACCCAAAGAATGGGAGCGGCCTGATCAAGATCCATCATCGTCGTGTTCCAGTCAGAGGCACATCCTTGAGGGACGGCCGATTGGGTGAAAGGCCTCCCATCAAGAGGCCGCCTTAGACCTAGGCGAGGTTCAGCCTGAAAGACAGGTTTTCATGAAGCTTTTCCGGGCATCTCCCTTCAGAGCCTTAAGG
>CAILMG010000284.1 GCA_903835265.1 uncultured Methylococcus sp.
CGGGGTAGAGGACTCCTGCGAAGTATAACCCGTCCGAGGGGGCGGTGACACCGGCCAGACGCCGATCTCGGGCGGCCAAAACACCGGCCAACCATTCAGGGCTTTCCTTCCCCGCACCGACCCTCATGAGGGATCCCACAATATTCCGCACCATATGATGAAGAAAGGCATTGGCCCCGACATCGATCAGGACCCGCTCCCCTTCCCGCCGAACCCGGATAAAATGAAGAAACCGGATAGGGCTTTTCGATTGGCAGCCTTGCGCCCTAAACGATGAAAAATCATGCTCTCCAATCAAGCAATTGGCCGCGGCCTGCATCGCCTCCGCATCGAGCGGCTTGGGACAAAGGGTTTGCTGGCGGGGCCCAAGAGCCGATGCCATCGAGCGATTGAGAATCTCGTAACGATAATGACGGGCGATGGTGCTGGTTCTGGCATGGAAATCAAGACCCACCTCGAGGGCCTTGGTCACCCTAATATCCGCCGGCAACCAGGCATTCGTCCCCATCATGAAGGCTTGGGTTTTTCGTGAGGCCTCGGTATCAAAATGAACCACCTGGGCCAAGGCATGAACCCCCGCGTCGGTGCGACCCGAGCAGACCACTCTCACCGAATGGTTGGCGACCCGCGATAGCGCCGCTTCAAGTTCACTTTGAACCGTTCGCTCCGCGAGCTGCCATTGCCAGCCGGCAAAACCGGTCCCATCGTATTCCACTACCAAGGCTATCCGCATTGAACCACTCATTGAAATTCTCATCCACCCGCTCTCAGGTAGCCTCCGAAGAGGCTTTGCCGATACACTCAGCGTACTCAGCATAACAGCGCCATTTGAGGTTGAACCTTCATGACAGATCCGGCAAAAATCCTTCTTGACGGGCAATCCATTGATTTACCAGTCATTATAGGGACAGAGAACGAGAAAGGCATCGATGTGACTCGCCTCCAGGCCACCACCGGCTACCTCACTCTAGACCCCGGGTATGCCAATACGGGGGCCTGTCGATCGGCCATCACTTTCATCGACGGCGAAAAGGGCATCTTAAGATACCGCGGTTATGACATCGCAGAGCTCTGTGAAAAATCGACGTTCATGGAAGTCAGCTACCTCCTCATTCATGGCGCCCTGCCCTCCCAGGAGCAATTTACCCGCTTCAAAGAGAAAATCCTGCTGCATTCCCTCATTCATGAGGACATGAAGAGTTTCTTCAATTCCTACCCCGGACATGCGCATCCGATGGCCATTTTGTCTTCGATGGTATGTTCGCTCTCGGTCTATCACCCGGAGCTGTTGAAGTCTCACCCGAATCCCAAGGAAACCAGCCAGACGATCACCCGCCTCCTCTCAAAAGTCCGGGTCCTCGCAGCCTTTGCTTATAAGCGTTCGGTCGGTGAAGCCTTCGTCTATACCCGTCCTGAACTCGATTATGTGTCCAATTTCCTGCACATGATGTTCACCACCCCCATGCGGGATTACGAAGCCAGTGAAACGATCCGGAAGGCGCTTGATGTCCTCTTTATCCTCCATGCCGATCACGAGCAGAACTGCTCCACATCAACGGTTCGCATGGTCGGGTCCTCAAAAGCCAATTTATTCGCGTCCATTTCGGCCGGTGTCTGCGCCCTTTGGGGACCCTTACACGGGGGCGCTAACCAGTCCGTGATTGAAATGCTTGAAGATATCGAGCGGGATGGTTGCAATTACAAAAAATACATAGAAAAAGCCAAAGATAAGAGTGATCCCTTTAAGCTCATGGGGTTCGGTCATCGGGTCTACAAGAGTTATGACCCAAGAGCGGTCATTTTAAAGACCTACTGCGATCAAATTCTGGATCAACTGGGCATCAACGATCCGATCCTTGATATCGCGAAGAGACTCGAGGAAATTGCTCTCACCGATCCCTACTTCATCGAACGCAAACTTTACCCCAACGTCGATTTCTACTCCGGTATCCTCTACCGGGCGATGGGTTTCCCAACGAACATGTTCACGGTCCTCTTTGCCCTTGGCCGGCTTCCCGGCTGGATCGCTCATTGGAAGGAAATGATCGAGGACCCCAACACCCGCATTGCAAGGCCCCGGCAGATTTATGTGGGTGCCCCCCTCAGGGATTACACCCCGATGCATCATCGGACCGACCCTTAACCCCCCCCGAAAACACCAAAGGACATCTCCCACGGAATGGCGCTTATCACTCTGAATCAGGTCCATCTAGGCTATGGCCACCCGCTCCTCGATGGCATCAGTTTTTCCCTAGAAAAAGGCGAACGCGTAGCTCTGGTCGGACGCAACGGCACAGGAAAATCAACGCTGCTTAAATTGATCGATCGACGCATCGTTGCCGATGATGGCGACATTGCTTTTGCCGATGGCATCAGAGTCGCGCGCCTCGATCAGGAAGTGCCCCTTGATACCGCCGGCAGCGTCTTTGATGTGGTCGCCTTGGGGCTGGGTGAGATTGGTGATGCGATTCGTCGCTATCATCATCTGACGCAGGCCCTTGGGAATCATCCTGACACCAAAGTCCTCTCTGAACTTGAAGAGTGTCAGCACATCATCGAAGCCGCCAATGCCTGGGACATGGAGACCACGATTGAGAATCTCCTCACCCGTCTCAATCTCCCCTCAGACGATGATATCGCCTCCCTGTCGGGAGGCCTCAAGCGCCGGGTCCTCTTGGCCAAGGCGCTCGCTTCACAGCCCGATATTCTCCTTCTCGATGAACCCACCAACCACCTCGATCTTGATGCCATCCTCTGGCTTGAAGAGTTTTTGTTAGGCTGGCCTGGAACGTTGATCTTCATCACCCATGATCGAGTCTTTCTGCAGCGCCTCGCGACCCGGATCATCGAATTAGATCGCGGGCACCTAACCGACTTTCCAGGGGATTACCCCACTTACCTCCGCCGGAAGGCCGAGCTCCTCGAAGCCGAAGCCAAAAGCAACGCCGAATTCGATAAGAAACTCCAACAGGAAGAAGTCTGGATTCGGCAAGGGATCAAGGCGCGGCGGACCAGAGACATGGGACGGGTCAAACGGCTCGTTGAGATGCGCGAGTCACGCAGCCAACGAAGGGTTCAATCAGGCCAAGTCAACATGCAGGTCCAGCAAGCCGAGCGGTCAGGAAAATTGGTCGTTGAAATGGAGGGGGTCGGCTTCCACTATGGCGATCACACGATCGTCAAAGACCTGACAACGACCATCCTTCGTGGCGATAAGGTCGGCATCATCGGACCTAATGGTTGTGGCAAAACGACCCTCTTAAGGCTCATGCTCGGCCAACTCGAAGCGACCTCAGGCACCATCAAACTGGGCACCAATCTCCAGATCGCCTACTTTGATCAATACCGAATCACCCTCGATGAAAATGCCACGGTCATCGACAATGTCGCCCAAGGCAGCGACCGGGTCACCGTCAATGGCCGTAACACGCATGTGATTGGCTATCTCCAAGACTTTCTCTTTACCCCAGATCGGGCCAGACAGCCGGTTAAATCCCTTTCAGGCGGGGAGCGAAACCGCTTGTTGTTGGCCCGTCTTTTTACCCAGCCCGCCAATCTTTTAGTCTTGGATGAACCCACCAACGATCTCGATGCCGACACCCTCGATCTTCTTGAGGAGTTGCTGATCGACTATACCGGAACCGTTCTTGTCGTCAGCCATGACCGTGCCTTTCTCAATAATCTGGTCACCAGTGTCTTAGCTTACGAAGGCGATGGCGTTATCAATGAATATATTGGGGGTTACGATGACTGGGTGCGCCAAAGGCCCCCCATGATCTCCCCTGGGGAAGCTTCAAGAGGCCTTGGGCAAAAGCCTGCACCCCAAGCCCCGGAAGTGGTGATCTCAAAGACCCCAAGCAAGGGTCGCAAGATGAGCTTCAAGGAAGTGAAGGAGCTCGAATCACTCCCCAGCCAGATTGAGTCCCTTGAACGATCCATCGAGAATATGACCCAGGGAATGGCAAATCCTGATTTTTACCAGCAGGCTAAAGACCTCATCACCGCCCATCAAGCCGATCTCGCGCTGCAACAAAAAAACCTCGAAACCGCTTATGGCCGTTGGGAGGCGCTTGAGGCTTTGAGGAATGATTCACCTCCTCACTAGGACACGTAAACCATGGCGCTTCGATTCCCTCTAGGACTCCTCGGGCTGTTATTGATCAGCAGCTGCTCTCAGGAGTTCGTCCTCTCCAATGCAACGCCCTCCTTTGCCGAGGGTTATCGCGCCGGCTGCAAAAGCGGCTCCAGCATCGCCAGCAACCTGACCGGAGATATTATTAAAGACGATCAACGCTATCTCAATGATGCCGAATACGCGAGTGGCTGGCGGGAGGGGGACCGTGCCTGCCATGCGTCGGGTTCCAAGGTCAATCCGAACCAACCCATGGAACAAATCGAGATCGACGGCCCGCTTGGGGGGGTCTATTAATGGGCCTTCACTAAAAACGAACTTCGGTTTGGACGAACCAGTAATTGACATTGTCCTGATTGGTCGGCGCACCGGGTGCGTAGCGCGCAAAATTCCCCTTCATCAGGACCTGCCAACCCACCTGAAACGCAATATTGTCATGCGCGTCCCAGCGGCCATTGAGTTCCCAGGTTTGGCCCACATAGCTACCCGCACTCCCTGACGTGTCCACGAGCTGGGCATTCGCCCAACCGGTGGTTGATCTTGGATCCGCGAGCCACCAAAAGCGGTTGGCGACATAAAAGGTAAAGTCCCGATGCGGAACCAGGAACAGTCGATACCCCGGGGATATGAGGTTGGTCCTCGCAAACAAGGTCAACACCCCATCAGGGCCATATTCACTGACGGTCGAAGGAAACAACGAATCAAAATGAGAGGAGGCATAATCCCACTGGAGGAGGAACCTCGGATCCCACGCCGTATTGAAGTTATAACCGACCTGAAGATGCTGCATGATGGAGCCAACACCAAGATCAGCGCTGGAGGCATTTTGCCGCTTGCTTCCCGTCTGACCAATGGTTTCAATTTCATAATCCCACTCCCCTTTATAAGGTTCCCGGTAGAAACGAAAACCTGGCGTGTAGAGATTTCGGCTGAGATTGATGGCTTCACCCTCATGGAGATAATAAAAATAAAGCTCCGATCGATCTTGGGCACTCAGGTGTTTATTAAAGAGCGCGCCCGTAAAGACCGCATCGGTCAGGGGACGATTCCAAACCCACTGATTGCCCTGGAGTGCCGCCGTGGTATTCGGAAGAATATTGACCGGAACGTTGGCGAACGTGCTTAACTCCCAGCCCGCCTCATGACTGAGAAGACGATTCTGAATCCCGACGTATTGAAATTGGGTATTCTTGAAAGGCACGACCCCGATCAGTCGTCGACTGCCAAAATCCATATGCATCTGACCCAATTTGGTCTCTGAATCGAGGCCTGAACCCAAGAGATTCCGATGAATCATCGCACCAAAGACTTGCTCGAGATTCAGCACGTTGACCATCGTCGTGTCGATTTTGTTGGGATGACTCGATCCATACTGGCGGGCATCCCAGAATTCAGCTTCAAATCGCAGATCCTCTTGCGGCCTCGCCTGAAACCAGACCACCGACTGAATCGGAAGGGCATTTTGCCCCTGGGTATCCCCCTTAATCCAGGGCGTTGCATAGGCTTCATAGCGAACCCGCTCTTCAAGCGTCAAGGACATCCAATCCGGGGTATCGAACCAATTCTGAAGGCTCCATTCTTGCCGCTCAGCCCAGGCGGCTTTTCCTGTCAGTTCGTCTTTCCGGAGGCTGGCCACGGCCCCTAAGGACATTCTCGGTCTCCAGTCGAGGTATTCTGGGACGATCTGGCCCTTTGGATCTAGGCTCGGTGGTGCACCGCTCGCGGGTATGAGATCCCTTTGAGCCTCTTTGGCCTGAGAGGTGTTTTTGAGGGGCCCTTGCGTTTGAGCCGGCTCGCTCTCGGCCAACACCCCTACGGGGGATAACAACACCAAAAGAACAGACAGCCAACGCATACTCATGGTTTGAACATGAAAAAGAGGTAGGCGACAAAGATCATCAAATGGACGATCCCCTGTAAGAGGTTGGCCTTCCCGCTGACAAAGGTCACCAGAACGACCAAGAGGGTCGCTGATAAAAGGGTCATATCCGTGGCCTTGACCCCAAGGACCAGCGAATGCCCCATCAAAGCCGATGCAATCAAGATCGTCGGAACGGTGAGCGCAATCGTTGATAGGGCTGAACCTAAGCAGATATTGATCGAGCGCTGCATCCGATTGGATAAAGCCGCACGAAGCGCGCCTAAACCCTCCGGCGCCAACACCAAGCTCGTGATCAAAAGACCACCGAATCCTGCCGGCCACTTCAGGATCTGAATGCCGTGATCAAAGATCTGGGCCAAATATTCTGAGAGCAGGACGATGGGTAATAAGGCTCCCCCAAGCCCCATCATCGGCCACATCAAAGAACGTTTCCTCTCGACCTTGAGCGTCTTTGAGTCCTTTCTGGGGCTGACCCACTCGGTGGCGGCAATATGACCAAAATGGGAACGATGTCGACCCATCTGTAGCCTCAGAAAAACACCGTAGACCACGATACAGAGAATGCCAAGGAAGGCCTCTTGCGAAGGCTCAAGGGTTGGCTTGCCATCGGTCCCGGTAAAGTTGGGTAAGACGAGAACAAACAGCGACAAAGGCGCGATGATGTGGAAATAGGCCAAGGCTCCCCGAAGATCGAACGCCTGCTCGATATGCCGCCACCCCCCGGCCGTCAGTGAAATCCCAACGATCCCGTTCAAGACCACCATCAGTGTCGCATAGACGGTATCTCTCATTAAGGAGGGGTTATGGTCACCGGACACCATGACCTGCAAGAGAAGGCTGACCTCAATGATCGTCGCGCTCAAGGTCAGCACCAAGGTTCCATAAGGTTCTCCCAAGCGCTCCGCCAAACGATCGGCATAAAGGTCCACGGAAAAGACGCAGCCCATCATCAGGGCAAAGATCACTCCGCCTTGGATTTCGAGTGCCCGGATGCCGAAGGCATCGACGTCAGATCCTTGAGGATTCTGTTCTATCCAAAGCCAAACCGCCCAACCACGGAGAGGAAACGCCACCCCTTGGGTCCTGCTAAAGAAGTCTTTCAAAAGTTTCACGTCAAGAGAAAAGGGGCGATGACAAAAGAACCCCGATGATACTCGGTCCCAGCCCGACCATCCATGCTCCAGGGAATGCTCGAAAGTTACCCCATATCTCTTAATCGCATATCGATCTAACAACTTATTCTTTCGTATTTTTTATTTCGATTGCTAGCATCGTCCCCACTAGAGACGCCAACACGCCCGATCGGCGCTGATCTCCAATATGAGAAACCCATGCCAACTAACCCTGATCCTAGCACCGAACCATTGAACCATGAGGGTCTTCAGAAAATTCTGAAGGCGATGGCGGGCCTCAAATTTGGATCCATTGAAATCACCATCCATGAGGGCCGGATCGTTCAAATTGAGCGAAAAGAAAAGGTCCGGTTCAATGTCAACCTGAATCCATCGTCGATAAGCAACCAACCATAACTAAGGCTTACCCCGATCAGGGGCGGCCCTTCGATAAAACGATCAAAGGCGCACTGACCTTCAAACAGTAGGAAGCGTGCTCAAGCGAAATGATCTTTGAATAGGGAATCACCATGAAGCAACCATTCTCCAGCCTCCTCGCTGCAGGTATCGGCAGTGCCGCCTTAGGACTTTCGGCAGAGGCTTTAGCACTCTCCGATTCAGAACGCCTTGAACGCCTTGAAAAAACAATCGAGCGTCTTGAGAATCGCCTTGAAGCCACAGAATCTGAAAACAAGCGATTAAAAAAAGAGGTCGCTAGTACCAGCCATCATGGGGCCCCCCAGCGAGGAATCAGTGCTTCTAGCCTTTCAGGTGACCCGGTCGGTGAGCCAGCGGTCGCTAAACTCACCACGCAACCTGAATTCAGAGCCCTTGATACCAAGGTCAAGCTCTTAGAACGTAAACTCGAGGTCGAAAAGGAAGTCGCAGACAACAACCGAAAGAGCGCCGCGAAGGTCGAGGCAGGGCCTAATGGCTTTAAGCTCGGAACGCCCGACGGTGACTGGCAATTACGCCTAAGAGGCTTCCTTCAGGCCGATACCAATACCTTTCTCAATGACACGCTGCCTGCAGGAACCGGTATTGGCTGGAATCCAACCCTTGGGCCGAATGGGGAACCCAACCCTTATCAAGCGGGAGCGGGCCTTGCTTCTGATAAATTCCTGATTCGAAGGGCGCGCCTGCAGTTTGCAGGAACCCTTGGAAAATATACGGACTTCCTGATTGCACCCGACTTTGGGAGTGGCCAGGCCCGTCTTTTTGACTCCTGGGCTGATTTTCACTACTGGCAGCCGGCGAGTTTCGCGATCGGCAAGATGAAGGGTCCCCAGGATCTTGAACGGATGCAGACCGCCACCAACCTTCTCTTTAATGAACGCGCTTATCCGACCCAGCTGGCGGCTAACCGCCAAATCGGTGCGATGCTTCATGGGGAAATTGAAGGCCCAGGCTTTGATACGAAATACATCTCCAATATCAGCCATACGCAGGAACTTTTTTCTTACCAGGCGGGTGTCTTCAATGCGAGTCAGGACAACCAAGCGGTCCAGAACTCCGACACGACAAATTTCGACAATAAAGAATATGCGGCGCGTATCTTTGCCCATCCCTTCCGTCATGTCGACTTTGAACCGATCCAGCGCTTGGGTCTCGGTTTTGGCGGCAATTATGCCAACTGGCAAGGCCAAAATGGCCAAACACCGATTGCCTCTCTGGTGTCCCAAGGCCAAAGCAATATCCTGACCTATCAGAGCGCTCAGGTCGTTCCGAGTGGGACCAACACCAATACGACGGAAATCGTCGGTCCTATCACCGGTAATGGCGGCAGCACCGGTAACCCTAAGACCGTCACTAACGTGACGACCGCGACCACTTATTCAGGGGCATTCCTCAATGGAGATCAATATCACTTTGCACCCCAGGGCTACTGGTACTGGGGGCCCTTTGGCGTCCTCGCCGATTGGACGTCATCGACCCAAGGCCTCGCCGCCAATGCCTCCAGTTCAACGGTGACCCAGCGTCAAACGGATATCAACGGAACCACTAATACCACCACCGGGGGCCAAACTCCTGGGCAACGGATCACGACGGTCACCACCCACACCTCTGTACCAACGATTTCAGCCCAGAAAACTCAGACCAATACCGCCTGGCAAGTAGCCACTTCCTATGTTCTGACCGGGGAGGACAACACCTATTGGGCCATCAAGCCGCGTAAAAACTTCGACCCGTTTTCAGGGGAGTGGGGTGCCTTTCAGGTCGCCGCTCGTTGGACTGAGCTCGATATCGGCAAGGACACCTTCACCAATTATGGGTCGGCCGCCAACCCTCTTTATCTCTTTGCAGATCCAAGGAGCTCCGTCCAGCATGCCCAAACCTGGGGGCTAGGGGTCAACTGGTTCCTCAATTCCAATGTCAAGATTCAAGGCAACTATGAACAAACCAAGTTCACCGGCGGTGCGGTTACATTAGACAACCAAGTCACTAACCGTCCGGATGAGAAGGTCTTCTTCACCCGCGTTCAGTTCTGGTACTAAGGAGCTAGCCATTATGAAACATGTCATTCTGACCTTACTGGCCTTGGGTTTAAGCCTTGCCACCACGACCCACATCCAGGCCGCCACCAGCGATGTGACCTATTCATTAACCGGAACCCTTTCAGGGAAAGCGAACCTGACCTGCAAGGGAAAGCCTCCTGGAACGACTCGGGTGAAGGTGACCTCACTCCCAACGATCATTCCTGTCCCTTCTTGGAAAGCGAGCCTCACACTCCTCGCAACGGGTAACTTTAGTTACTGGGAAATCGACAGCAAGTCGGCCAATGCGGCCAAACCGCCGAGCACCGCCAATGGCTGGACTAATTACACCGGAGCGTGGACCCAGACCGGGTCAAACCTTAGCCTTAAACTGGATGCGACCTCGCTGGCGAATGACTTCAAATACTTTAATGGCGGCACCAGCCCAACGAGTCCACTCCTTTATTTTGACGTGCAGAATGCGCTTTGGACGGGTGTTTTTGCAGATGGCACAGTCAACGGGTCGGCGACGCCGGTACTCAAATTGAGTGAAACCACCGAATTAAAGATCACGAACTATTACACCAGTTCACCCAAGGCTTTCCCGAAAACCAGCTGCAGTACGACCTGGCGGTACAACAAACAACTCACCACCCAATAATTTCATCGGATATCTAAAAAAAAGAGGACATCATCATGTTGAAGCTTAACGTCACCGGTCTTTCGAGAGGCATACTCCTTTTATCCCTTCTGGGCTCTTTTACGAGTGTCAAGGCCGAAGACCTGACCCTTTTAAACGTCTCCTACGACCCAACCCGTGAATTCTACGAAGACTACAACAAGCTGTTCCAAAAATTCTGGAAGGAAAAGAAGGGTGACAACGTCACCATCAATCAGTCCCATGGCGGTGGCGGCAAACTGACCCGCGCGATC
>CAILMG010000285.1 GCA_903835265.1 uncultured Methylococcus sp.
CTCTGGAGTGGGTGGCCGAATCAGCGTGGAACAGGTGGCCGGATGATCGTGGAATGCCCGGCCGAATCACGTGGAATACGCACGCATTGGAAGCGCTGATAGGACGAAGAGGTCAGTCTGCGACCGTCCACTTCGAGCTGAATCTTTTCCCGGCCATCCGTCGTTTGAAGATTTTAGCCATCTCCCTCAAAAAAAGGTCATGTTCGGTTTTTGTGTCACGGCTCATACAGGCTTGATAGAGTTGTCTAACGAGTTCGGTTTGTTTCATGGCACACACCTTCGATATCTATGGTTTGCTAGGTCCAAGTGGACCTCAGCCTATCCATGAAGAACACGCTAATTTAGCCTCCCATGCCGAATCTCATCAAGAACTTGGAGGCGCTCCCACTGTTGCAGTGCATAGAGTTTTTGATGTCTTTCAGCGGGTGCTAGCTTGTCGATTTCAAGGGCAAGGCAATGAATCCTGATGGATTCCCGCTCAAAAACATGGCTAAGTGCCTCTGAAGGGCTGGACTTTAATCCCAGCATCCCGGCTAGTTTTCCTCTGATTTGATTGAGTATCCGTCTTTCCATGGCGACTTCTCCTGGAGCGATCTGCTGTAAAACGTTCGCCTATCATATTATTATTTCAATCATATGACAACATAAATGGTTATGACCATTTATGGCGAATAAAGTTCTCTTGATAGACCTTGGAAGGCCCTCGGGACGAAGGGGGCCTCGCGGCAAGAGGTTCTGAATCGATCGCTGAGATTTTTCCAATCAATGATCGGAAGATGGCGGCCGATTGAGTCTCTAAGGCATATAAAAACAGACAGATAGGGTCCAACGAAAGGCTTGTAGCCGGAGGGCTAGGAGCCTACAATTCTTTTATGGCGTGAGTCGTCGTTAGAGGGACTATCGCGCTATAGATCAAATGTTCATCTCAATAGAGGGAGGCGGCCATGAAACATAATCCGGTCGCCAAGTTCGCCCACAGGGTCAACAAGGCAACCATCCAGCGCGATCGAACCAAGTATCAGCGTAAAAAAAAGCACAAGGGCGATGTCCGGGACGACCGGAATCGCCCTTTTTCTTGGGTGTTGTCCCCAAGCCTTTTGTTAGGCCAACCCATTACGTCTAGAAGACAATGGCACCCATGAACGATGGCTTTAATAGAGTTTTAGTAACTGCGACGCTGGCGCTATTCATAACGGCTTGCGCCAGTGATGGTGGTGGAATGATGAGCTATGGCCCTGGTGGAATGGGATCCGGTTACGGAACGGGGGGTCTTGGGATGGGCGTTCATATGGGCGGCTGGGGCAATGGCTATGGGGGTGGCTGGGGACACCCCGCGGTGACCCCAGGCTCTGAAGCGCTCGATGCCGACCCCCATGCAACATCCGGTTATTACAATACAGGTTTCGACAATGACCGCGGCTATGCCTATTACCATCCGGCCCGAAATGATGGAGCGATGCCATGAAGCAGCGTTGGATAGGGATGATGGTGTTTTTGGGTTTGTCGATGACGCTGACCCCCATTCCCTCTTTAAGTCAGGGCGCCACTGAGATCCTGAAACTAGACCCTGCCTGGATAGCGATGGAGCGCCGGGTTCGGGGACTCCTTGGTTCTGAAGGTCAGAAAACGCTCCTCGATATGGCCTATGCACAGGTGGCCGTGGACGCTTGCCGAGACGGGTCCTTGGATAAAGAGGCGGTCAGCCAGTCTTTGGATGCGCTCGCATCTCCCCCAAAAAAAGCGCCCTTGGCCCAAAGGGCTTTTGAGAATGAAATGATGAACTACCTCGGGGTCTATACGGGGCTTTTGATTGCCGAGAGCTTTATCGATCATCCGGCTTTTTGCCAAGGTCTTAAGGCCGTTCTTGCAAGGAAAGGCGGACCGAGCCGCTGGCTTCACACCAAACCCCGTTGAACCCGAGCGGTAGGCTCCACAGATCCTGAGGATCCCGATCAGGGACTTATTCCTCACATCAATCGAACTCCTCTTCCCGAAGGCCATGAAATTAGGCCCCATACACCAAGGTTTGAAGCCCTTTATGGCCTTCACCCCATGGCTTCCCGTTTTGGACTTCAAATCTTCACGATGGCGTCACCTCTGTGACATTTAAACTTTCTATGATCCTAAAAAAAGGAGAGATCCAACCATGGCAACGGACATTCGTAGAATTTTGTTTGGCATGTCGGGCGTCCAGCACGACGGCAATAATAGCCAGTTCGTCTTTGATCTTGCCAAGCGTATTGGCGCTGAAATTCAATGCCAACTGATTTGTCCCATCGCAGATGACCCTGAATTACTGTTGGCTTGTGGCTTCACCGGCACTGCCTTCAGGAGTTTCATTGATTCGGTGGCCAAGACCACCGAAGAGCTCGACGGGATGGCGCGGACGGCTCTCTCACAATCACA
>CAILMG010000286.1 GCA_903835265.1 uncultured Methylococcus sp.
GCCGCCGCCAATTGGGCGCTAACCCTTGAAGGTTTGCCGCCTTGTCCGATCGATGAAGTAAAACCCTATATTTCAGGTGGCGCCAGAACCATCCTCGGCTACTGGCTGGTGAAAACGCTCGAAAAAAGACCCGTCTTTACATTTCCAACCCCTAACGTCGTCAGTCAGACCTACGAACCCCTCTTCGAACGCCTGATCGAACACATGATGGGGCACTATGAGGCCCACCCGGCCCGGCATACCCAGTTTTTTAATGGTATGGAATCGGTTCTCGATATCCTCGACGAGCAGCAGATCCCCTGGGGTATCGTGACCAATAAACTGACCCGCTATACCCAGCCGGTGATTGAAGCTCTCCAACTCCAGCAACGCACACCCTGCATCATCAGTGGTGACACCACCCAACATGCCAAGCCCCACCCCATGCCCTTACTGGAAGCAAGCCAGCGCCTTAAGATTAATCCCAGCCAATGCGTCTACATCGGAGATGCTGCTCGGGATATCGAAGCGGGCCAGCGCGCCGGCATGGCGACCCTGGCGGCACTTTATGGCTACATTGGGGCCGATGAGGATGTGGCTTCTTGGGGCGCAGATGATGCCCTTGAGGCCCCTATGGATCTGATCGACTGGATCGCGGGGCAAGATGACCTCTAAGCGTCTTAAAGACAGAACTTACCTGATCACTGGCGCCAGTGGCTGCCTCGGCGGAGTGGCTGCTAGAACCCTGGCGTTCGAAGGGGCGACGGTCGTCCTCATGGGGCGAAATATCAAAAAGCTGGAGTCACTTTACGACGCCCTTGAAGCCGCTGGTGCGCCTCAGCCCGCCATCTACCCCCTTGACCTTGAAGGGGCTCAAGAGGCGGATTACGTGACCTTGGCTGATCGACTTCAAGCATCCCTCGGTGGACTGGATGGCATCATCCATTGCGCGGCTGATCTTGGACACTTGACCCCACTCTCGGGAATCGATGGGGATCGCTGGCAACGACTGCTAAAAATTAACCTTCTGGGCCCCATCTTGCTCACCCAGGCCCTCTTACCCTTGATTCAACGTTCCGCCGGGTCAGTTGTCTTTTTTGGCGACTCTGCCGTCGGTGAGGGGAAGGCTTTCTGGGGTGCCTATGGCGTCTCTAAGGTCGCCCTAGCGGGCTATGCCCGTATCCTTAGCGCCGAAAATGAAAGCGCCAAGATCTTGAGCCTGGTTTTTACTCCAGGCCCTATCCGATCACCTATTCGTCTCAAGGCCTATCCCGGTGAAGCCCTTCAAGGCCTCAAGAATCCAGAGGATATCCAAGAGGCTTTGCTAAAAATAACCCTTAATCCATTGTCCTAAAAGGACTTTATTTACAGCGGGAACAAGCTTATGTCGATGACTGGATACGGGCGGGAAAGTATTTGTCTTCTCCGCGATGTTAATGTGGTTCGGATTCCGGATGGGACGCCTGATCAATTACCCAAGGGGCATCTCATTACCTTGTCGCAATCCCTTGGCGGCAACTTTACCGTCCTTGATGAAACCGGCCATATGGTTCGCATTGCCGGTGAAGACGCCGATGCCTTAGGTAAAGAACCCCCCATCCACAGCACTATCATCAGTGGAACCGATCTTGAAACCGTCGAAAAAAATGTCTGGGAAGTTCTGAAAACGATCTATGACCCGGAGATTCCGGTCAATATCGTCGAGCTGGGTCTGGTCTATCATTGCGGTCTCAAACCCCGGGAGCAGAGCGACTTCGAAGTGCATATCATCATGACCCTTACCGCCCCTGGCTGTGGTATGGGACCTGTCCTCCAGCTCGATGCCGAAGCGGCCGTCAAGGCCCTTCCAGGCGTTCACAGCGTTCGTGTCGAGGTCGTTTTTGACCCACCGTGGTCGCGCGAGAGGATGAGCGAGGCTGCCTTACTAGAGCTCGGCATGATCTAGACCTCAAAGGGCCTTCTTTGAGGGCTCAAAGGCTGAAGGCGCCCCACTTTGGGCCAAGCGACTAGGAGCGCCATGACGCTGACCAAAGACGCCCCGAGGAACATGGTCTCAGGGCCCCATCGGGTCCAGCATTCTCCGCTGATGACACTCCCCAAGGCCCCTCCCAAACCATAGCTGAAAGCACTGTAGAGCGCCTGCCCTTTGGCATGGTGTGCGCCCTTGAAGTAACGATGAATCAGAGCGATAGACGCCGCATGGGCCGATCCAAAAGTCCCCGCATGGAGGATCTGAGCCACGATCAAGCCAACGGGGTGCGTGAGTCCAGCGCCTAATATGAGCCAACGGAGGGCGCTCATGAAGAGGCTCGATAAATAAAGAGTCCTTAAGGAAAAATGCCGCTGCAGGCGATGAAACCAAAGAAAAACGAGAATTTCAGCGACCACACCCAGCGCCCACAACTGTCCGATAACGGCATCGGAATAGCCTTTTAGGTTCAGAAAAACGGAATAAAAGGCATAAAAGGGGCCATGGGCGACCTGCAGCAATAAGGCAGCGAATAAAAACTGAATCACCTCTGGGCGAACCATCATGGATGTCCAGCGGGGGGCTCTCTCTTCCCGCACCGGCTCCTTAGCGTTTGGAACCAAAAGACTCGCAAGCCACTGAATCAAGAGCAAGCTCGCCATAAGCTCTGGAAGCCGCTCCAAAGGCAAAAAGCGATCAAGCCAGGCCCCAACGGCCAACACACTGACCAGAAAACCCATCGACCCCCATAATCGGATACGGCCGTAGCGCCCACCGGATTGCAAATGATTGAGGGTCAGGGTCTCAAAAAGTGGGAGACTGCCATTCCAGCTAAAGCTGAACAACAACATCACCCCGCCGATCAGCCAAAGATTCTGGCGATCAACAAAAACCGGTAGAAACCCCACAAAAGAAAGCCACGACACCCAGCGGACAAGACGTAAAGGCTGACGGCTTCGATCGGCCCACCAACCCCAAAAACCAGGAGATAAAATCTTGGTCAGCGGCACCAGCGCCATCAGGAGCCCAATGTCGACCGCATCATAGCCCACCCGGCTCAAATAGAGTGGCCAGTAGGGGACGAGGACCCCCAAAATCGCAAAGTAGGCAAAGTAAAAGAACGACAGCCGTCGAATCGGGACCCTCAGCGGGACCCCTGTCGTCGAAGCAGTGATCAGGAAGCCCCAGCGTTTATGGCTTCAATCGCTACCGTCACCTCGGCGTTCTGGCCGCGATGGCGAAGGGCATGATCCATTAACACGATGGCCATCATGGCTTCGGCAATTGGGGTCGCCCGAATGCCGACACAGGGATCGTGACGTCCGGTCGTAATGACCTCTACTGGCTCCCCGCGAACATTGATCGAACGACCCGGCAGCCTTAGGCTTGAGGTCGGCTTTAGCGCAATCTTAGCCACAATATTCTGACCTGATGAAATGCCCCCGAGGATCCCTCCGGCATGATTACTGAGGAATCCTTCCGGGGTCATCTCATCGCGAAAGGCACTGCCCTTCGCCTCAACACAATCAAAACCATCCCCCATTTCGACCCCCTTGACGGCATTAATACTCATTAGGGCATGGGCGAGATCAGCATCCAGGCGATCAAAGATGGGTTCGCCCCAGCCTGGCGGGACGCCATCGGCGACCACGTGAATGCACGCGCCGATCGAATCACCTTCTTTTCTCAAGGCGTCCATATAAGCTTCCATGGCCGCCACTTTTTCTGGATCCGGACAGAAAAAAGGATTGGTCTCCACGGTCTCCCAATCAAGACGTTCCGCCTTAATTGGCCCCAACTGTGAGAGATAGCCCCGGACCCTGACATTGAAACACTCAAGCAGATATTTCTTGGCGATCGCTCCTGCCGCGACCCGCATCGCCGTCTCTCGGGCCGAGGAGCGGCCGCCGCCGCGATAATCACGGATCCCATACTTCATATGGTAGGCATAATCAGCGTGGGCCGGCCGAAACTGCTCTGCAATGGGGCCATAGTCCTTGGACTTTTGATCGACATTGTCAATCAGCAAGCCAATAGGGGCACCGGTGGTCTTCCCTTCAAAGACACCCGATAGAATCCTTACCGCATCCGGCTCTCGACGCTGGGTGGTATGGCGAGAAGTCCCAGGCCGCCGCCGATCAAGGTCCCCTTGAAGATCCGTCTCCGACAAGGCCATGCCGGGAGGGCACCCATCCACGATACAGCCGATAGCAAGTCCATGGCTTTCGCCAAAGGAGGTCACCGTAAAAAGCTTACCTATCGTATTCCCGGACATGAAAAACTCCCTTACCTGATTCCATCAGGGTCAAAAAACAGACCTATTGGAGAGAGGGGGGCCTCATTGCACGCCCTAAACCCACCCCTCAAAGCCAA
>CAILMG010000287.1 GCA_903835265.1 uncultured Methylococcus sp.
CCGGAGAACCGCACCAACCACGACATCGGAGGACTTGAGGTGTTGATCGATGGTCGAAGGTGTCGACATGACAAACTGAAAACCTTCCTTCAACCGCTCTTGAAACACGGCGCCTACCCTCTGATCAAGCCCCGCCATCACTACTTCGGCACCAAGGCCATAGGCAGACTCAGCCGCATGACGAGCAACGACACCGTCTCCAATAATCAAGACACGCCCATGGCGCTTCCCAGCAACTCGCCCTAACTGCACTCCCTTACCGCCCTCGGCACGCGCCAAATAATAGGCCCCGACCAGTGCCGCCATATTGCCGGCGATAGCACTCATGGGCGCCAAAAGAGGGAGCCTGCCTTCCTTATCCTCAAGGGTTTCATAGGCGAGTCCTGTGGTTCCTGCTGCCAATAACGCCTCGGTCAGTGATTTTGGTGCCCCCGAGAGGTGGAGAAAAGTGAAGAGCATCTGATCTTTCAGAAAAGGAAATTCTTCAGCCAAAGGCTCTTTGACCTTGATCACCAAGCCGGTCTTCCATGCCGTCGCTTGATCGACCATCTCGGCCCCTAAGGTCTCATACGTCTCGTCGGAAAATCCGGCCCCAAGACCCGCCCCAACTTCAACACGAACACGATGACCCGCCTTGATGAGGGTCCCCACCGCCTCCGGCGTCAAACTAACGCGTCCTTCTTGATCCTTAATTTCCTTGGGAATTCCAATCAACATGTCGACCTCTTAAAAAAAGAACTGACCCGACCATAACAAAAAAAACCTTTGTCTGTCGGGAGGACAGGGAAACCGCCCGACGGACAAAGGTCACGGAAAATCGAGGTCAGGCAACTTGTCTTACGGAATCCAATTGATCCAGCGCGCAATAAGCCACGATGGGGGGCATCTACTGATTCGAGGATTTGGCCCTAGTTCAGGCGCCTTAAAAGCTCCCTTGGGTGAGTGGTTTGTCGGGTCTTATCAGGGCGCATATACTAACGCATAGACTTACGACCGAGAGAGGTGACGATCATGCTAGAAACACGGGTTGCCAAGCTATTTAAAAATGGCGCCAGTCAAGCGGTTCGACTGCCCGCAGACTTCCGCTTCGAGGGCGAGGAAGTGTATATCACCCGGGACTCGGCGACCGGTGATGTCGTGTTATCCAAACGTCCCGGGGCTCAGGTATGGAATGAGTTTTTCGCTCTACTCCATGCCATCGAGGTTTCGGCCGACTTTATGGCCGAACGCCCCATAAACAAGGTGCCCCCGGAACGCGGAATCTTTGATGATGAACCGTGATCCCGTCAAAGCCGGGTGATCTTCATGAAATATATGCTGGATACCGACACGGTGAGTTATCTCATCAAGGGCACCTCGCCGACCCTAGAAGCCAAGGTGTCAGCACGGGCACCCTCTAGTGTCTTTATCTCCGTGATGACCCGGGCTGAGTTGCTTTACGGCCTCAAGCGTTTGCCCAAAGAGCATCGCCTGCAAAACGCAGTAAGACAATTCCTCAAAATAGTCCACAACTTGCCATGGGACGCGGAGGCGGCCGAATGGTACGCAGAGATCCGTCATCAACTCCACAGTAGCGGGCAACCGATCGGCGAGGTTGACATGATGATCGCGGCCCACGCCCTGTCCTCCGGTTCCGTCCTCGTCACGAACAACCATCGCCATTATCAAGGGATAGAAGCCCCCCTGATTCTTGAAAACTGGCTGTAGCGATACAGCCGAAAACCGTGGGCCTTCCGTCGATCTCCGGTCGGGTGCGGGAAGGCTTTGGGGGATAGCGTATCGCGACAATCAAACGAACCCCTACCCCACAAACGCTCGAACGCGTCCTTCTTGATCCTTGATTTCCTAGGATGACGTCACTCCATCAGTACTATAAATTACCAAAAGGAATAAACAAATAGCATCTTATTCTTTTGAATTATCTATCG
>CAILMG010000288.1 GCA_903835265.1 uncultured Methylococcus sp.
CCTTGTCAATCAATCCGTACTGGACCGCATCCTGGCCACTCATGAAGTTATCACGGTCGGTGTCGCCTGCAATCTTTTCAATAGGCTGGCCTGAGTGGTCAGCTAGAATTTGGTTCAAGCGGTCTCTGATCGCGAGAATCTCCCGAGCATGAATATCAATATCGCTCGCCTGACCCTGAAAGCCCCCCAACGGCTGATGAATCATCACCCGGGAGTGCGGAAGGCAATAACGCTTACCCGCTGCACCGCCAGCCAAAAGGAGAGCGCCCATGCTCGCCGCTTGGCCAATACACAAGGTGCTGACGTCTGGCTTGATGAACTGCATGGTGTCATAGATAGCCAACCCCGAGGTCACCACGCCGCCTGGAGAATTGATGTAGAGATGGATGTCCTTATCGGGATTTTCAGATTCGAGAAAGAGAAGCTGGGCAATCACCAGATTGGCCATGTAATCTTCAACCTGCCCCACCAGAAAAATAACGCGCTCCTTGAGGAGTCTTGAATAAATATCGAAGGCTCTTTCGCCCCGCGCCGACTGTTCGATGACCATCGGCACCAGACCGCCGGCGGCCTTAGGATCGAGTTCTGGGTGTAGATTACCGTAGCGCATGGAGGCCATCCTCATTTGACGTTAGGAAAGCCCTGGGGCCGAGCCAGAGGCGGCGGCCATCAGGGTTTTGAAATCAATAGGTTCTTGGGTTGTTTTGGCCTTGTCGAGGACTAACTCAACCAACTGATCCTCAAGCACCATATTTTCGATGTCTTTGAGTCGCGATGAGTCTCCATAGTACCAGCGGACGACTTCATCAGCATCTTCATAGCTCGCCGCGAGATCCTCGACAGCGAGCCGAACCTTTTGAGGGTCCACCTTGACCGAGTGCGCATCAATCAATTTGCCGAGAATCAAGGCGAGGGCCACCCGACGTTTAGCCATCGGCTCCAGCTGTTCCCGGAGAACCTCTTCGTCAATGGTCTGCTTTCGCTTTTTAGCGGACTCCCGGTAGGGTTTCACCAACTCCCTGAGTTCGTCTTTGATCAAGGAACCTGGCAGCGCAATGGTGTTGCGGTCAAATAATTGATCCATCACAACGCCTTTGGTTCTTGCCTTGAGGGCACGCTCCATCTCACGCTGCATATTGGAGCGAATATCGGATTTAAGTTCATCAACATCGCCTGTTTCAATGCCAAAGGATCGGGCAAAGTCAGCATCGATGACGGGCAGCACGGTGGCCTCGACCCGAGCGACGTCAATTTCAAAATGGCCGCTCTTGCCAGCTAACTTTTCACCTGGATATTCCTTTGGAAACTCGATATCAAAAGCAAGGTGATCACCCGCCTTAGCACCCATCAGTTGATCCTCAAATCCGGGGATCATCTGACCACCACCAATCTCTACCGGGAAGTCATCGACGCGGCCATTGGTGAAGTTCTCTCCATCCATGGTGCCTTCAAAGGCAATGACAATCCGATCGCCCTTGGCGCTGGCACGATCTTGAGATTCAAAGGTCTTCCGCTGCTCTCTGAGTCGGTCGATCATGCCATCGACATCGGCATCTGCCACCGCCGAAGTAAATTGCTTCACCTCGAGGGTTTCGATGGGCATGACCACAAATTCAGGCATGATTTCAAAAGACGCCTCGTATTCAAGGCCCTCGCCTTCATCCATTTTGTTGGCCTTGATCTCCGGCATACCCGCCGGGTTCAGCTTTTCATCACGAACCGCATCGTAGAAGCTCGATTGTATGAGATCTGACACCACCTCTTCACGAACCTGCTGACCATATCGCTTGCGAACCACCGCCTGAGGGACCTTACCGGGCCGGAATCCATCGATCTTGACCTTGTGGGAGAGGGATTGAAGGCGGGATTCCACCTGCTCGCTGATTTTCTCTTCCGGCAGGGTTACGGTTATTTTACGGCTCAGTTCAGACGTCTTTTCAACAGACACTTGCATGTCGCTCTCACCTCGGACAATGGTTAGGATAGGCTGGAAACGGACTACCCTTTGAAGATATCCGGATCCGGGGGGCCATCAGGTTTGGGATGGTTAGATGCGTTCGCCTCATCGAATGAGAGAGAACGCAAAGTTCAGATTTCGAATTGGTGCGAATGGGGAGAATCGAACTCCCAAGGGTCACCCCACTGGAACCTAAATCCAGCGCGTCTACCAATTTCGCCACATTCGCTGATTGTGACCCGACTCTATACCCGCTGCCGATAAGACTAAATCGATCAATCATTCCAAACAGACTGGGCAGTAAGGTTCTGGGCATCTTTGGATATTATAGGGTCTGGGATAAGTTTTTTCACGTTTTATTGGGCAATTCCTGGCCCTTGAGGAGTCTTTATGCCAGATACGAAGCCCCTAACGCC
>CAILMG010000289.1 GCA_903835265.1 uncultured Methylococcus sp.
ATAGACGATGCCAAATCGGCTTTCAGGGTCCAGTCCCGGACCGACCATTCGGACCACTCCTTCGATCGTTCCGATATCGGGCACCCTGACGTCGACTTTGGCGCCGATCTGAAGTTTCGGGATCTCAGAAGCAATGACCTCGGCACGCCATTCGAGGCGTTCCTGGCGGATGAGACGAAAGAGCTCCTCACCGTCTTGGGTGACCTTGCCAAGCGTCGCGGAGCGTTTGGCGATAATGCCATCGTCGTTGGCCATCACGTTCGTATGCCGCATCCTTTGTTTCTGAATCTCGACCTGTGCCTTGGCCGATCGCATCCGTGCCTCGGCGGTTTTCTCGCTGGTCAGATATTGCCCCGCCTGGAGTTGGCTCAACGCCCCCTCGTTGATGATCTGACGAACCCTTCGGGCATTCTCACGAGCCTCTTCGTGCATGGCGGTGGCCTCCAGTAAGAGCGCTTCACTATTGGCGAGGTCCATCGCGACCCGCTCGTGGTCAAAAACGGCGAGGACCTGACCTTTCCGAACACGATCGCCGACTTCGGCGAGGATCTCAGCCAGACGAATGCCTCCAAGTTCCGAGCTGATAAAGGCTTCCTGCCACGCAGCGATCGAACCATTGGCCGACAGCGTCAATGGGATGAGGGTCATGACCGGTCTGACTACGACCACGGTCAAGGCGGCCCGTTGGGGTCGATCTTGATCTTTTGAGGTCGATGTCTCAGGCGTTGTCATCGTCTGCCATAGCAAGATCGCGCTTAAGATTGCGGCGAGGATCCCTGAAAGGTTCAGGCGCTTTGGACGATTCATCATGATGCGGCGTTCCTCAGGATTTTTGCCCGGTCAGGGGATTTTTGGGGTCATCGCGGAGCGGCAGGGCAGGTTGCTGTCCCTCAGGATCTTGCCAGCCACCCCCAGCAGCGCGGTAGAGGGCGATCCAGGCCGCGACCCTCTCTTGTTCAAGCTCCGCGAGGGTCCTTCGCGCGTTCAAGGCTTGCCGGCGCGCTTGTTCGAGTTCTAGAAGATTGCCAAATCCAGCCCGATAAAGCTGATCGGTCGCCCGAAAGTTTTGTTCATAGCCCTTGAGGGCATCGCTCGCGGTAGGCCAGCGCTCGGCAGCGGTTTTAAGGCGAATCAGCGCCACTTCAACCTCCTTGACCGCGGTCCTGACCGTCGACTGGAATCGGGTCTTGGCTGCCTCAAATTGAATCTGAGCCGCCTCGACATCGGCGAGACGTTTACCCGCATCAAAGATCGGCATAGTGAGCGTCGGGCCAAAAGACCACGTATTCGCAAAATAGGTGCTCGCCATCTGGGCACCCGCAGCATAAGGACTCAAGGCCGACATGCCGCTCACGCTTTGGAGCTGTGGCGTGATATTGCCGGTGAGACTTAAGCGGGGATAGCGCCGGGCTTCTTCAACACCAATGCGGGCGCTCGCTTCTGCAACCTGCTGCTCGGCTGCGGCCACATCAGGGCGCTGTAAGATGGTCTCGATGGGAAGGCCCTTGAGCTTAAAGGGGGGTGGGTCTGGAAGGTGGGCCAAGGATGAGGATTTTGATTTTAGACGTGAGCGGACCTCTGCTTCCGAAAGGCCGGTCAGGGCAACCAACCCCTTGATCGAGCGATCACAAAGCCCTTGCTGACGCATCAGGTTTTCTTCGCTTTCTAAGAAACTGGCTGTCGCAAGAGCAACCTCAGCGGGAGGCCGAAGACCTGCTTGGCCTGCGAGATCGACCAACTTTGAGGAAGCTTGCCGGGATCGCGCATCTTTTTCGTTGATCTCCATCAGTAAGGCACAATAACGAAAGTCGACATAGGCGTTGGCGACTTCAACCGCCAGCGCAACGCGGGCGTCATGCCAGTTCGCGTGACGCGATTCAAGTTGGCCCCTCGCCGCTTCTTTCTGGCGGGCGATACCGCCAAAGAGGTCGACTTCCCAGTTGGCCTGAAGGCCGGCCTGATAGCGGGTCCAGTCGAAAGGGGGGGTCCCGAAGGTGGTGCGTGCCCTTAGCATATCGACCTGGGTATCAAGGCGAGGCAGGCCTTGAGCTTGGGCTGAGACCATCCCCGCCCTGGCTTCCTCGATGCGGGCTCTAGCCTCTGCGACAGAGGAACTCACCCTTTGCGCGGCCGAGAGAAAGCGGGAAAGTTCAGGATCATTGAATTGCTGCCACCAGCCTTGAAGATCCTTGGGATTAGCCGCGTGAGCCTTGAGGGGTTCGAGCTGGGGTGTCTGCCATTTTTTGGAAGTGAGAGGCTCGGGCGCGACATAATCTGGGCCGACCGTCGTCAAGAGGCCGCCTGAGCATCCTTCGAGGAGCCCGATCAAGAGGCTCAGAAGGCAGCGCTGCCCCTTTTGGGCTTTATCCACCATGATAAATCGAGACTATAGATTCAATAAGTTATGGATGATCTAGATGAGGATGGATCATAGCATTCGGGTTCCTGGCAATTGGAATCCGGCCTTGTCATGACACCCTCGAATCGTCGTGATCCTCGGGCGCATGACCTTCCCTGAATCGGGGAAGTCGGTTTTCGGTTCTCGTTTCAACGGAGTCCTTCAGCAAAGGGGC
>CAILMG010000290.1 GCA_903835265.1 uncultured Methylococcus sp.
TGATGAAGCAGGCATGGTCGCCTTGGATTGAAGAGGTCCGTGGCTTGCTAAAGAGGGCTGTAGACAATAAATGGGTGAATGGCCAAAAACTTCAGGCCCGATATTTTGATGAGTGGCTCGACAAGCTGAAGGACTGGACCAACGATGAAACGCTGATCTGGCCTTTGATCAAATTAGATGCCAAGGTCTGGACACGACTCACCCCAGGAGGCCTAGAGGAGGCCTTTGACAAGGGGATATCGGCGCCACAGCATCCTCTATTTGAAGCTATGGAGACCTTCAAAGAGGATCTTGAATCCCTGCCGAATGCCCTTCCAGCTCTTCTTGGCCATGCGGCCCTCTGGGTTCGCATGGCGATGGACAAAGAACAGATTCGACGCTCTCAAATGGGCTTCAATGATTTATTGACCCATCTCGATGCCGCACTTCAAGGACCTTGTGGGGGCCATCTTGCAGCAACCATTCGGCAACAGTTCCCGGTCGCCCTGATTGATGAATTTCAGGATACCGACCCCATTCAGTACCGCATCTTCGATAAGGTTTACAACACCCTCGACGAGACAACGCCCAAAGCCATGATCTTGATCGGTGATCCCAAACAAGCGATCTATGGCTTTAGGGGGGGGGACCTCCACACCTACCTCAAAGCCCGAAAAGAGTGTGCGTCACCGATTTATTCCTTGCAACGAAATTACCGATCGACCGCCGCGATGGTAGCGGCGACGAATCATTTATTCCTATTGGCAGAATCCCGCGCCATCGGACGAGGTGCCTTTCTGTTTAGGTCCCCATCGGCCAATCGGGTCCCCTTCTATCCGGTTGAAGCTCAAGACCGCCAAGAGCAATTACTCCTCGATAAGGCGCCTAAAAAACCGCTCTCTATCTGGTCTCTCCCTGAGCACGATGATCTAAAACCCTGGGGCTCTGGCGCCTACCGATCAGCGATGGCCAAGACCTGTGCCCGTGAGATCGTTGCTCTTCTAAATCTCTCAAAAACAGGGGCGTTGGTGTTTCAATCCGGGGAAAAAGCCCGCAAGATCACCCCGAGGGATCTGGCTATCCTGGTCAGCAATCGGAACGAAGCGAGTCTTGTTCGCCGCGAACTCGCTGACCGAGGCGTTCAAAGTGTTTACCTCTCCGATCAAGACTCGGTCTTCCAAAGCCCTCATGCACCCGACATCGAATCCTGGCTTAGGGCCTGCGCAGAACCGGATGATCCCGGTCTGTTGAAAGCGGCCCTTGCAACCCCCCTCCTGGGTTTGTCCTATCAAGAACTCGGGCAACTTCATCAGGATGAAAGAGCCCTCGAACAGCGTATGCTGCAGTTCAGGGACTACCACACGAGATGGCAGCGGCGTGGGGTTCTCCCCATGTTGCGACGTCTTCTTCATGATTTTAACGTCCCACATCGACTGTTGAAGCCCCACTCGTTGTTCCCCAGGGGCTCTAGGTCAGGCGAGCGGAGCCTTACCGATGTGCTTCATCTCGCCGAACTTCTCCAAGAAGCGAGTTTAAAACGAGATGGCGAACAGGCCTTGATCCGTTTTCTGCAGGAACAACGGACGTCTATCGATCGCTTAGGTATCGGTAGGGAGGCTCAACAAGTCCGTCTTGAGAGTGATGAAAACCTCGTGCAGGTGGTGACGATTCATAAATCCAAGGGACTTGAATATGACCTTGTTTTCATCCCCTTCATAGCCCTCAAGCATAAAGAGAAAACGACCGTGGGGTCACTCTATCGATGGCACAATGATCAAGGTGATCTCTGTGTGACTCTCACACCAGACAAAGCCACCAAGGCACGGGTTCAGGAGGAACAACTCGCTGAAGACCTTAGAAAGGTCTATGTTGCTATGACCCGGGCCCGTTATGCCACCTGGGTCGGATTTGGACCGGCCGAAAATGTTGAACAAAGTGCCTTGGGCTATCTTCTGACCGGCGGCGAGGCCATCCCCAAGGGCACCTTTAACGAGCGGTTGAATACCCTCCTAGCGGGGGCTCCGGATCACATCGCTCTGATTCCTGCCCCCCTGATTCATGATCAGCGTTGGACCGAGCATGAGGATCAGCAGCCTCCTCTTCTCGCACGAACCTCAAAACCTTGTTTCCGCGAGAACTGGTGGATTGCCAGTTATTCGTCTCTCAAAAAGAGAGGCTTATCAGACGGGGACACCCTACCGTGGACATCGGCCCCCGAAACCCCTGATGCGGATCATTATGGATCCGCTCTCGTTGAAGAACCCCCTGAAGAATCGGAACATCAAACCAGCCCTTGGCCATCGAGCCTTGAAACGGGTTCAGTTCATACCTTTCCTAGCGGAGCAGAAGCCGGCACCTTTCTTCATGATCTTCTTGAATGGATCGCCAACAAGGGATTTCAAACAATCTTCCAGCAGCCGACACTGCTCCGGGAAGAAATCATTCGAAAGAGCGCGATTCATGGCTTTGATCATGCCGTAAACCTGCTCGAAGACTGGCTCCAACATCTTCTAAAGATGCCCCTTCATGCTGACATCCTGGAGAACCCGATCGCCCTTCAGGATCTCACGATTTATCAGGCTGAGATGGAATTTTGGATGGCGGTACGTGCCGCACCCATCCTTCAAATTGATGACTTGATTTGCCGCGCCACAGTCCAAGGGCTAAAGCGCCCTGCCCTTGAAGTTGGCATGCTCAATGGGATGTTGAAGGGCTTCATCGATCTCGTCTTCCTTTATCAGGATCGCTACTATGTGCTGGATTACAAATCGAACCGCCTAGGCGCTGATTCATCTGCCTATTCGCCCGATAAAATCCAAAGCGTGATGCTCGAGGCACGTTATGATCTACAGTATGTTCTCTACATCCTTGCGCTCCACCGCCACTTAAAATCCCGAAAATCAGACTATGACTATGACCGTCATATGGGAGGCGCCGTTTATCTTTTCCTCAGGGGAGGCCATGCAGAAAGCCAAGGCATTTACGCCGATCGCCCACCCAGGCTTTTAATCGAACACCTCGATGTGCTCTTTGATGGACCCCAGAGAGGGGTCTCATCATGACCACCAAGCCAGAGGCCCTCGAACCTGATCTCGACACGGTTCTTGAACAATCCGAAGGAGTGATCGCCCTTCTGAGAGAATGGCGTCGTCGACACTGGATCAGGCCTCTCGATCTGGCCTTCTCAAGCTTTCTCTTCAAAGAATGTCCAGAGGCCCCCCCGTTATTGATTCTTTCAAGCGCGCTGTTAAGCCATCAGCTTGGCCGAGGCCATGTCTGCCTTGATCTCAAGGCCACTCTTTTAAACCCCTCTGAAGTTCTTCACATCCCTCCAATGACTGAGATGCTGGGGATAAATCCGCCCTTCGAACAAGTTCTTGATATCCTTTTGAAGGGCCTGACAGCGGATCTTTGGGCCAAAAGGCTCCAGCATCAAACCCTCCTCGGCGCCGGCGCCGGATCAACTCCTCTGGTCCTCGATCGGGGAAGGCTTTACTTTAGGCGCTATTGGGCTTATGAAAAAGGAGTGCGAAGGGCCATCGATGAACGGTTGGGTCGTTTCATCGGGCATTCAGATGCGACCTTAGATCACGCGCTACCACTCCGTCTGAACCATCTCTTTAATCGTCCGGGGATCGGTCAGATCCATTGGCAGAAAATCGCCTGTGCCTTGGCCGCCCGACAATGGTTTACGATCATCACAGGAGGACCAGGAACCGGTAAAACCACCTCAGTCCTCAAGCTACTCGCGCTGCTTCAATCCATTCGCAGCGAAGAAAGTGAACTTCAAAAACACCCAACTCCCCTCAGGATTCAATTGGCCGCCCCCACTGGCAAGGCGGCACAACGCCTCCGCACCTCCATTTCAAAATCGATGCGACAGTGGGCGCTTGATCCCTCTCAGAATGCCGGTAACGCTCTAGAAGCGATACCTCAAAAAGTGCTGACCCTCCACCGACTTTTAGGATACCAGTCAGGCTCTAGACGATTTCGTCATCATCAGCATCATCCGTTGCCCGTCGACGTATTGGTCATTGATGAAGCCTCCATGATCGATCTTGAGATGATGCATGCCGTCCTTCTCGCACTGCCTGCCAGTGCGCGGTTGATCCTATTGGGTGATAAAGATCAGCTCGCTTCGGTCGAGGCTGGGACGATTCTTGGTGAAATGTGTCAACGCGCCCACAAGGGACATTATTCCTATGAGATGGGGGAATGGCTCCTAAAAGTCACCGGAGAGGCCTTGCCAGAGGGGATGGTGGACCCTGATTCAACCCCACTAGATCAAGCCATCATCATGTTGCGAGACAGCCATCGATTCAAGGAGGAGAGTGGCATCGGCGCACTTGGTCGAACCATCCGGGATAGCGATCTTCACGCACTCAATAGCCTCTGGACAGAGGGCTACAGGGATATCGCTGAAGTACAGCTTGTCGACAGAGACATCAAACCGCTTCAAAGGCTGGTCATTGAGGGTCACCTCTTCTCCAAAGAGGAACGCCGGTATGGCTATCGCCACTATCTTGAAAAACTCCATCAAGAGGAACCATCAAGGGATGCCCAACCTTCGGCGTTTGCCGCATGGGCTATGAAGGTACTAGAAGCCCATAGCTCCTTCCAGGTTCTCGCAGGAGTTAGAAAGGGCGCCTTTGGGGTCGATGCGCTCAACACCCTGATCGCAGAAAGCCTCCATCAAGAAGGACTGATCTCGGCGAGGGATGGCTGGTACTTCGGTCGCCCAGTCATGGTGATTCGAAATGACTACACCCTCGGACTCATGAATGGCGATATCGGAATCACGCTGAGGCTCCCAACCGAAGGGGGATGCTCTGCCCTTCGGATTGCCTTCCCCGACGAAGAAGGATCCGATGGCATCCGATGGGTCCTTCCAAGCCGGCTCCGTGACGTTGAGACCGTTTTCGCCCTCACGGTCCATAAGTCACAAGGTTCGGAATTCTCGCATACGGCGTTGATTCTTCCTCCCCATCATAGCCGCATCATGACCCGGGAACTCCTTTATACCGGAGTCACCCGAGCCTCCGAGTGGTTCACCCTCGTCCATACCGGTGATAAATCGATCCTTCAAAAAACCGTTCTTCAACGCGTTGAACGACACAGCGGGCTCATTGCGAATGAATGAGCCCTAGAAAACACGCCATCAGCCTCTATCGCCCGTCTCTTCGCGTGCTTTAAGTTCCTCCTCATCAAGATCCACAAGGGACGCTGGCAAGGTTTTTGAAGACTTGACTCCAAGCTTTCGTAGTTTTTCAGCGCGTCCAAGTAAATTGCCCCGGCCATCCTTTAACTTATTGAAAGCTTGGTTATAAGCACCTTGTGCTTGATCGAGATTCTTGCCGATAGATTCCAGATCCTGCACAAAGCCGCACAGCTTGTCATAAAGATCCCCGCCCTGCCGCGCAATCTCCTGGGCATTGCGGCTCTGTTGCTCTTGTCGCCAAAGATGAGAGACGGTTCGAACGACAAAAAGGAGGGTGCTCGGGCTGACTAAGAGAACGTTCTTCTCCCAGGCCTCACGCCAGAGGTCTTCATCCCCTGCAATGGCTAGCATGAAGGCAGGCTCCACAGGAATAAACATGATCACGAAATCGAGGGAATTGATCTGATAAAGATCTTGATAATGTCTTGCCGCAAGACCCTTGATATGGCTCCGAACCGATTCCAGATGTCGCTTCAGTTCAACGCCACGCTCAAGCTCTGTCTCGACGGAGGAATAGGCTTCATAGGCAAGTAGAGACACCTTGGCATCAATGACCAAATGACGCTGTTCTGGCAGATGGACGATGACATCCGGTTGGGCTCTGCTACCATCATCCCGCTGATGACTTTCCTGAGTCCGGTAATGAAGCCCTTCGGTCAGCCCAGAAGCCTCTAAGACCCGCTCAAGAATCAATTCTCCCCAGTGACCTTGAACCTTCGATTGGCCTTTCAACGCCTGGGTCAAATTAGTGGCATCAGAAGATAATTGTTGATTGAGAGTGAGGAGATGGCGAACCTGTTCTGCAAGGGCACTGCGATCCTGGCCCTCCTTGACGTAGACTTCCTCAACCTTCCCCTGAAAGGCCTGAATTCTCTCTTTAAGAGGATTCAAGAGTTGCGATAAATGACTTTCATTCTGTTCCACAAACCGCTTGGATTTCTCCTCTAAAATCTCGTTCGCCATCACCTTGAATTCATGACTAAGGGATTCCCGTGCCTCAAGGAGTAGCCTGACTTTGTCGTCATGCTGAAGACGCTCGGCTTCGCGTAGGGTATCTGATTCTGTTTGAGTCTTCAGGAGATTCTGAAATCGAACGTTTAGCCCCTCGTACTGCTGTTCGAGTGACACCAGATGATCGGCTTTTTCCTGGAGTCGGGCGTTTTCAAGGTTGACTTGATCAAAACGCAATCGATCATCCGCCAACTGTTGCTTCGACGACTCGACGTCTTCTCGCAACCGAGATTCACTCTCGGCCAGAGTAGACAGCCGCTCAAGAAGGACCGCACGCTCGATTAGAAGACCGTCACCGACTTTAAGACGGGACCTTAGGACCATCAGGGTGAA
Source organism: uncultured Methylococcus sp. (assembly GCA_903835265.1). Lineage (GTDB taxonomy): Bacteria > Pseudomonadota > Gammaproteobacteria > Methylococcales > Methylococcaceae > UBA6136. The sequence goes on from CAILMG010000290.1 coordinate 6,542, forward strand.
GGCAATACCCAGCAGCCCGCCCACCAGGAGAGGCTGCCAAACCGGAAGATGGGTCTCAATCAGAAGATTTTCCATCGGTGGTTAGCGTCGATAAAAGAGGAAATGGGTTTAGCGGTTGCAATACGTCATCGTGTTTTGGCCCTCTTCGATCAATCGATGCCATGAAGGAACCGTCACAAGCACGCATACACAGGGCATATCATCACACATTTTTGCACGCGACATTGAAATAAGGTTTCACATCTGCTAATTGTTTTGCTATCATGAAGGCATGGACATCAATGACAAACGCCTTGAATCTCTGCGCCGAGAAATTCAAAAGTTTCGGAGTATTGCTGCCTTTGCGAGACATTATGAGCTCGATTCGACCTATCTCTCACAATTGCTCAATGGCCACCGAAATCTCGGTGAGAAGGCCGCCCGCAATATTGAGAACAAGCTGGGCCTAGCGCCCATGTCGATGGACTCTCAAGACGATCCTGATATCGATGACCGTCCCTCCAAGCTACCTAACGGTTTAAGGCGAGTGCCGCGGATCAGCTTTGTTCAAGCCGGGGTCTGGACAGAGGCTGTGGACCCCTACGCCGCTGGTGCGGGCGATGATTACCTTCTGACCGATACGCCTCTCGGGCCCCATGCTTTTGCCCTAACGATTCGAGGTACCTCGATGGAACCCGACTTCAAAGAAGGCGACACCATTGTGATTGATCCTGATATCAAACCCAGTCCAGGCGACTTTGTTGTTGCAAAAAACCAGGAGGACGAGGCCACCTTTAAGAAGTTTAGACCTCGGGGTGTTGATCATCAGGGCCGAACCGTGATCGAACTGATCCCACTCAACGAAGACTTCCCATCACTGCGTTCCGATGTCGTGTCTTTTGAGATCATCGGCACCATGCTGGAACATCGGCGATATCGCACCTCACGAGAATAGCGGCGAACCATAGCAGGTATTTAGCTTTTGCTATTGTGTTTTCGATTAGCACATGCTATATTTTCCCGGCGTCTCCATTTTGGACGCAACATCACGGGAATTCGATATGAAAAACACAGTGCTCTTCATGGTCATGGCCATCATTTATGCCCTCTCCTCAGAAATGGATTATCTCGACGCCGAATTGATGCGGCGAAACGGCCGGGATATGATCGCGACGACTCCTCAGGGCGAGGGATCAATACAGCCGACCCTTGCACAGCTTGAACAACGTAACGCAACCATTCGCTGATGAAACCCCGATGAGTGAAACCGTTGATAAACCAAAGCAAGGTGGCCAATGCGGTATGGACGGTCACTTTGCTGCTTGGATCAAGGCCTCCCTTCAGTAAGGACAACCCCTTTTCAATTCTTCAGTATCGGTTTCTAAGGTTGATATACAGAACCACCAAACGCTGCCGGAAAGACCTCTAGGTCCCCATAGACCCCAATGAAATTCTCAGCGCTGAACCAGAGATCCAGAAGGTTTTAAAAAAGAAGGCTCCCTCGTGCCGCTCCCTCTCGTTCGATGTTAAAAAATCAGTCGATCCGTCGCATCGAGTTAGATTTAACTTCAGCAGATGTTAGAATAATTCACTGCTCTTGGGAGTACCTTGGGGGATAATGATTCGATGGCTGTGTGTTGATGGCGCTATCCAATCCCGACGCCACACCGTTTTGAACCGAGATGAGCCGCCCATCCGACATGGATACCGTGGAAAGAAAAACAATGACTGCTGAGGCCCTGGTTCTTGGCCTCATGACGCACTGCGAAAAAACCTGTCAGCTGGCGTTCCCAGCGTTTTTAGAGACACTCGAAAACGAATCCGTCGAGCACGGGATCTCTGAAGAAACCCTCACGACCCTATTTGTGGCCGAGACAGCCATGAAAAAGACTGAGATGTACCGTTGGTACTATATTCTCTCGCTGACCGTGGGATTGATGTATTTCTTCGGTCGAAGCGATAAGGAAGCCCTGACCGCGATCTACCGTGGACTTCAATCGGCCATCCGCGAACAGTTCAAAGACGAGATTGCCAATCAAGCGACCGAGGCCATGGGATCTACCATTTCGATTTTTCGAAAAAACCCCTACGATGCCTACCAAACCGCCGCGATGACCTTTCTGAGTATGATTGGTTATCTTCACCACGATGACTCTTCAGAGGCCGCGACCAGCGAAACCTTCCTTAACACCATTAAGATGGGGTTTGCGCTCGCTATCCCCTTTGTTCACAGCCTTTCTGCCGATTCAGACATCATCGCCTGACCCCCCTCTTGGGCTCTGACCAAAGGTTCACTGAAGCCATAAGACCTCTTCAGTGTTTAAGAGCCTCTGGCTTGAATCGCGTGCCTTGGCGCTTTAGAAGAAGTGACAGCTCATCGACCTCACAGCCAATTATCTTGGCGAGGGTATCAAATCCCCATGCCGGCTGACCGTCTTTCTGGACCGTATCTGCCGGCGGTAAAAATCCACTACTGATTAAATTGAAGATTTCCTGAACACGTTGATCAAGCGGTTCACCATCTTGGTGCTGCTTCATTTTGAGGTTCAAGCCCGTGTCTGCTTTAGGTTCCTTCATGCCTCTGTACCTTCTGTTGGACTTCTGAGAATGTTTGGGTCGCCCAGAGGGGATTTCAAGGTAGAGGGGACAAGATTTTTACTGCAGTATTTCCTAAAAGCCCCTTCCAACCTAAAAAAGTCTTGTTTATTATGGAATTACCCTCATCTCACAGGAGCATCTCCATGGCGAAGTCTACTGACGGAAAATCACCCCAAAAGACAGCGGCTGCAAAAGCAAAGACGCCCGCTGAAGTTAAACCAGCAAAAGCCTCTAAAAGCACTCCGGCGGCATCCCCAAAACCCCCAGCCAAAACCAAGGTCGCGAAGGTTGCCAAAGCGGCAGCAACTCCAAAGCCCAGAAAGTCGGCCGTCACCAAGGCGCCTCAACCTGGACAGGACATGATCAATGGGATGGTCGCGGTTGCGGCCTACTTTCTTGCTGAAAAGCGTCAGTTTGCACCCGGATTTGAAGATCAGGATTGGCTTGCGGCGAAGGCCCAAATCATGGCTCAGCTCGCCGACGCCAAAAACCCCCTGAAATAAATCAAACAGAGACGTCGCGGGTCATCAACGACAATCCGCGACTCTCCCTCAAAAAGCCACAGCAAACCCGATATTACTTAACAAAGAGGGCGTTGCAGCATTGGTTCCCGCACTGGTCTGCCCCCACATAGACACCCTTGAATTAATCGTCCACATTAAGCCGGCGCCCACCACATTTTGGGCCTCCACCATCAGGGACTGGCTGGGACCTCTCATGGCCTGACCATTCGGTACCCTTGGAAGGCTTGGTGCATTGTAGTAACCGTGAATAAACCAGGCCAGATCCTTATTCCAAAAGTCACGCTGTAAGGACCACTGAAAACTGAACCCCCAAACGTTTTCTTTTTGATTCGAGGTGATGTCGAGAATACGCTGGGCCTTGTCAAACTGCATTCGAAAAAATTCCTGAAGAGCAGCAAA
>CAILMG010000291.1 GCA_903835265.1 uncultured Methylococcus sp.
AGCTATGAACTCTCTCGTGATATTTTCACCGGGCGTTGCCGTGGTTTCGGTTTCATTGAAATGGAAGGGCATGAGGCACGCGCAGCGATTACCGGCCTCAATGGCCGAACCGTTCGCGGCAATAGCATCCGCGTCAACGAAGAGCGCCCCCGCGCCAAAGGCCGCGGCGGCCGTCGCTAATCGAATTTTTTAAAAACGAATCCTTTATTTTCTTTTCCCTCTTTTTTATTAGGAGCCCCCATGGCCATGAAGCTTTACGTTGGAAATCTCAGCTACAACGTCAACAACAGTGAACTCGAGCAGATGTTCACCCCGTTTGGCACGGTTCAATCCGCCAGCATCATCACTGACCGAGAAACCGGCCGTTCAAAGGGTTTTGGTTTTGTGGAAATGGGATCTGACCAGGAAGCACAGGCGGCCATTAATGACCTGCACGGCAAGGATGTTGGTGGCCGCAGCCTGACCGTCAATGAAGCCCGTCCCCGCGAAGAACGTGGCGGCTTCAAGAGTGGTGGTGGCGGTGGTCGTCGTGACGGCGGCGGCTTTGGCGGCGATCGCCGCTTCTAAAGAAGCGATTAGAGGCTCTTATTCTCATAGAGCCTCTCCCCTCCCGCCCATCAGGGCCTGATGACGCCTATCTCCGATGACCCAGTCCCTGGCCATTATCGGTGGTGGGCCCGCCGGGCTCATGGCCGCCGAAACAGCCTCAGCAGCCGGCATCCAGGTCGACCTGTTCGATGCCATGCCGTCGCTTGGCCGTAAATTCCTCCTAGCCGGAAGGGGGGGCCTCAACTTAAGTCACGCCGAACCTCTTGACGCTTTTCTGAATCGCTACAAGCCGTCTCAAGATCTCATCGCCGACTCCATCAAGGCCTTTCCACCCAGCCATATCAGAGCCTGGGCCGAGAGCCTCGGGGTCAAAACGTTTGTCGGCTCATCACAGCGCATCTTCCCCGAAGAAATGAAGGCCGCCCCACTCCTCAGGTCCTGGCTTCGGCGTCTTCGAGAGCAGGGGGTGCGAATCCATGCCAGGCACCGCTGGATCGGCTTCGATCAATCTCATCATCACCTCCTTTTCAGCACACCCGAAGGCCCTTTGAGGGTCACCGCAGACGCCATCATTTTGGCGCTGGGTGGCGCCAGTTGGCCCCATCTTGGATCTGATGGTGGCTGGCAAATCCTCATGACCGAGCAAGGCATCGGTGTTCACCCGCTACGATCCAGTAATTGTGGCTTCAAGGTCGACTGGGATCGCCACTTTATCGAACGCTTCGAGGGCACCCCGCTCAAAGCTGTCGCGGGATCGACCGTTTGGCAAGGCAACGTTCTGCAACATCGAGGCGAAGGGGTCATCTGCCAAGAGGGTCTGGAGGGTGGGCTGATCTATGCCCTCGCCGGTGCCCTCCGGGAGGGGATCGAGGCCCAGGGTCATGCCATTTTGACATTGGATCTTTTACCCGACTGGAGCCATGAAAAAATAGTAATGAAACTCGAGGCTCCAAGGGGCAAACTCTCGCAGAAAAACTTTTTACGCCGCACACTGAGACTCTCAGATATCAAGTGGGGCCTCCTTAAAGAGGTCTTTAAAGAAAAGCTTCCGATCTCACCGGAGGCCCTCGCTAATAGCCTCAAGGCACTCCCCATCGTGGTGACCGATATGATGGCGATTGAGCGGGCCATCAGCTCCGCCGGCGGCATCGACCTTGAGGCATTTTCGAAAGACCTGATGCTAAAACGCATGCCGGGGCTTTTCTGCTGTGGAGAAATGCTGGATTGGGACGCCCCCACCGGCGGCTATCTGCTGACGGCTTGCCTTGCAACCGGACGATGCGCAGGCTTCGGGGCGGCCCGATGGCTGAAAACCGTGACGGTTAGCGCCTGAGGAACGTCCCTCAGCTATACTCAACCGATAAATCTCTTAACCTAGAAGCCCTCTTTTAGTTCCGAATGAGCGTCCTGCTGCCCGCCCGCTTCGTACTAATCTCTCTGATCTTAGCGAGGCCCTCCTGGGCCATTGATAAGGACGTCGATGGGCCTTCATCGAGGACGGACCAGTATCATGGGTCACGCCACCTCCCTGGCGAGGTCGAACTGTCGCCCGACCAGCGAGCCTCGGCAGGCCTGACCATCGAGCCGCTACCGGCGCTCGCAATTCCCGATGAAACCCAAAGCGCGGGCAAAGTCGAGGACATCTTGCCGCTTCTCACGCTCAGATCACAAATGAGGGCGGCCCGTGCCGAATTTGAAATCGCCACGGCGGCCCGTGCGCTGGCCGAAAAAAACCGGGCGCGCATCAAAACCTTGTTTCAGGCCGACATTGTTGCAGGACGTGAGCTCCTTCAAGTGGAAGCCCAGTGGCAGGCCGACAGCAGCCGTCTTGAGGCGGCGCGACTCCATCTCGAGGATCTCCGCCGGGAAGCCGATCAGCAACTAGGAAAGGCCTTGGCTGAGAAAGTCCTTGAAGGCCCATCGACCTTTCTGGACCAGCTAACGGCTCACCAAAAGGCGCTGATCAAAATCACCCTCCCGGTGGGCCAAAGCCTTTCAGCTGGAAGTGACGTCGTGATCTCAAGACATCAAGATCAACACGATGCGATCCCGGCAACCCTCCTCTCGCCAGCACCTCACACCGATGATCTGGTCCAGGGAGAAACCTGGTTTTTTGAAAGCCACGGGGCCCATCTTCGGGCCGGCATGCGCATCAATGCCTGGATCAGAGGAACCTCCCTCCACCATGGCGTGGCCCTGCCGGCCACCGCCATCATTTTTTATCAAGGGAAAGCCTTCGTTTATCTCGACCAAGGCGAGGGGCGTTTTAGGCGCGTCTCGGTCACTCCAAAACCAGGCCGAACGGGCGATGAACGATTTGAAACAAGTCTCACACCGGGCCAACCGATCGTCACTTTAGGCGCTCAAACGCTCCTCGCCGAAGAATTCAGGCCCGAGATTCCCGAGGAGGATTAGCCTCAGAGGAGGATGGTCACAAAACCATCACGAGACCCCCCAGTAACGATAACCTGAACGTCACATCAGAGTCATCGTTGGCCCTTAATCTCTGTCCCCACTGTCCATCGTGATCCTCATGCACTTCTCTGCCCTCAGGGCGGATTTTTTGTGACCCTTTGAGAGGAGGTCCACCATGAATCAAGCGGTCATCGCCCGCTCCATAGCCACCCACCCCCTCACGGTCAGGGAAGTGGTCGGGCGGATTTTGAGGAACCATCCGAGTTATGACTGGCTCGATCAGTGCCGAGCCGCACTTCCAGAGGCCTCGGAAGAGTTGCTGCTCAGGGTCATCGACGATCTCTATGAATCTGAAATCAGGACATGGGGGCACCAAGACCTTCGCTAGCGCTAGGGGTGACCCCCTTAGCCGTCCATCCTCAAAAGCCTTATCCCTCTCTGTTTTTTTTGATACCCTCCCCTTTGTGATCCTGTTGCTGCTTTGTAAGGATAGAAGAGATGAAGGGAAAGAGAACCCAGACGACCGCTAAAAGCCGCGGTATGCCCTCTTCGATCAGGGCCATTAAAGCCCTACTGCCACAGGGCTGAGCCGACATCCCAGGATGTTAAAGGGGATTATTCGGTTCGCAGTGCATCATGCCGCCGTGGTCATGGCGCTAGCCCTCGTTCTCCTAGGCTATGGCAGTTATCGTCTGAGCCACGCAGGCCTTGATATCTTTCCCGAATTTTCAGCGCCGCGCGTCGTCATCCAGACCGAGGCCACGGGCTTCACCGCGGAGCAGACCGAAACCCTCATTACCCAGCGCATCGAGAGGCACCTCGCTGGTCTCATCGGCCTTGAGAGCCTTCGCTCGGAGTCCATTCAGGGGCTCTCGATCATTACGGCGGTATTCAAGGAAGGCACCGACATCTACCGAAACCGTCAACTGGTTGGCGAACGCCTCGGGGGGCTTGCCGGGGAATGGCCCCATGGCGCCAGGGCCCCGGTGATGGTTCCCCTGTCCTCGGCCTCGGCGACCATTCTCACCATCGGCCTTGAATCCGACCAGCGTTCCTCCATGGAACTCCGCGACCTCGTCGATTGGACCTTGGTCCCTAGGCTTCTTGCCGTTCCAGGCGTTGCGGATGTCAACGTGTTTGGCGGTGATGTTCGACAACTCCAAATACAGCCCGACTTTGACCGTCTTCGACGACATGGACTGAGCCTTGATGACCTCATCAAGGCCGCCGAAGAAGCCACCGGCATGCCCGGCGCGGGATTTATTGAAAACGCTAACCAGCGCCTGGCCGTCAATGTTCAGGGCCTTCCAGCGACGGCCAATCACCTTGAGAACGTGGTCCTCCTTCGGAAAGCGGGTTATCAGGTCACGCTCGGTGACGTCGCCACCATCACCATGGCGGGAAGACCACCGATCGGTGCAGCTGCGATTGGCGGCAAGCCGGCGATGGTTCTCATGGTCATCGGTCAGTTAGGCGCCAACACCCTCAGCGTCTCAAGGGCCCTCGAAGTCACCCTTCGGGACATGACGCCACTCATCGAAAACCAGGGGATTCGTTTTTACCCCCATCTCTTCAGGCCCGCGGACTACATCGAACGTTCCCTCGAAAATCTTTCGGGCCATCTCATGCTTGGCGCCTTGTTGGTCGTCGCCATTCTTTACGCCTTCCTATTGAACCTCAAGACCGCCTTGATCCCGGTGATCGCCATCCCGCTGTCGCTTTTGGCTGCCGCGGTCACGCTGCTGACCGCGGGGGTCCATCTCAATATCATGGTCCTTGGGGGTCTCGCCATTGCTCTTGGGGAAGTCGTTGACGATGCCATCATTGATACCGAGAATATTTTTCGGCGCCTTCGGGAAAATCATCTCGCGACCCGCCCCCGGCGTGCTCTCAGCATCGTCTTCGAAGCCTCCATGGAGGTCCGTGCCTCGATCACCTATGCGAGCTTTATCGTCGCCCTCGTATTCCTTCCATTGCTGACGCTTGGAGGCGTCGCCGGACGGCTGTTTGCCCCTTTGGGAACGGCCTATATTCTTGCCATTATGGCCTCCCTTGTCGTCGCACTCACGGTGACGCCCGCCCTTTGCATGCTGCTGATCGGACGCCCAGCGCATGGCGAGGCTAAGCCCCTAAAGGCCCATCGGGAACCGCCCTTGATGCATTGGCTGATCCCTTATTATCAGCGCCTGCTCACCCTTAGCATGGAGCACCCCGGGAACATCTTGGGGGTTTCAATGGCCCTGTGCAGTCTCGCACTGTTGCTGATCCCCTTTCTTGGCGGAGACTTTCTTCCAGCGCTCCGAGAAGGGCACTACATCGTTCACACGACGAGTCTTCCTGGGACCGCACTGGATGAATCCATTCGGAGCGGGCGACAACTTGTCAGGGAATTTCTCAAGATAGAGGGCGTTGAATCGGCCTCCCAATGGGCCGGAAGGGCTGAGCGTGGCGCCGATACTTATGGCAGTCATTACAGTGAGTACGAGGTTCGTTTGAAATCACTGAGCGGCCAAGAACAGGCCGATGTGTTAACGGCCATGAGAAAAGTGCTCGCCACATTCCCAGGGCTCCTCTTTGAAGCCAATACCTTTTTGACCGAGCGGGTCGAAGAGACGATTTCAGGCTACACGGCGCCGATCGTCATCAACCTCTATGGCCGTGAACTGGCCCTGCTCGATGAAAAATCCCAAGAAGTCGCCAGCCGGATCAAAAAAATACGGGGCGCGACCGATGTTCAGCTACGCTCACCGCCAGGCACCCCCATGCTCGACATCCGATTAAATCCTGAGAGTCTCCTTGCAGCCGGTTTTCGGCCCATGGAAGTCGCAGGCTTTGTAGAGACAGCCCTCAAGGGCCGTACCGTTGGAACATTTCACCTTGAAAATCAGATGCACGACATCGTCGTCATCCTGCCTAAAGACCAGCGCCGGGAGATCGATTCCATCCGAACACTGCCGCTGAGAAGCCCAGACGGACTCTTGGTTGAACTTCAAGCCCTCGCCGACATAGAACCGACCAGCGGACGCTATAACATTCTCCATCGCGCCGGACAGAGGGTGCAGACGATCACCGTTCATGTGAGTGGCCGTGACCTTGAATCCTTTATGGAAGAACTGAAGGTGGAAGTCCTTGAGACACTTGAATTTCCAAAGGACATGACGCCTGAAGTCTCAGGCGCGGCGATCGAACAGCGGGAGGCCAGAGAAAGTCTCATCCTCCATAGTCTCGTCGCAGGAGCCGGCGTCCTCATTCTCTTGGTGATCGCTATCGGCAGTATTCGCCATGTCCTTCTGACCTTGTTGAACCTTCCTTTCTCGCTCGCAGGGGGGGTCGTCGCGGCATGGCTCTCAGGGAGCAGTCTCTCGGTGGGATCGATGGTCGGTTTTGTGACGCTTTTTGGGATCACCATTCGAAACGCCATCATGCTGGTCTCCCACTACCGACACTTGACCGAAGTGGAAGGCCATAACTGGTCGCTTGAGACGGCCAAGCTTGGGGCGCAGCAGCGGCTGCCATCGATTCTGATGACGGCCTTGGTCACCGCGCTGGCCCTCTTGCCTATCGCTATTGATAGTGACAACCCGGGCCGGGAGATCATGGGGCCGATGGCCGCGGTCATTATTGGCGGCCTCATCTCATCGACCTTACTGACCTTGCTGGTCCTCCCCACCGTTCTCGCCCGTTATGGGCATTTCGGTCTGGACGATGGCCTTAAAGGGTCAAGGTAGAGGACGCAGCCCAATGTCACAATAAAGGCCTTTGCTGCAAACGCCCTCGGTCTCAAACTGTAATGTGGTATGGGTGATCCTATAATGCTCCGCCATCACAGCCGTCAGCTGATCACGAAGGCGAGCGGACTCACTCACCGGCATATCTTCTACCAGCACATGGGCCGAAAAGAAGCGATGCTGCCGGGAAAGGCTCCAAACATGAAGATCATGAAGCCCCATGACCCCTTCCGTCTGCATGAGATCGCGAATCAGGTCATCGACATCGATATCAGCAGGGGTGGCCTCCATCAAGATATCGAAGGCCTCACCGATCATTCGGATGACACTAAAAAGAATGAGGATCGACATCAAGATACTCACCAGTGGATCGAGCCAGTTGAGGCCGGTCAGAAGAATACCCACCCCGGCGGCAATGGCACCCACATTCGAAAGGACATCCCCAAGAAGATGAAGAAAGGCACTGCGAAGATTGAGATCCTCCTTTGAGCCGTGGCTCACCAGCCAAGCCGTCAGGAGATTGACGATGAGCGCGGCAGCGCCGACCGTCATCATGAGATCCGCCTCAACGGGGGCTGGGGCGTCAAAACGCCTAATGGCTTCGACACAGATCCCAGCAGCAATGAAACCGAGAGTGCTTGCGTTGATGAGTGCGGCTAGGATCCCCATGCGATGATAACCATAGGTCTTGTTCGCATGGGCGGGGCGTCCAGCCAGGTGGACTGCAAAAAAAGAGAGGGCAAGCGCTGCCACATCGGTGAGGTTATGGGCCGCGTCCGTCAGCAAGGCAAGACTATGAGCACGAAATCCGGCCACAGCCTCAAACCCTACGAACCCCAGCGTCAAAACGAGGGCCAACAAAAGGCGCCGCTGGGTCCGGCCATGAGGAGCGATTCCATGATCGTGGTGATGATGGTGATGTCCTTCTTGGCCGTGTCCCACTGATGATCGCTCCCAAAGCTCCTTAGTGCTCCCCGGCAGCACCAGGGACCTTTGGAGTAGCCGCTAGCCACCCCGTCTTGGGTGCATACTACCATTCCATGTTTATCCTCAGTGATCCCCCCATGACATTTTGGCTCCGACATTCTTTCTTCGTTTTAACAGTGCCCCTCGTATCTGCTCTGTGGCCGATCAAAGCTCAGGCCGAAGTGACCCTGACCTACCATCTCGACCTCGATGGCCGGGTCTCTAAGCAGGCACTCCATGTCAACGACCAGAGGGCGTGGATGAAAGGCTTCGGCGGCAACAACCGCTGGGATCTCATCTTTGATGCGCCCACGACCACTTGGGCACTCATTGATCATCAGCAACAAGAAACGCTGGCCTTTCGACAGAAAGATTTGAGGAAGATCGAGGGGCAGATCAATGCGCTAAGCCCACTTCTGCAGGGGCTAAAAGGTTCTCTTAAGACCCCTCCAGGAAATCAAGAGGGTCTCTTGCAAAACCTCCTCAAAAAAGGCCACCCTGAAGGCAAGGGGACATCAGACCCCAAGGCGCCCACCTGGACGGTGAAGGCCACAGGAACCAAGGAACACGTGGGAAGGTTCACCTGCCTTCCGTTCGAGATCCATCACGGATCAAAGGAGGGGTTGACCATTTGCCCTTTAAGTATTTCACATCTCGATATCCCGCACGACGAGAGAGCGACCCTTTCAAGGCTTCTAGAAGAGGCCACGGGCATTCTCATGACGGCTCAAGGCCTTATCGCCACGAAGACGATTCCAAGCCTTACTGAAAAGGACCTCAAGCGGCTTACGGGCCTCCCTCTTTCAGTGCGCTCGCTTACTCCCAACCAACCAGGATCGCTTCGCCTTGAAAGCATCGATATTCAGGCGCATTCTGATGAGGAGCCTCGGTGGCCTCAAAACTACCGGCAACGAAAAATCAAACTCTGGTAATCGCCCCCCTCTTCCTTTCAGAATCAATGCCCCCACAGCAAGACGCCCGCCCTCTAAAACCACTTCAACTCGAAAGAGCTCTGGGACCACTGACCGCCGGTGCGCTTCTTGCCGGGACCGTGATTGGCACGGGGATCTTTCTGGTCCCTTCGACCATGGCCCGAGAAACCGGATCGGTGACGGGGGTCTTCTTGGTGTGGCTATTCGGCGCTGTCTTATCGCTCTGCGGCGCCTTTACCTACGCCGAACTAGGATCGAGCCTCCCCGCCGCGGGCGGTGAATACGTCTTTTTGAGAAAGGCCTATGGCCCCCTGTGGGGCTTCCTCTTTGGCTGGCAACAAATTGTGATCGGAAAGACGGGATCCATTGCCGCTATCGGGCTTGCCGCGAGCCTCTTTCTGAGTCATTTCTACACCCCCCTCACCGAAGATATCCTCATCGTCGAAGGCTTCAAGGTATCCGGCATGCAGGTCGTCGCCATCGGCTGGATTGCCCTAATGACGTTCATCAATATCTTTGGGGTCGGCCGTGGAGGGGCCCTTCAGGCCCTCCTCACCGCCTTGAAGCTGGGTGCCATTCTCGGCCTCATCGGGGTCGCTTTCACCTCGGGAGAGGGATCCTGGGATCATTTCACGGCGACGTCATCAGCCACGACCGAATCGCCGACCAGAGGAACCTTCATCGGTTACGGCGCTGCTCTTGCGGCAGCACTTTGGGCCTATGATGGCTGGAACAATCTCACCATGGTCAGCGGTGAAATTCGAGAGCCCCACAAGACCATTCCTCGGGTTCTGATTATTGGGATTCTCGGGGTGGCGGCCATCTACATTCTCACCAACCTCGCCTATTTTCTGATCCTCCCTCTGGAGGAGGTTCAAAAAACGCAAGGCGTCGCCCAAGAGGTTGCCATTCGCCTCCTCGGAGAGGATGGCGGCAAAGCGCTAACCCTTGCCGCCATCCTCTCAACCCTCGCGGCGCTGAATGGGGCCATTCTCGCAGGGGCCAGAATTTTCTATGCCATGGCCGATGATGGCCTCTTGTACAGGGGCCTCAATCGACTGCACCCTCGATTTAAAACCCCCATCCGCGCCTTGTTGCTGCAAGCCCTTCTCGCCACCCTCTTGATCTTGATCTTAGGCCACGACAAGGTCGCCTTTGAGCGGGTCCTTGACTACGCGCTCCTTGGAACCTGGGGCTTCTATGGACTGACATCCATCGCAGTCATCGTCCTTCGGGTTCGCCATCCAGAACTGCCACGACCTTACCTGACGATGGGCTATCCCTATATTCCCCTCATCTTCAGCCTAGTGGCCTTCCTCTTTTGCTACAGCATTGCCTTAAGACGTCCAGAAGAAAGTCTCCTAGGACTCGCCCTTCTCTTACTCGGGGTTCCTTTCTACCTCTACTTCAAAGGATCAACACCCCGAGCAAAACCCTGAACTTCCATCAAAAATAAAGGTCATTGATAAAGCTCCATCAAGGGGCATTGTTGAATCCTCAAAATAACAACAAAGGGGTGACTTTATGTTCGGTGGACTGATTGCCATTGTGATCGCATTCTGGTTTTACCGTTCCGCTGAATCTCGGGATCTTCCGGGGATCCAATGGGCGATCGGGGGAGCCATAGCATTTTATGTACCGAACTTCATCTGGAGCTTGATGATTGCAAAGCCGATGATGAATCAACTACATGCCCAAAATGCGGCCGGCATGGCCTCACTGCTCGGATTTTCATCGGTTTTCGTTGGGGCAGCCATTGCTGGACTGGTCTATTTTTTGGTGCTTCGGCGGACCAGAAGCCCCTTAGCTTGAAGCGACCCCATTAAAAAAGGCGGACCGAAGCTCGCCTTTTGATCCATCAACGCCTGGGATCTCCAGGCGTTTGGTCTGTCACCCTGATCAAAGATCAGCGGCGTTTTCCTGAAGGTATGAAGCGACGCCAGCGGCATCGGCCTTCATGCCCTTGTTACCCTTGTTCCAGCCCGCAGGACACACTTCACCGTGCTCTTCAAAGAACTGAAGGGCATCCACCATGCGAATGAGTTCATCCATATTACGGCCCAGGGGAAGATCATTGACCACCTGATGACGGACCACCCCGTTTTTATCGATCAGGAAGGTACCGCGATAAGCAATGGCTGCGCCTTCGACTTCGACGTCATAGGCCTTGGTAATGGCATGACTCACATCAGCGATCATGGTGTAACGAACCGGACCGATCCCGCCCTTTTCAAGGGGGGTATTACGCCATGCGGCATGGGTAAACTGAGAGTCAACCGAGACCACCATGACTTCAACACCACGGCTTTTCAATTCGTCGAGGCGATGATCAAGCGCGACCAGTTCGGTCGGACAGACGAAGGTGAAATCCAAGGGGTAAAAAAGGACCGCAGTGGTCTTGCCTTGGGTCCGCTCAGAGAACGAATAATCATCAATGATGCTGCCACAACCGAGCACTGCGGCGGCCTTGAAATCAGGGGCTTTTTTTCCAACCAGTACGCTCATTCACTTTCTCCGGTTCGATGAAAATTATAAGGGGAGCCTCCCGGGCCTTCGCTGAAAGCCTATCAGACAGGAGATCCTTCAAAAATTGTACAGTAGATTAGTAGGAAATTGTGCGGCCAGGCGAAAAGGCTTAGACCACACTTCGGCGAGCCCTTACCGCGCCTGCGAGTTGCTCGAGCAAGGCTTCGCTATCCTCCCAGCCCAGACAGGCGTCAGTGATGCTCTGGCCGTAGGTCAGAGATTTTCCGGCCTCGAGCTTCTGGTTACCCGCTTGAAGATGGCTTTCCACCATCACGCCAAAGATCCGAAGGTCCCCCCCTGCGATCTGGTCACCGACCTCCTCACTCACCTGCATTTGACGATGATATTGCTTGAGGCTATTGGCATGGCTGAAATCGATCATGAT
>CAILMG010000292.1 GCA_903835265.1 uncultured Methylococcus sp.
AGGCTGGAAGATATGGGACTATGCCAATGTGTCAAACAATCCGCAAACGGCAGGGGCGCCAAACGTTAAAATTGAGACCCCGCTGGCGGCGGCCTATGTCCAGATGAGCTGGAACATTTTTGAAGGCTTTTCGGGTGTCAATGCGATCAATAAGGCCGAGGCAACCCGAAATGTTGCTCAGGCTGAATTTGATGCTCTTCAGTTGAAAGTGATGCGAGAGGTCTGGAAGAATTATGCTGATTTCAAGATAGCCATTAGAAAGCGCCAATTTGCTCTGGCCATGCTGAAAGCTTCTGAAAAGACCTATGAGGCGGCCACGGCGTCTTTTCAGCAGGGATTAGTGACGGTGATTGAGCTGATTACCGCTGAACGGAACCTTGCCGCTGCGCGCTACACCGAGATTGATAGTAAACGGGCAATTTTAGATTCTGCGGCCTCTCTTGTTTTCAGTGCCGGAAGCCAAGAAGATCAGCAAAGAATCGCCTTTGATCAGTCGACAAGCGCCCAGCACGTCCCATAGCAAAGCGCACACTCCTTCTTCAAGGTGAATGGTCTTTTAACGATGAGGCTCTTGGGGAATTTGCTCGTTGTGCGATGATCCTATCTTGGCTTTGTTATCTCACCCCTTTGATTAAACTTATCCATGTCATTGAACGAGTTCCTATCATCTAATCTCCGGGGCGCCACGCTACTCGACAACCCACTACTCAACAAAGGCAGCGCCTTTTCTGAGGAGGAGCGTGATCACTATGCCTTAGGCGGCCTATTGCCCCCCCACATTGATAGTATTGAGGATCAGGTTGTTAGAGCATATGCCGCTTTCAAGGAAGCCGACTCGGATCTCCACCAGCACATCTATCTCCGGCAACTGCAAGATACGAATGAAGTTCTTTTCTATCGCCTTCTCCTCGATCATATCGAAGAGATGCTGCCGATTGTTTACACCCCGACCGTAGGGACCGCCTGCGAGCGTTTCAGCCGCATTTATCGACGACCTAGAGGGCTTTTTATCTCTTATCGGCACCGTGGCAAAATTAGAAAGATTCTTGCTAATCGGCCGATCAAGGACATTGATGTCATCGTTGTTTCTGATGGGGAACGCATTCTGGGGTTGGGTGATCAGGGGGCAGGGGGGATGGGAATCCCCATTGGTAAGCTCTCGCTCTATACCTTAATTGGTGGGATTCATCCGGCAAAGACTCTGCCGATCATTCTCGATGTCGGAACCAACAATCAAGAACGATTAAACGACCCCCTTTATCTTGGTTGGCATCATGAAAGGATCTCAGGACAGGATTACTACGATTTTGTGGATGAGTTCGTTGAAGCGGTCCACCATGAAATGCCAAGCGTCCTTCTCCAGTGGGAGGATTTTGCAACCCAACATGCGCGCCCTTTGCTTGAAAAATATAGAGATCGCCTCTTGACCTTCAATGATGATGTCCAGGGCACCGCGGCTGTTGCGCTTGGCGCGGTCTTCGGTGCTCTCAATGCCACCGGGCAGAAACTCAAAGATCAGACGATTGTATTCCTGGGTGCTGGATCTGCAGGGATTGGCGTCGCTGACTATCTGAGGACCGCGATGGTGAAGCAGGGGCTCACCGATGAGGAGGCCTGTCGCCGATTCTTCATCGTCGATAAGGAGGGCTTACTCCACGATCAGCGGACCGACCTTCTGAGTGAACAGAAGCCCTATGCTCAGCCCTATCAGCAGGTTGCTGGCTGGTCTCACACGATGTCCGGAAAGATTGGGCTCGCTGATGTCATCAAGGAAGTCTCTGCCAGTATCCTCATAGGCCTTTCTGCGGTGCCTGGGGCTTTTCATCAGGATATTATTCAAATGATGGCCGCCAAGGTGAATCGTCCCATTATCTTTCCACTCTCGAATCCAACGAGCCGTGCTGAGGCGACCGCAGAAGACCTCGTTCATTGGACCGAGGGACGTGCCTTGATCGCGACGGGATCCCCTTTTGATCCCGTGAACTACGAAGGGAGGGTGATACCCATCACCCAGTGTAATAACGTTTACATTTTCCCTGCCGTCGGTCTCGCGCTGGTCGCTGGCGGTGCGACACGCGTTACCGATAGCATGTTGGTCGCTGCCGCTGAGGTCTTAGGTTCATTGTCACCGGCTATTCAAGATCCAAAACTCCCCTTGCTTCCTGCCTTAGGAGAGGCGCGGACGGTTGCCTTGAAAATTGCCCTTGCGGTGGCCCTTCAAGCCATTGCTGATGGGGTAGCCCCCATCATGAAAAAGGAACCCTTGGAGGCGGCTATTCAGTCGGCTCAATGGGTACCTCACTATCAGTCGCTGCCGCTATAATCTTGGTTGATTGTCCTAGGGATGAAAAAATAATCCTTGAGGGGCTATCCTTGGACATGGCCCCAAGGGTGGATGGAATAAAAATAACAATGAATATAAAAATGGAACGTGGCAAAGACTCCCTAAAAGTGAACGCTGGGCAACAAAAACGGCTTTCAGCTTGGTTTCTTTCAGAAGAAGATCGTGCCCGATATCTTGAATTGGTCAATGCAGGACGCATTGTGGCCGTTCTCGGATGGGTGGATGGTATTCTCCTGAATTGCCCATCTTTTAGTCCGGTAGCCGATGAAATCCAAAGAAGAGCCATGCAGCTTGATTTTGAGGGGCTGCGTCATTTGGTGGATCTCTTTGGTGGCTCGACGACGGGCACGTTAT
>CAILMG010000293.1 GCA_903835265.1 uncultured Methylococcus sp.
CCCCTATCCTTAATTACAATGGGACCTTCATTCGATAAAATCACCACAACCTATCAACCCCCCCAGCATTGAATGATATGGCCCTACTTCCCATCCTTGAATTTCCGGACGAACGACTCAGAGTCAAGGCGAAGCCTGTCTTAGAGGTCACTGATGAGACACGACGACTCATTGATGACATGCTGGAAACCATGTATGCAGCTCCCGGGATCGGCCTCGCGGCGACCCAAGTGAATATCCCTCAATGCGTTTTAGTCCTCGACCTCTCAGAAGAAAAAAACGAGCCGCTCGCCTTAATTAATCCAGAACTCCTCTATCGGGAAGGAGAGGAAGAAACGGAAGAGGGCTGTCTCTCTGTACCCGGTGTCTTTGAGAAGGTTAAACGTGCCGAAAAAATCAAAATAAAAGCCCTAAACCGCGAGGGGGCGGTACAAGAATTTGAAGCTGAGGGGCTTCTAGCGGTCTGTATCCAACATGAAATGGACCATCTCGAAGGGAAACTATTCGTTGACCTTTTATCCCCTTTGAAACGTCAGTTAGCGCGAAAGAAGGCCCGTAAGGAGCAGCGCCAAAGAGAATCAGGTGTTTCATCGTCGAAATCAGGCAGCGGCTCGTGAGGATTGTTTTTGCAGGAACTCCTGAATTTGCAGTCCCCCCCCTAGAGGCCCTTTTGGCGGGGTCTTATGATGTCTGTGCGATCTACACACAACCGGATCGACCCTCCGGTCGGGGCCGAAAACTCACCGAAAGCCCCATCAAAGCGTTAGCGCTGTCTCGAGGGATTCCGGTCTATCAGCCGGAATCCTTCAACAGTGAGGAAGCCATTCAAACGCTGGCCCAACTCCAACCGGACCTCCTCATCGTTGTCGCCTATGGCCTGATCCTACCGCTGCGGGTCATCAACATTCCTCCACTTGGCGCCATCAACATTCATGCATCTCTCCTCCCAAGGTGGCGCGGTGCGGCGCCCATCCAAAGGGCCATCCTCGAAGGCGACCCAGAGACCGGCGTCACCATCATGCACATTGAACTCCGCCTTGATGCGGGTCCCATGCTGTTGAAGAAGTCGATCCCTATCGGCACGGATGAAACAGCGGGAGAACTCCATGATCGTCTTGCGGTCCTTGGAGCCAGTGCATTGATCGAGAGTCTCCCTTTGCTCCAAAAGGGCGCACTAAAGCCCATTGACCAGAATGAATCCAACGTAACGACCGCGGCTAAGATTCACAAGGAAGAAGCCAGACTTGATTTTTCGCTACCGGCTTTGACGCTTGAAAGGACGGTGCGCGGGTTCAATCCCTGGCCGGTTGCTGAAACGACTTGGCGTGGGGAGATCCTTAGAATTTGGCGGGCCAAGGCCATCAATGGGGATGCTTTGGCCGCACCAGGCTCTGTCATCATTGGCCAAGGTTCACTCGATGTCGTCACTGGCGATGGCCTTCTAAGACTGCTTGAACTGCAACTACCCGGCGGAAAGCGCATCAGCGCCAGGGATTTTCTGAACGCTCATAGCGAAGGCCTAAAGCGCCTTGGAGAGCCCTCTTGAATTGCCGCGTATTGGCCGCAGACATTCTTCTGGCGATCACTCGAGATGGAAAATCACTGGCAACCACGCTTGAACCGGCGCTGCAGACGCTCCCTCAGGCTAACGATCGCGCCTTTGTACAGGCCCTCGTTTACGGTGTCCTTCGCTGGTACTATCGGTTAGATTACCTTCTCGGCATCATGACTCGAAAACCCATCAAGGATGATCGAGTGCGGATGTTGGCTCTGCTTGGGTTCTATCAACTCAGCGCCATGCGCGTCAAACCCCATGCCGCTGTGAGTGAGACGGTGTCTTCCGTTCGTGAATCCTGGGCGAGACCTTTGGTCAACGGCCTTTTGAGAACCTATCAGAGGGACTCTCGAGACTTGAATGCGCGCCTCGACCTTCACCCGGTTAGCGCCACAGCCCACCCCGCATGGCTCCTGGACCGATTAGAAACGAGTTGGCCCTTGTCAGTCAACGACCTCACCGCGGCGAATAATCGGCCCCCTCCGATGACGCTTCGAGTGCATCTTGGGCGATGGACCCGTGACGCTGCGCTAGAACGTCTTCGTGAAGCCGGACTCATGGCAGAACCCGGAACGATGGCTCCTTCCGCGGTACTTCTTGAAAAACCGGTCCCTGTATCCCAGATACCGGGATTCGGGCAGGGTGACTTCTCCGTTCAAGATGAAGCAGCACAACTCGCCGCTGATCTTTTGAACCTTCAGCCGGGACTTCGCGTTTTGGACCTTTGTGCCGCCCCTGGGGGAAAATCAGCCCATATCCTTGAATCAGCCCCTGCACTGAAGGAGTTGGTGGCGGTCGATATTGCGCCTGAACGACTGGAAAGAGTGCAGGAGAACTTGCATCGGATAGGGCTTTATGCCCGCTTGATCGCGGGAGATGCCTTGAAACCTGAGACATGGTGGGATGGTCAAGCGTTCGATCGCATTTTGGTCGATGCTCCTTGCTCGGCGTTGGGTGTCATCCGCCGTCATCCCGATATCAAAGTCCTTCGTCAACCATCAGATATAGAGGCTCTCGCCGCTATTCAGAGGACTATTTTGAACACGGCATGGACCCTATTGAAGCCGGGTGGTCAAATCGTCTATGCCACGTGCTCCATCTTGCCCTTAGAGAATGTCGAGGTCATCGAGGACTTTTTGGCCGCGCACGCCGATGCCATCGAGTTACCCATCGCAGCGACATGGGGGATCCCGCAACGCTGTGGCCGCCAAATTCTGACCGGCATGCACGACATGGATGGTTTTTATTATGCAACGATCAGCAAGCGATGCGATCAAGGCACCTGATCTTTTTCGCGCTCATCTTCTTAGAGGGGCTATTAGCTCCCCTAGCCTGGTCATCGCCCTACGGCATCTTTATCAAAAGCGCTGATTTCATCACCTCGGGCGATCTCAAGACATTGTCCGCCGACATCGATTACCGTTTCACTCCCTCCGCGATCAAAGCGCTGGAAGAAGGTATCCCGTTGACGCTCTTAATCACCCTCAAAGTCAGAGATCCTGATCGTCTTTGGTTTCAGGAGCCACTGATTGAGGATCAGCGCCGGATACAACTGCGCTATCAACCCCTGGCCAAATCTTTCCAAATTGCCGATCTAGGGAGTGGTGCCGTACAAAACTTTGCCAGTCTAGCCACCGTTCTCGATACCTTAAGCCGACTCCGGGGTTGGAAGTTCGTGGGCCAATATGCCTTTGAGAAAGAGAAGTCCTATGATGCGATACTACGGTTTAAGCTCGATATTGAATCGCTTCCATTACCCCTAAGGCTGGTCGCATATCTCTCCCCTGAGTGGCATCTTGAAACCGAACCCTACCAATGGCGCGTAGAACCTTAAGGCCACCGCTGACGCTCTCGATCATCGCCCTCTTCTTGGCGATTTTGGTGTCCTTGCACCTGATGAGTACGGCAACCCAGGACGCCTCTGAGCTTGGGGAGATGTATTCGAGTCTCGTCCTGACCAATGGCCTTGCGAGCTTGATGCTGTTGGGTTTGGTCGGCGCCAATATTTATTGGCTGGCAAGGCAGTTGAGAAAAAAGGCCGCCGGATCCAATCTGACCTCAAGGATGATCTTCCTGTTCAGCCTGCTGAGTCTTGCCCCCGCCTCGATCGTCTTTTATTACTCGGTCCAATTCCTCGATCGGAGCGTAGACAGCTGGTTTGATGTCAATGTCGACCAAGCCATGGACGACGCCCTCAAATTAGGTCAAACCGCGCTGGATGAACGCATGCGCAATCTCTTGAAGGAGACGGAGCAGATCGCCCAACAACTATCCACCTCCCCTATTTCATTGTTAAGTATCCGTCTTGGCGAACTCAATGAAAATGAGGATGCCGATCTCACCCTCTTTACCCGACAAGGCCAAATTATCGGTTTTAATGGATCACAAACCGAGACGATGACGCCTAACTTGCCGGAAATCGGCATCATGGTTCAAGTGCGCCAAGGAAAGCCTTACATCGGCCTCGAGACGATCGGGCACGATGGACTTCAGATCCGGGCGGTGGTCTCGCTGATCGGCGAGGACGCGATCTTTCTGCAAGCCATCTACCGTATTCCAAGGCAATTAGCGCAGCTGACCGACAGCGTTGAAGCCGCCTATCAGCATTACAAGGAACTGACCTTTCTCCGGCGATCGCTGAAATTCACCTTCACCTTGACGCTATCGCTGATCCTTCTTTTGAGTCTTTTGGCTGCGGTCTGGGCCGCTTTTCTGAGTATTCGGCGTATCGTTGAGCCGGTCAGACTTCTTGCCGTTGGTACCCGGGCGATCGCCGATGGCGATTATGAAAAAAGACTCCCCGTCAAAGACCGCGGAGAGCTCGGTTTCCTGGTTGAATCCTTCAATACGATGACCGATAAGATTGCCCAAGCGAGAGACGAGGCACAGCAATCAAAATGGGTGGTAGAACGACAACGAGCCTACCTTGAAACGGTTCTTGCCTCTCTCTCATCCGCGGTGTTGAGTTTTGACTCTGAACTCCGGGTATTGACCGCTAATCAGTCGGCAAATCATATTTTGCATGCAGATTTTGAGCAGTATATTGGCTGGCCACCGGTGGTCCTTTGTGGGGCTTACCCCCACATCGCAGAGCTCATGAGCCAACTTGAGCCCTCCATGAACAGCGAATCTCCATCGTGGAAGATGGAGTTGACCTTCAATAGCCCCGCGGGGCGTCAAGAACTCTTTTGCCGAGGCTCCTCACTGTATGGGACTCAGGGTCAGCATGAAGGGCTCGTGCTGATCATTGATGATGTCACGGCACTGATTCAGGCCCAACGGAGCACGGCGTGGAGTGAAGTCGCACGTCGCCTGGCGCATGAAATCAAAAACCCGCTGACCCCGATCCAGCTTTCTGCGGAACGGCTTCGGCATAAACTGGCCAAAACGCTCGAGGGGCCTGATTTGGAGGTCCTCGAAAAATCAACGAGAACCATTGTTCAGCAAGTCGAGGCCATGAAAACCATGGTCAACGCCTTTAGTGAATATGCGAAGCCATCGCACACTCAGCTGAGGCCGCTGAGGATCAACCCGCTCGTCGAAGAGGTCGTTGCCCTCTATCCCCCCAACGCCGGACTTCACATAGACCTCCAATTAGACCCTGATCTCCCCGAGGTGCTCGGTGATCCCGTGAAACTCCGCCAGGTGATCCATAACCTCATCAAGAATGCCGCCGAAGCCATGCCGCAAGGCCGATCAGGTAAGATGACCATTCAAACCACCTTTGGAGTGGGCTTTGGAACCGGTACCATAGAACTTCGGCTGTCAGATGATGGTCCCGGAATCGCCCCCGATCAGGCCGAACGTATTTTTGAACCTTATGTGACCAGTAAGACCAAGGGGACCGGACTTGGACTTGCGATCGTTCGGCGAATTATCGAAGAATTAGGTGGACAGATCAAACTGGATACGGCGTACCGCCATGGCGCCAGCTTTTTGATTACCCTGCCTGTGGCCCAACCTTCAACCGATGTGAATGATGAACAGCGCTAATAAAACCATTCTGGTGGTGGACGATGAACCTGATATCCGCCAGCTGTTAAAGGACATCCTCGAAGATGAAGGGTTTACGGTGGTCGTGGCAGACAATGCGATGAAAGCACGTGAGGTGCGACTGGC
>CAILMG010000294.1 GCA_903835265.1 uncultured Methylococcus sp.
ATAAATCGAGTAGTTCCTCATCGTCAGCAAGATTGAGGGATGCCTCGGTATGGAGAGAAATAATGTAGCCATTTCTTTTCTGCCAGTCAGCCAGTCGATGAAGAATAGGAATTAAGGCCTTCCTGTTTCCGATGACATTATCATCGACCAAGAACACCGCCCCCATGCCGGCTTTTCTCCAGGCTTCAAGCTCCTCGATCACCTGGTCCGGTGTTTTTGCCCTCGGTTGACGACCGAACGTGACGATGATGTCGCAGAATTCACAAAGAAAAGGACAGCCTCGTGACATCTGGATGCTTCCCTGGAGATAGCGATCGAGCTTCAGGAGATCAATTCTTTGTGCGGGCAGTTGGGTGAGATCTGTTCTTGTTTTTTGTTCATAGAGAGATTCATGACAGCCCGCTTGAAAGTCTTTTAGAAATTGAGGCCAGGTGGTATCCGCTTCACCGATGAATCGGACATCAGCGAGACCATCAAGATAGTGTTCTTCAACCGTGATCCAGGGGCCTCCGACGACTAGAAACTTCCCGAGCGACTTGATTCGCTCTGCGATCCCTTTCATCCGTTCACGTTGCACAATCATGCCCGTGAGGCCCACGATATCCGCACCCAATAGGATGGCCTCGTCAATGGCTTCAACCGCCTCATCGATCAAAATGACTTCGTGCTCAGGGGGTGTCAGGGCGGCAAGCAGCGTCAAGGCTGATGTCGGCATCATGGCTTTTCGGTTGAATATCTTCAGGGAGTGACTCATGCTCCAGAAGGACGGGGTGAACTCGGGGTTGATAAGGACGATGCGCAGCGATTTCTGTATGGGGTTCATCAACATTCCCTGAGAGGTTCGTTGGCTTGTGGTGTTATTAAAATCTAAAGTCTTAGTTCAAGGAGGGCGGAGTCTCGCGTCCTCTAGTTGCTGAATCTTCTGCCAGCGCCTAAAGGTGCTGCGGTATCGTCTTTTCTCTGAAGAGGGGAGTTGTTCGAGTTGATTGACCAATTCTCTGAGTGTCTCGATCTTCCGCCGGTAGGTGAAGCAGATTTCATCAGAGCCTTCCATAAACTGTGCGTGAATCCAGGCTCGCTCGCCACCCATGATTAATGGGTCATCGTTTTTGTGTTGTTTCATGAGGGTACACCTCCAAATGGATCATGGCTTCTGCCATGTGTACCTCTTTGGTCACTCATTCTGAAGAGAGGTTCAACAGAAGAAGGCACCAATCGGGATTGTCGTTGTCTCAATTGCATCGATCTTATGATCGCCCCGGATTGAGGACAGATGAATGAAAGCAACAGGATTAATTTTCTTTGGGTTGTGCCTGATTCCCTGCGGCATTTTGATCAGCAGCATTTGGCTTTTTTTTGGTGGTAGCGCCAGTCTCCTGGCCGGCAATCTCAAGTTGATGAGAGCTATGAGATTGGAGTCTATGCCACACCATGGATCATCGAAATATGTTGGGCAATAAAAAACCCAGTTTTGGCTGGGCTTTTTATACTCGAGAGAGGATTTATTTTTTCTACGAAAATTGAGACGCTCAGTCTCTTGAAAAGTTCACCTTATTGTTGATTGTCAGACTTCTAAAGAGTTGGTTTTCCATGAACATTCCTTTCGAGCCCTTAGGATCAGGCGGCTACCGTGATCTCTACAAACTGTCTGTGACCGTCACGGCCTTTTTTATGGCTTATGGTCAATGGCCCGAGACCTTGATTACCAATAAGGTCTATCTGGTGGACCTCTTTAAGAAAATCCCCAAGGAATGGCACGATCCCTTGTTGAAACGGCTTCGATTCGAGCCAGCTAAAGAGGACAATACGTTGGTCTTGAAAGACGCCGAGGGGCATCTAATGGATTTCAGTACGGCCGCTGTCGCGAACGAGGCACAATTAGGTGTTGATTGGCTTTTTTCGAAACCGGTCAAGATCCCCTTTTAATCGTCTCCTCGCAATGCGGTGATGGTGAAGCTTCACTTGAGGCTAAGGATCACTTTTTTTGGTGTTGTGACGATAGGTCCAAGGAGGGGTCGGGTATTGGTCTCTCCATAGTCCCCGCCGCTCCTTTTTAGCCTCAAGCTGAACGTTGAAGTAGCGGCTTTCCCGCGCGTATTTTTCATAGACCCAAGCCATGCCGCGGCGCACTTGTTCAAGGTTAACGTCCATCTCGTCTATGTAGATTTTGGCGACGCTTCGTCCATACCGATCCGTATCGACGATATCGATAAGGACGTCCTTACCGAAGACGAGAGAGGATAAGGACTGTTTGGAGGCCGCTCCAAAGGGCTGATGTTTCTCTGGGGCATCGATTTGAGCGAGGCGGATTCGTAACGCTTGATGGTCATGGTCGATGAGGCTGATGGTATCGCCATCCAATACCCCTATGACATGACCTTTGAGGGGTGCAGCCTCACCATTCAGCCAGAAGAGCGCTAAGAGGATGAAGCCTTTGGAGTGCCTCAAGGCCCTTGAGTGCCATGTCTTTAGCTTCACTCAGGAATGTCTTCTGGGAGTCGCTCGCCAAAGGCTGCCTTAACCGCGGTTAATCGATCCTTGCATACTTTGTAAGCCGCAAGTGCTTGATCCACCATAGGAATCAAGGCATCAATATCGGGCTCCTTCTGGGTTCTAAGGGTCTCGGCAACCTCTTTGAGAATGGCGTAATTCGCTTTGAAGGTATCAGATTCCTCAGTCATGGCGTTCTCCTTCAGGGGGGATGATGACGGGTACGGTGCCGTCGTGAAATTCGAGATTAAACTGGTGGGCTAGACGGGCGCTTTGGGTTGAAGTGATGGGTGGACCATCCATGTGATGGGCCAGCGCAAAGCCCCGGGATAAAGTGGCTTTAGGCCCAAGGCCCAGCACTTCCCTGGCGAATGCTTCTGTCATCTGTTCAGCCTCTTTGAGGCGCTCTAAGCTCAGGTCATGAAGACGGATTCTAAGGTACTCAAGATCCCTCATCATCGTGTCGATGATCAAGGCCGAACGCTGCCCGATGCTGTCTAATGTTCGAATGATCTCAAAGTCGGTGAATTCAAGATGGCGATTGCTCTCATACTGAATGGAGCGAAAGTCCCGATCAAGCCGATGCTCGGCATGGAGGAGCTGCTCCTGAGCGAGACTAACTATGCGCCTTAGGGAATCCTCGACGTCTTGAGTGCCCCGGGCTAAGTGGTTTTCAGCGGTCTTAAAAATAATCAGGAGATTTTCAATGGCGGCTTGAGTGTTGCCATAGAGAGTTCCTTCGATATGGCCAATGACCTTTGAAGGGGTATCGAACCGCTGGTTCGCAATTTCATCGAGGATCGTATTATCTCGTTCATGACCAATCCCTGTGAGAACCGGGATCTCAAGTCGAGCGATCGCCTCGGCAACGGCTTCATCATTAAGCCAGTAAAGATCAGTGACGGAACCACCGCCTCGAATCAGACACACGGCATCAAAGGCTTGGCCCCCTTGAACGTCCTCCCGAAGGCGATGAATGGCTTCAAGGAGGCTCCCGGAGGTGTCGGGCCCCTGGAAGGTGGCCGTGTAGTAGGTGAATTCGCAAATCCCATGGCTTTGAAGACGATCGGCGTCTTGCCTAAAGTCACCGAGGCCTGCAGCTTCCCTGGGGCTAATGACGGCGACTTTGCAAAATTCAGTGGGGCAGGGGAGTTTCCGATTAAGATCATAAACGCCGCGCTGAATCAGGCCTTCGCGAATCGCATTTAACTTTGCAGCGATATCCCCAAGGGTAAAGGTCGGGTCGATATCTTCGATGACCGCCCGCAACCCATAGGTGGCATTAAACTCCGCGGTGAGTTGAAAGAGGACCTTGATCCCAACCTCAAGCACTGCACCGGTGGTCTCCTGAAACCGGGCAAGAACCGTTTGCGCTCGGCTATTCCACAAAAAGCCCTGCAGCCGGGCAATGAGTTTTCCCTCGGCATCATGTTCCACCAATTCAAGGGCGAGATGTCCCCCATTGATTGGACGGAGTTGGCTGATTTCGACACGGACCCATTGCGAGCGCTTTACCCGCTCCATGATGGCGCCGGAGACTTCCTGAAGGAATGCTGAAAGGCAGATGCTATCGCCTGATTCGCTAATGAGTGGATGAGTATGGGGGGGCGTTGGTAGTTGATCCTTAATAAGGCCGTCTTCAGACAGCCACATCTTGAAGGGTATCAATGATAAACCTTCAGGCACATACCACTTCTTTTTGAGAGGATCCCAACGTGCCCCAAGCATTTTGGCTTGATCCTTTTGAGCGAAGGGGACCTCAAGAAAGGTGATGGTAGTTGTCGACATGAGGAGGGATGCGGATGGGCTGGGATTCTCGTATCTTGTCTGGTCTTCCCCGTCAATTCTGAAGGGCTAAGCCTTTTCTGAACATGTGAATGGCTCCATTATCGCACTTCATCGTCCTCTAGATATCGCTGAGTGATAGACAAAAAAAAGCCCCGGGGGCCGGGGCGTTCTAGGAGGAGAAAGCAGCACAACAGAACAAAAAACTAGGGAATCAATTAGGAAGAGGACGACGCTTTTGCCTTTGAAAGATCGACCGTCGCCACCGCGGCCACCAAAACAAAAGCAACCATCAAAAATTCCATAAAGATCCATAAGCTTGTGAAGTTGGTTGTACTATATCAGATCACAAATCCAATATTTATGTCATAACAGTTTCTTTATAAGAAACAACAAATGGATATGTTGCTCTTCTAAGGGGGGGTGTGAAGGTGAAGCCACGGCACCCACGACCTTGTTAGAATCTCCTTGGTAAGCGCCCGGTTTAAATGGGGCGCCCCATCCTTACTTGGAATGAATATCACGCTATGAATGCTGAAGAACAACGTTTATTGAC
>CAILMG010000295.1 GCA_903835265.1 uncultured Methylococcus sp.
ATTCGTAATGTGTGGGTCGTCAGTTCGAATCTGATCATCGGCTCCATTTCAATGACTTACAAAACATCACCGTTTTGTAGCATACTTTTTGTAGCATACCGAACAATGCTAAAACTGCCTTAGCGAAAAAGCGTTTCGCTGAATTTCTTCTCTGATGCGCTTAGCATTAGATCAGCTCTGACATACTATCGTGTCAACACGAAAACTATCTTGAAAAGCCCCGATTGGCAACCAGACGAAAGTCCTAGCCCACAGCCGACCCCACTCGACTTTCGGAGGCCTATGACACGCTCAACCTTACTCGCGATCTTGACCCAACTGGTCGGCTGGGGGGTTTCCGGCCAGAGCCTTGCTGAGCCAGAAGCCCTTTGGGTCAAGCCCAGAGCCTATGAGAACCCCAAGGCAGCAGAATCTCGGAGCAGCCGTGAACCGCAACTGCTTTCAGCGTTAAGCCCATCCCGGGGGAAACACGTCGAGCTGGCGCCTTTGACCGAAAGCCGGATGACCGAGCCTCAGGATCCTTTCTCATCAGCGCCCGTCAAGATTGGATTTTTGCGAGAGGTTCTAGCCCTTTCGACCTCACCCCAGGTTGCAACGGCCCTCGAGTGGACGACAAATCCCGACGGCTTTCTCGTCGGCCACCTCAGCGTGCGCTCCTCAGGCGCGGCCGCCCTGAGAATGGGGCTTCGCTTTTATCTTCTACCCCCAGAGCTCGAACTTCGGTTTCATGACGAAACTTTGAATCAAATCGAAGTTGTCAGCGGGACGGAAATCCAGAGCGTTCTTGGTGAAAACCAAAAGGCCGGGGACACCTCCGAGGACGCTTTGATTTACTGGTCTCCCGTAATCAACGGTGAAAGCCTCGGAGTCGAGTTCAGCCTACCTCCAGGGGTAACGACCGAGAGCCTCGGGTTTCGGGTCACGGGCATTTCTCATCTATCCGTTAATCCCGCAAAAAGCGAGCCGCAGAGCCTGATTCAAAAAGCCGCCGCATCATGCAACCTTGACTCACGATGCTATTCAAATTGGTCGCCGATCACCAATGCTGTAGCCCGAATCACCTTTGTGTCCGGCGGCTCTTCCTATCTCTGCACCGGAACCCTTCTTAACGATACCAGCAGCTCCAATACCCCTTATTTTCTGACCGCCAACCATTGCATCTCAAGCCAAACTACCGCTTCGACGATCACTAGTTACTGGTTTTATTATTCCTCGTCCTGCAATAGCGGAAGTATCTATAGTGGGACCAAAAGCGTGTCAGGTGGGGGCGCTCTCCTTTACAACTCAAGCACAACCGATGGCTCTTTTTTGAAGCTGAATGGCAGCCTGCCCTCCGGGGTTTGGTTTTCAGGCTGGACAACCAGCATTCCGTCGATTGGGATCCCCTCCACCGGCCTTCACAACCCGACGGGCGATCTCCAAAAGATCAGCTTCTGGCTCACCGATGAATATGAAACCTGCCAAGCAGCGGGCTCTGGCACATTCACCTGTTCGCCCTCAACCCAAAGTAGCGCCACCTTTATTAATATGGCTCAACTTTCCGGAACCACTGAAGGAGGCAGCAGTGGCAGCGGCGTCTTCCTAGACAATAACCAGTACCTTTTCGGGCAACTTTATGGCGGAAGCGCGAGTTGCAGCAATCCCAACGGGTCCACCATCTATGGCCTTTTTGGAAAGACCTATGCCAATGGAAACCTAGGACAATGGCTTTCTGCAGGTAAACAAAAACAGACCGTTACGGTAACGGCGCCCTCGTCTATCGCAATCAAGGAAAGCGCCGCCATCACCTCCAGCGCATCCTCGGGGCTCCCAGTAACGCTCTCCAGTTCGACCCCGTCAACCTGTGCGGTCACTGGGACCAGCGTCACAGGCCTAAGTACCGGTCTTTGCGTCGTCAGTGGATCACAGGCAGGAAATGAGACCTACAGCAGTGCTACGGGAACGGCTGGCCTGACCGTCAACAAGGCCAATCAGACCGTCACCGTGGTCCTCCCCTCATCGCTGACCGCTCTCCAGACTGGGAGCGTGACTGCGTCATCTTCATCTGGTCTTTCCGTGACCCTTGCCAGCACAACGCCCACCATTTGTTCGGTGAGCAATACAACGGTCAATGCAATCCTTCCAGGCATCTGCACGATTCAGGGAACCCAGGCCGGCAACAGCACCTATAACAGCACAACAGGAAGCTCAAGCGTGACCGTCACCCGCGCGCCCCAGACGATTACAGTAAATGCACCCAGCTCTATTGCTTGGGGCAGCACGGGACTTGTGAGCGCCACAGCATCATCGGGGCTTTCCGTAACAATTACACCCCAAACGCCCAGCATTTGCGGTGTCGCGAATGGCATCATCTCCGGCCTTTATCCTGGGACCTGTAGCATCGAGGGCTCACAAGCTGGAAATCAAATTTATGACCCAGCGAGCACTCAGAGCTCCGTGGCGATCGACATTCCTGTCTATCCCACGCCTTCACGTCAACTCAAAGTTCGCTTCATTGGCGCAGGATTAGTTGAAAGTTCACCTGCTGGCATTTCCTGCAGCCCCTATTGCTTCCAGTCCTTTCCCAAAGGATCCACGGTCCAATTGGTCGCGACAGCTCAGTCCGGACACCAGTTTGTCCGTTGGTCCGGTGGATGCCTCGGCCGAAGAACCACCTGCAACATCAGGATGTCACAGGCAAGAAACGTCACCGCCACTTTCAAATAAATTCGGAAAAAATCGCCCTATCGGGCGCGCCATATAGAAAGCCCCGCGTCTGACGATGTGGGGCTTTCTATATGTACCGACAGTTTAAATATATCAATGATACTGAGTCCGCCCTGAAAAACTCCGAATCAAGCTGGCAGGATTAATGGGTTTCCCAGGTTACCGGCCAATTCCGCTCTCAGCCAATCCATA
>CAILMG010000296.1 GCA_903835265.1 uncultured Methylococcus sp.
CCTGAGACCTTGAAGAGAGGTCCTTATCTTAAGAGGACTTTTTGAAACCGTGTTCCCATCCCTTTTTCCTTTGAAATCGTTTTTTTACATGAGGTCTCTCCTATGACCCGAAAGATCATCGTTCCAGCACTTTTGGCCATCACGGGGTTGTCGTTAGGCTCCTTGGGCCATGCGGCCGATAGTGCGCTCCGCCTCCCGAATCATGTCCAATCGACAGCGATCAGTCAGGCCGTGAAGTTAGGTCCCGTGGCCGCAGGGGATCCTCTCACGCTGGCGGTGGTCTTGCGACTCAAGGATCCTTTGGGTCTTGAACAACGGGTGGGCCGCCTCTCCAATCCAAAAGACCCCGCCTATGGCCAGTATCTGACCCCAGCGACCTTTGCTGACCAATTTGCCCCAAGTGTCGACGACGTCGCTCAGGTGGTCCATTTTTTGAAAGATCAGGGACTCGACGTTCAAGAAGTGGCCGCGAACCGTCTCTTGTTGATGGTGTCAGCACCGGCTTCAGTGATTGAAAAAGCCTTTGATCTTCACCTTGATCGTTACCAGGGAGCCACCGGAAGCTTTATGGCCAATGATCAGGCACCTCTGATTCCTGCCGTCCTGAGCCCTCTGATCCTGACCATTCAGGGCTTAGATGATCTTCATCACCGGGTTTCGAGATCAACGCTCAGCAGCGCTCCCTCAGCGCCGGGTCTTGGGCCCAAGGAGCTGGCATCCCTTCATGGTCTTGAGACTCTGGCGATCCCGTCTAGGCAGACACTCGCCTTCCTCGAGGTGGCTGAGGTGGCTATCGATGACATCGATCGATACCAATCGACCTTTGGCCTCCCAAAGACCCTCATTGAATCGCGCCGAGTGGGTGATCTCAAGGCCTCAGATGCCCCGCAGCGTTTGCTGGCGAGTGGGGATGTCGAATTGGCTCTAGGTGCAGCGCCAGGGCTTGGGCGAATTCTTCTCTACCAGAGCCAAAACACGGATGCCGGCATGCTCTTAGGCATGAACCGAGCGGCGGCAGAGGGTCTTGCTCAAGTCGTGGTCAGCCCTCAAGGCCTCCCTGAGAAGGATCTTCTAAACGATTGTGGGGGCTGTAGCCAGGTTCTTGAGGCGGAGAGTCAGATCCTTCAGGAAATGGCCGCCCAGGGTCAGTCCTTTATCGCGGCCGCCGGTCATGTGGGTACTGGGGATCCTTCACAGGACAGCTCTTCTGCCTCGGTGGATGATCCGGCAGCACAGCCCTATGCGATGGCGGTAGGTGGGACTCAGGGTCGTCCTTCGGGTTTAGAAGTGGTCTTGAATGATGGCCATGGCCTTGCTTCTGGGGGGGGCGTCAGTGCCTTTTGGCCGTTGCCGATGAATCAACAAGGCGTCTTGACCGCGATCTCTCAACGCCAAAGGAATGTTCCTGATCTCGCGCTTCATGCTGATCCCGAAGCGGGCTATGCCATCGTGGCTCAAGGCGCTTGGAAAAAAGTCGGGGGCACCGGCTCCGCGGCGATCCTTTGGGGTGCTATGACGGCCAGGCTGAATGCAGAACGAGAGGCCCACCAGTTACCGCCTTTGGGGTTTGGGAACCCGACTCTTTGGCAGTTGAACCAAGAAAAGGGACCTGATGCTGGATTTAAAGATATTACCCATGGAGGCAATGGTCGGTATGTCGCTGGTTTAGGCTATGACAATGTCTCGGGTTGGGGGGCGCCACAGGGTGATCGCTTGGCGTTGGCTCTGTCAGGAAATACCTTGGCGTTGAAACCGCATCAGGCGGGGCCCAAGGTCATACCGACGGATCGCTTGACGATTACGGCCACGCCTTCCACCACGGTGGTCGAGCAAAAAGTCGCCTTGAGCACCATCGGCGGCGCTGGGACTGGCGCAGTAACCTACCAAGTTACCCAACAAACGCCCAACTATAAGCTGTCGGTATTAACCCCGAATCTTTTTAACTGTGTGATCCGAAATAAGACTAATCTCGTCGGCCGATTTTCTGCGGGAACCTGCACCGTCGTCGCGACTAAAGCCGCAGATGGCACCTATCCCGAACAGCCATCGGACCCCATCGATATCACGATCAATAAAGCTGACCAGTTGAAGTTGGTCGTCGCCACGGACCCAAATCCGGTGCCCGTTGGTGCGACCACGTTTTTGTCTGCAGTCGGTGGATCAGGCATCGGCACACTGAAACTGAAAGTGGTCAAACGGACGGGTTTTGCCCTTTGCCAAATCTTCACGGGCATCCTCTGGTCATATGGTGGCGCCGGGAGTTGTTCGGTACAGGCATTTAAGGATGGCGATAACGCTTACAACCCGACGACCTCCAAGATCTTAGTGATCAATACCAATTAGCCTAGAAGGACCC
>CAILMG010000297.1 GCA_903835265.1 uncultured Methylococcus sp.
CATCATCAACGCTGACCGCGATCGAAGATTGCGTTCGGGGGGTGGCCTCAATCGTTCGACCTCTGACGCCGGCACACTGCTCACAGTTACAGTTCCATTGCGGGAAACCGCCACCTGCTCCAGCGCCGAGCACTCTGATTTTCATGGTTGTGGTCCGCGTTGGGAGAAGGTCAGGAATAAAAAACGGGGCTCAACATTACTGCAGAGCCCCGTTTAGTTACAAGCCGTGGATTAACGGTTGTAGATGTACATGGTGACTTCAAAGCCGAAACGCATGTCGTTGTAGCTTGGTTTTTCCCATCTCATGTCGTCATCCTCCAAAAAATGAATACGTTGTTCTTGGGCCAGGCTTTTAAACCTTCAGCACGAAGTATACGTCGCGGTTTTTCTGAAATCAACCGCCTCAAGCGGAGGAGATGACGCGTGATCCTGGCGTGTCATGGGGGGCAGGCCATGTCCTCCCATCAGATCCCAGAGGGCTGAGCGCTCAGCCTTCATGCGGGGTGGTCTTATCGATCATCAACTTAAACTGAATCGCATCGGCGAGCGCTTGGTAGCTGGCATCGACCATATTGGCCGAGACACCAACGGTTCCCCATTCGGCATGACCATCGGTGGACTCGATCAGTACTCTGACGGTTGCGCGGGTCGCCTGGTTGGTCGTGAGGACGCGGACCTTAAAGTCGGTGAGCCGCATGCTGGCAAGGCCTGGGTAGAAAGGCAGCAGGGCTTCCCTCAAGGCATTGTCCATGGCATTGACTGGGCCATTGCCTCGCGCGCTGGTGCTGGTGATCTCCTCGCCCACACGGAGGGTCACTGAAACCTCGGAGATCGGTGCATCCTGATCGCCATGACGTTCGTCAATCACCCTGAATTCCTTCAATTCAAAGTAGGGCGCGAAACGCTTCATCGCTTTAAGGAGAAGGAGCTGGAAGGAGGCTTCAGCACCTTCATACGCAAACCCTCTATTTTCGAGTTCCTTGACGCGATTAATCGCCGTCCTAATCGCGGGATCATTGGCGTCCTGCGCCACATCAAAGCCCATTTCGGCCATTTTCAGCTGAACGCTACTTTTGCCTGCTTGATCTGAAATCAGAATCAGTCGGTCATTGCCTACCTGTTCGGGATCTAGATGCTCATAAAGCCTCGACTCCTTCTGAACGGCCGATGCATGAATGCCCCCTTTATGGGCAAATGCGTTGTGGCCGACGAAGGGCTGATAGGGCCAGGGTTGCCGATTAGCCATTTCATTGACGAAACGAGACAGCGAGGAAAGCTGTTTCAGTCGTTCACGATCAACCCCACAATCAAGGCCCATTTTCAGCTGAAGAATGGGAATGATGGAGACCAGATTGGCATTGCCGCAGCGCTCACCAATGCCATTGATGGTTCCCTGGATCATGCGGGCGCCGGCCTCGGTGGCGGCCACTGAATTGGCTACAGCCAGCTCCGAATCGTTGTGCGCATGGATTCCGATGAGGACCCCGGGGCAATGACGAACGACATCAGCAACGGTGACGGCGACTTGAGAAGGAATGCTGCCGCCGTTGGTGTCACAAAGGACCAGTCCATCAGCACCGGCGGAGTGCGCCGCCTTCAGCACTTCAAGGGCATATTCGGGGTTCTCGCGGTAGCCATCAAAAAAATGCTCGGCGTCAAAAAAGACGCTCGGTAATTGCTCCTTGAGCCAGCGGATCGTGTCCTCAATGAGGTCGAGATTTTCAGAAAAGCTAATCCCGAGCGCCTTGGTGACATGGAGTCCCCAGCTTTTCCCAAAAACACAGGCCCCATCGGCACCACTGTCCACCAGATGCCGAAGTCCCGGATCCTCGCTAGCCGATTTGCCGGGGCGCGCCATACTGCCAAAGGCGATCAGCTTTGTTTTTGCCCACTGTCGCTGCCGCATTCGCTCGAAGAATTCGGTGTCCTTAGGG
>CAILMG010000298.1 GCA_903835265.1 uncultured Methylococcus sp.
ACACCGTGATCATCATCGAACACAACCTCGATGTCATTAAAACGGCCGATTGGATCATTGATCTTGGCCCTGAAGGGGGCGATGGCGGAGGCATAATTCTCGCTACAGGCAGCCCCGAGACGGTTGCGGAAATCCCAAGTTCCTATACCGGGCAATATCTAAGGAAGGTCCTTTCTAGGACCGAATCATCCCCATCAACGCTGAAGAAAACCCCAAACAAACGTCAGCGTCCAGTCAAGGCATAGCCTTGAAGCGGCTGGAGTATCCTCAAAAGAGGGACTCTGTGCCCCGGGGGCGAGGTTCGACTCGAAACGCCGGGGAGAGATTGAACGTTAGTTGACAAGCAGCAAGATGCCCAGAAGACGCCCCACCCGATCCCAATCACTCAAAGAGAGTTGCCTCTAAGCCTTTGAAGAATAAAGCCTAAAGCGTCTCAGTGTCGCTTGCTATCAAGATGATCCATGAGTTCAAGCGCCCCCCGCAAGGGATCTTCTGAGACTTGGACGCCCCCAAGGAAAGGGTGGTCGAGCATAAAGATCAGCATGATCACAAGGCCGACATTGATAGCGAAACTACTGACCAAAAAATAATCAAAGACGCGATGACCGCTCGCGGAGAGGGCGTTAATCGCCAAATTGAGAAAAGCACCGATCCAAACAACGGCCCAGAGCAGAGGGAGTACAGACTCACCCACAGAATCCCCGAGCATTCGGTGATTGTGGGTAATGATGTTCATGTGGCGAAGAATCTCCATATGTAAACCTTGCTCACCCAATGAACTTGGCTGCATCTCAGCGATATTTTTGAAAATATCATCAAAGATGACACGTGCCGAAAAATTACGTTCACCCCGCCTAAACGCCGGCCACTCTTGATTTAAAACGGTATCGAGGTAACTGCGTAACAGTTGCCGCAACTCCTGGCTTTTGGGTCCAGGATAGCCTTCTAGGTCTCGATAAAGATCCCCTATCGTGTAGGCCTCCGTCTCGACTAACGTCTGAATATCACTAAAATCTTGCCAGGCATTCACCGTAATCAACGCCAGAAGAACGCTATAGAGAACCCCGCTACTTGAAGAAAAAAGAGAGACGATCTCGGTCTTGTTGGTATCGCGAATCATAAAATAGCGATAAGTGACCTCCAGCATGATCAGGGAAAGGATCACTAAACCGCCAACCACCAAACCACCAACCAACAAAAAACCCATGTCCCACTCCAACACGCTATTCAAAAAATCCGGCATGGCGGCTGCTGTCCCTTAAAAATGATGAAAATCGGAAAAAGGCTCAAGGGCCTTTTCTATCATTATAGCTACACACCCCGTAATCAGGCTCGTTGACCAGGCATATAACCAGAACAAAAAAATCTACTTCATAGCCAGCATCTCATGATATATAATTGTTCACTAATATTTTAATCCGACTAAAGCCAAAGCTCACTCCCCTGAACTTGGCCCATAAGTTCGCAGCCATCGTCACCATGCATCATTTTTTTCGACTGATACGTGTTGGATTAACGGCCCTGTTGTTTTCGGCAACGGTCGTGGCGACACCCCAAAACGGATCAGAAAGAGGAACACCCCACCGAGGCCTCAGCCTAAACGAAGCGATTGATCTCGCGTTTGTTCAGAACCCAGATCTCGCTGCAGCCATTTCCAGAATCGGGCAGGCTGAATCTCGGGTCGCCGAGGTTGCAGCAGGGTTCTATCCCAAAGTGACCGCGCGTGTCGGTTATGACTACACCAACAATCCCGCCCTCGCCTTCTCCTACATCGTTTCTCAACGGAGGTTTAATGCGAACAGCAGTGACATCAACAGTCAGGTAAATAATCCTGGTTGGGTTGAGAACTTTAGGCCGGAAGTCATCGGCAGCATCAACCTTTATCGCGGCGGCCAGGATGATTATCTCCATAAGGCGGCCGAACTTGGTGTCAAGGCCACGGAACTTGAGCATGCAGCGCTAAAAAACCGCCTCGCCGCCGCGGTCACTGCCGCCTTCTACGCGGTTATATCCGCCCCAAAACAGGTCGAAATCGCCAAGCGCTCAATGATTGCCGTCGACAAGGAAGTAGAACACACCCGTTTGAAGGTGGAGGAAGGGAGCGCCCTCAGAGGCGACGTGCTGAGCCTCGAGGTCCGTTCAAAATCTGCAAAGGAATCGGAGCTTCAAGCCATCAATAACGTCAATCTCTCAAGGTCTGCACTGAAATCCCTTCTAGGAGACACCGGAAGCGAACTTCCCGAGGTGCGTGAGCTTGAAGTGCCCACCCCGATCCTGAAGGAGAATCTTAAGGTCCTGTTTGATGAAGCGTCTAACCAAAGACCTGAATTGCAGGCCGCAAATCATCAGATCGAGATTCGCCAGCACGAACTCAGCGCAGCCAATGGCGCCATACTCCCAAGGGTCAACGCCTATGCCGCCTATGGCTCGAACAGTCGCACCCTGAATCCGTCGAATTACGAAGGCAATGCCAGCATTGGTATTAACGCCGAGCTGGATCTTTTTGCAGGCGGCGCGATCAACGCTCGCATTTCAGCCGCAGAACGCCGTCTTGCTGAAGCCGAAGCGGTTGAACAAAAAACCCGTCTTGAGGTTGAACAACAGGTAAGACAGACCTATTCGACCCTGGAGCAAGCGCTTGAGCGTCTCAAGGTCTCCGAAGCCGGGGCCCAATCCGCCGAGGAGGCACTGCGGCTCGTCAAGGAGCAGTACCATGGCGGAACTGCGACCGTGACCCGCTATCTTGAAGCCGAGACCGATCGTGCTAGCGCCGCACTCAGAGCCGTGGTCACACAATTTGAGACCCAGGTTGCCGAAGCCCAGCTCCTTGAAGCGATAGGGCACTGGCGATGATGATTTCCATCCCTACACAGCAAAGACAGGTCCCGCCATGTCCGAGATAAAGGTCTCTTCCCATACGATGCTCGTCAAACTCGGAATCACCGCCTTAGGATTTGTCTTCGTGTTGATCCTGATCGAGGGTGGTTTTAGGGCCAAGACGGAGCCTGGTCAAACAACGATGTCTGCATCAACCTCCGCGTCACCAAAGACCGTGCCCGTGGTGCGACTCGAGGGGGGGGATACCAGTGACTGGCCAGCGACCATCACCGCCCTTAACGTCATCTCCATTGCCCCTGCCATCAATGGCCGTATTCTCGAACTTCCTATGAGAAGCGGCCAGCGCGTAAAGCGCGGCCAACTCATCGCCCGCATCGATCACCCAGGTCTTGATGCCCGAGTAGCGCAGGCGCGAAGTGAGCTTCGAGCTAAAGAAGCCGAAGCCCAAAGAGCCCGGGCAGAGGCCCATCGACTCAGGAACCTCTTTGATCGAGAGGCAGCAACCCGTCAGGCCCTTGAAACCGCGGAGGCTCAAGAGTCCCAAGGAACCGCTATGGTCCTAAAAGCCCGTGACGGCGTCCGTGAAGCCGAAGCCCAACTCGCAGAAACTCGTCTTTTAGCCCCATTCGATGGGACGGTTGATGTTCGACATCAAGAACTAGGTGATATGGCGATGCCCGGCCAGCCGATTCTGACGCTGCTCCAATCGGGCTCCTTGCGTGTTGTAGCTAACATCCCAGACCTCTGCAGCCACGCCATTCAAATCGGTGCCCCTCTGACGATTCGAACCGCATCTTCAGACCCTATCCCAAACGCCTTAGTCGATGAAATAGTCCCCTCTGAGGATCCGACCACCCATACCCTCTTGATTAAGGCAACGCTCCCCATGGTTGATGGCAAGGGGATTCGGCCTGGAAACTTTGCAACCGTTACTCTCGCTTGCGGCACCCTTAACTCCCTCGCCATCCCAGAAGAAGCGATCCATCGGAATGGCCAACTGGAGATGGTTCGTATCATCAATGAAGGAAAGCCCGTCATCAGGTTGGTTCGAACAGGGCGAAAGATCGGTCCCCACATCGAAATTCTCTCGGGCCTTGAAGAGGGTGATCGCGTGGTCATGGATCGGGACGAACCATGACCAGCGAGAAATCGTCGCCTCAAGAGCGGGGCCTCACGACCAAGATCGTCGAACTCTTCATCACCTCGCGACTCTCCGTTCTATTGCTGATCGCCTCTTTTCTCGCGGGATTTGCAGCCCTCGCACTGACGCCCCGCGAAGAAGAACCACAGATTATCGTCCCGGTGGCCGATGTTTTGATTTCGGCCCCTGGAACCTCCGCGGAGGCCGTTGAAAAACTGATCGCCACACCCCTTGAAAGCCTCCTCCGAGGGATCGATGGCGTCGAATATGTCTACTCCGCCTCAAGAGATAATGAAGCGCTGGTGACCGTTCGTTTTTATGTCGGCGAAGACCGGGAAGACAGTCTTCTTAAGGTCTGGAGCCGACTGATGTCCCATCAGGCTGAGATGGCACCCCAAATCAAACAGTGGCGGGTGACACCGATCGAAATCGACGATGTGCCGATTGTCACCCTCACCCTCTCCTCTGTCTCCGATAAAGCGGGGACCTTAAGCCTCCGACGAGTCGCCGATGAGCTAAAGGACAAATTCTCCGCCATCCAAGATGCCGGGAATATCACCGTCACTGGGGGTGAAGCGCGACGCATTCTCATTACTCCTGATCCCGGCCGGCTCGGAGGCTTTGGTCTGACCATTGATGATCTTATGATGGCCTTGAAGGCAGGCAACCTAAACCTTAGTGCTGGCACGTTTGATCAGTCAAACCACGTTGTTCGTCTCGATGCAGGTCCTGCCTTCGAAAAAA
The DNA here is from genome assembly GCA_903835265.1 of uncultured Methylococcus sp. Lineage (GTDB taxonomy): Bacteria > Pseudomonadota > Gammaproteobacteria > Methylococcales > Methylococcaceae > UBA6136. Next base: position 4,724 of record CAILMG010000298.1, read on the forward strand.
TCGAAGATGTTAAAAGGCTCCCTCTTCGAATGATCGATGGAAAACCCCTGGTGCTTCAGGATGTCGCCACCATCCAAGATGGGGAGGAAGAACTGACGCACTACACCCGGATCGGCTTCGGCGCAGCCGCAGCCGAAAGCAAAACCATCGAGAACAAAGCATCTGGGGTCGATGCCCCACCACCACCCAAGGCCTTCGAGCGACGGGAGGCCGTAACCCTTGGCATTGCCAAACGCAAGGGAGCCAATGCGGTCACTGTGGCTGAAGCTGTCATGAAGACAGCCGAAGCCGCCAAGGGATCGTTGATCCCGGAAGACATGAGGGTCACCGTCACCCGCAATCATGGGGAAACCGCTGATCACAAGGTCAACGAACTGGTCAAACATCTCCTAATTGCAATCGTCACCATCGTCATTCTGCTGGCGTTTGCCCTCGGCCCTAAAGAGGCCTTCATCGTCGCTTTGGCCGTTCCAATGACGCTAGGCGTGACCCTCCTGATGGATCTCATCTTTGGGTACACCATTAATCGGGTCACCCTCTTTGCGCTCATCCTCTCGCTCGGACTCCTGGTCGATGACCCTATCGTCGATGTTGAAAACATCTTCCGCCACTTTAAATTACGCCGCGAACCACCCCTCGATGCAGCGCTGAGTGCCATTGAGGAAGTGAGACCTCCCACCATCTTTGCGACCTTTACTGTCATCGTCTCCTTTTTGCCTATGTTCTTCATCACCGGCATGATGGGACCCTACATGGCGCCCATGGCCTTCAATGTCCCAGTGGCTATGTTGATGTCGCTTCTGGTGGCTTTCACCGTGACACCGTGGGCGACCTATCACCTTCTTCAAAGTGAATATGGCAAAGGGGAACTGGAGGATCCAAGAGCCTCCGTTCTATGGCGTCTTTATGAAAAAAGTCTCGGCCCGATGCTCAAGGCGCCCACTCAGGCACGCCTCTTTCTGATCATCGTTTTTATAGCCTTCGTGCTGTCCGCCTTGCTGGCGGTCTTTCGGGTGGTCCCCTTGAAACTGCTCCCCTTTGACAACAAGACGGAGCTCGCGTTGGTCATTGATATGCCGAGGGGGAGCACCCTTGAAAAAACCGATGCCCTCGCTAGGGATCTCGAGGATTACCTCCTCACCGTCAATGAAGTGACCGATGTGGAGACCTACGTTGGCACATCCTCCCCCATGGATTTCAATGGGATGGTCCGTCACTATTACCTTAGAGGAGAACCCTTTAAGGGTGAGATGAGAATCAACCTCTTGCCAAAGGAGGCAAGAAGCCAGCAGTCGCATGAAATTGCTCTTAGGATCAGAAGCGACGTCAAAGCGATTGCCAAAGCCCATGAAGGGAATGTCAAAATTGTCGAAAGCCCGCCAGGTCCCCCCGTTCTATCGACGTTTGTTGCCGAAGTCTATGGCCCACTGAGCGCTGGCCCAGAGGAGCTTGCCGACGTGACCCAGCGGGTCAGCAAAGATGTGCGCACCATTGAGGGTATCGTGGATGTCGACAATACCGTCGATGCGCCACAGACGGTCTATGAATATCGACTGGATCGACTCAAAGCCGCCGAGGTGGGTGTCACGGTTAGCGCGGCGGCGAAGATGCTCCAGAGCGCTCTTAGCGGCACCGATCAAGGCACCCTTCGTGTCGATCAGGAGCGTCAACCGCTCACCATCTCGCTCCGCCTGAAGCGCGGTGATCGCTCCAGCATCATGGCCCTTGAGTCCCTCAAAATCAGAGGCAGTCAAGGCCAGCTGGTCGCCTTGGGGGACATCGGGACCGTCGAAGAGCATCCAGCAAATCTCACGATCTATCATAAAAATCTTCGTCGTCTCCATTACGTCACGGCCGAAATGGTCGGCCGCGAACCGGTTGAAGCGGTTCTCGATTTCGGCCGCATCAGAGATCAAAGCCCACTCCCTGAAGACTACACGGTCGATTTAGCTGGGGAGGGCGAGTGGAAAATCACCGTCGATGTCTTTCGGGACCTCGGGCTCGCTTTTGGAGCCGCTCTCCTGATGATTTATGTGCTACTGGTCGCCCAGACCGGCTCTCTTGGCCTGCCTTTGATCATCATGGTCGCCATCCCCCTGACGGTCATCGGCATCATGCCGGGCTTCTGGCTACTCAACAGCCTTTTCACGACCCCCATTAACGGCATCGACAATCCTATCCTGTTTACCGCGACGGCCATGATTGGAATGATCGCCTTAGCGGGTATCGTCGTTAGAAATTCGATCATTCTCATTGATTTCATTGCCCGCCTGAGAGCTCAAGGGCTCCCTCTTGAAGCCGCGCTGATTGAGGCGGGCGCCACCCGCATGCGACCCATCTTTCTGACAGCAGGTGCCGCTTTATTTGGTTCCTTCATCATTACGCTAGATCCGATTTTTTCAGGGTTGGCGTGGAGTTTCATTTTCGGGATCTTCGCCTCCACGGCGTTCTCGCTCTATGTCGTACCGCTGGTCTACTTCTTGATCAACCGAAATTCACCCAACGACGTTATCCCCCCTACCCAAGGAAACAACCCATGACAAGCGATCGAATCGTCCGCATCGTTGCAGGTCTTTTTGTGATGTTATCCCTCGCCTTAGGCCTTGAGGAGAGCCCCCTCTTTCATAACAGGCACTGGCTCTGGTTTACCGCCTTTGTGGGCCTCAATCTTTTCCAAAGTGGGTTTACCCGATTCTGCCCTTTGGACCTGTTACTAGTAAAACTGGGCATTGCCCGATCAGTGGCCTGTTCGAGCCATCAACCTTAAGGGCAAACAACGCCCTGGATCATCCTGAGGAGGAAACCATGTCTAAAATTGTGATTGTAGGCGCCGGTATCGGGGGCATCCCGATGGCATTTGAAATGAAGGAAATGGCTCGAAAAAGTGATGAAGTTGTGGTCATCGCTAACACGCCGACCTTTCACTTTGTTCCCTCCAACCCTTGGGTTGCCGTCAATTGGCGAAAACCCTCGGACATCAAAGTTGAGCTGGCCCCGGTCTTGAAGAAAAAAGGCATTACCTTCATTCAAAATACCGTTACCCGTTTCCAGCCTGAACTCAGCCGGGTTGAACTGGCTGATGGCTCCCACGTGACTTACGACTTCCTGATCATCGCCACCGGCCCAAAGCTTGCCTTCGATGAAATAGAAGGTCTCGGTCCAGAAGGACACACCCAATCGATCTGTCATGTCGATCATGCCGGTGAATCCGGTGAATTCTGGAATGAGTTTGTTAAGGATCCAGGGCCTATTATTATTGGCGCCGTCCAGGGCGCTTCCTGTTTTGGGCCTGCCTATGAATATCTCTTCATCGCTGAGACGGATCTAAGGAAACGGAAGATCCGAGACAAGGTCAAGATGACCTATGTGACCTCCGAGCCCTTTATCGGACACCTTGGGCTAGGGGGGGTTGGCGATACTAAGGGCCTTTTGGAGAGTGAACTGCGCAACAAGCACGTTGACTGGATTTGTAACGCCAAGGTCGACAAGATCGAAGCCGGCATGATGTACGTCACCGAATTCGATGAGAATGGACAGGAAAAGAAGAAGCATGAGCTTCCTTTCAAACACAGCATGATGCTACCGGCCTTCAAGGGCGTTGATGGCCTCATGGGGGTCGAGAAGCTAGTTAACCCGAGAGGCTTCGTTCTGGTCGATGAGCATCAAAGAAATCCGACCTTCAAGAATGTTTATTCGATCGGTGTCTGTATCGCCATTCCACCCTTGAGCCAGACCCCCGTTCCGACTGGAACACCGAAAACCGGCTATATGATTGAATCCATGGTCACGGCAACCGCTCATAACATCCGGGAGGAACTAGACGGCAAGCCGCCAACCCATAAGGCCACCTGGAACGCCTTGTGTCTTGCTGACTTTGGCGATTCGGGTGTTGCCTTCCTGGCGATGCCGCAGATCCCGCCGAGGAACGTCCAGTGGTCATCCAGTGGTCGCTGGGTCCATTGGGCCAAGATCGCTTATGAAAAGTACTTCATCCGGAAGGTTAGAAAAGGGATCAGTGAGCCCACCTACGAGCGGCTCTCCCTCAAGGCCATGGGCATCATGCGGCTAAAAAATAAGGACTGAGCTACGTCAGGCTCGAAAAAAGCCCCGGGTGGACGCCATCAACCTGGGGCTTTTTATTGCCCAACACCGCTTCTCTCTTATTCAGGCTCCCACACCAAACTTGGGGGAGCCTTCCCTTTGAAGACGACAAAATCAGCAACTTTCACCCATCAATAAGACCTGACGCACCCCATAAAATGGCTGGATGAAACACCGAATTGACCCCAAAATCGATTGCGTCTTCAAAGCCCTCCTAGGTGCTGAGGAGAACCGAAACTTGTTAGTGCATTTTTTAAATGCCATTCTCGCCCTGGAGCTGAAGGTGCCACTGGCCGATGTTGACATTTTAAATCCCTACAATGAGAGGGAGTTCGCTCACGACAAGCTCAGTATCGTGGACGTCAAGGCTAGAGATTTTGAAGGACGGCTCTTTCAAATCGAGATTCAGTTGGTGCAGTATGGCCAGCTTGTCTCAAGGATTCTCTACAGCTGGGCCGACATCTATAGTCAGCAGCTTCAAAGTGGAGAGAGTTACGACAAACTGAAACCGACCTACTCGATTTGGTTGCTGGATGATAGGCTAATCGCATCCGACCAAGATTATGTTCGCACATACAAAATGAGGGATGCCAGAGGCCAAACCCTCCTAGACCATGGCGGGATCTGGCTGTTTGAGATTAAAAAGTTTCACGCCCAAAACATTGACAGCGAGGAGCAGCGTTGGCTCCGTTTCCTCAAAGAGGGCCATCAGCTGGATGATCTTTCACTGCCCGACTGGATGTTCACAAAAGAGATGGAGCAAGCCATGAGTACATTGAGAAAGTTTTCAGATAAAGAACGGGATTATCACGAATATCAGGCTCGTCAGAACTACTTGCGCCAACAACAGGCCATTCAGCAGGAACTCGAGAGTGCTCTTACTCGGACGGATGAGGCGCATATGGAAACAGAACGTGCTCTCCTCGAAACGCGAAATGCCATAGAAGAAAAACAGAGGGCTATTGAAGAAAGCAACAGAGCTATCGAAGAAACGGAGAGGGCTATCAAGGAAAAGGAGTCTGCGCTTGAGGAAAAGCGGCGTGCAGTCCAAGAGAAACAGCGCGCACTCGAGGACAAGCAGAACGCAGTCCAGGAGAAACAGCGCGCACTCGAGGACAAGCAGCGCGCGATGGAGGAGAGGGAGGAGGCCTTAGAGGAAAAGCAAGACGCCTTGACTGAAATTGCGCGCCTTAAAGCGCTTTTAGAACAAAGAGGCCAGATCCCCTAAGGGGGGCAGCCCCCACCAGGAGGACTGAAGAGAGGGCTTAGGCCGCTCGAAAAGACCCCAAGATCGCTTTTTCGAGCGGGTTCTGCCTCATCTCTTCTATTCTCATTAGAGTCAGGCTGCGAGCCTCCCTTAATCGCCCTTCGATTCGGTCGGTGGCTTACGAAGACGGATCCCAAGCTCACGGAGCTGAAAGTCAGTGACTTCAGCAGGGGCATCAATCATCGGACACCAAGCGGACTGCGTCTTCGGAAAGGCCATGACTTCCCGAATGGAGTGGGCGCCGGTCATCAGCATGACCAGACGATCCATCCCGAAGGCAATACCTCCATGCGGGGGCGCACCGTATTTCAGTGCATTGAGGAGGAAGCCAAATTTCTGCTGGGCCTCTTCGTCACCGATTCCGAGGAGTTTGAAGACGACTTCCTGCATCTCCGTTTGATGAATACGCACCGAGCCACCCCCAATTTCAGTGCCGTTCAACACCATATCATAGGCCCTTGAGAGAGCCCGTTGAGGCTCCCATTGGAGTTCTTCAAGGCTGCACTTGGGGGCGGTAAAGGGATGGTGCAGCGCGAACAAACGCTGATCTTTGTCGTCCCATTCGAACATCGGAAAATCAACCACCCAAAGTGGCGCCCAAGCGCCCTTCGCAGGCCCCTGCTCGAGACCGATCTTGAGCCTGAGTGCCCCC
>CAILMG010000299.1 GCA_903835265.1 uncultured Methylococcus sp.
CCATTATCAATCAACCCCTCAAGGAAAGGCCAACTCCGCGTTCTTCAAGTGGAAAGATTTCTTTGAAGATCAGCATCTCGTTAAGCTCATTGAGATTGCGGTCGCTAACAACAAAGAACTCAATGTCATGATGCAGCGCATCAGTACGGCCGAGAATGAAATCCAAGCCCGACGAGGGGCTTACCTCCCGTTCGTGAGAGGGGGGTCTATGGTGGGTGGCGAAAAGCCGGGTCAATACACTTTTAATGGTGCCGTTGAACAGAATCTTCCTCTTGATGGTCAGCCATTCCCTCATTTCGTGCCGGATTACCAGTTCGGTCTCTTCTCCACGTGGGAAATCGATATTTGGAGAAAGTTAAGAAATGCTACGGAAGTGTCCATGTTCGAGTACATGGCCACGGTCGAGGGGAAGAACTTCCTGGTGACCAATCTCGTTGGGGAAGTCGCTCACGCCTATTACGAGTTGGTGACCCTTGATAATCAACTTGAAAATCTTTTACAGAACATCGAGATTCAGCAGAATGCCCTTGAGATGGTCCGTGAGCTGCAGATGTATGCCCGGGCAGATACTCTGGCGGTAAAACGTTATGAGGCGGAAGTTGCAAAAAATCAGAGCAAACGCTTTGAAATTAATCAGCAAATGACCGTTGTAGAAAATCGGATTAATTTCTTGTTGGGTCGAACCCCGCAGCCGATTCAACGCAACTCGCAAGGCTTCCTTGATCTGGACCCCAAGACCCTTAGTATTGGGATCCCCTCACAGCTTCTTCAGAATCGGCCGGACATTAAGCGGGCGGAGCTGGAGTTGGCCGCTGCCAGCCTGAATATTGAAGTCGCCCGGGCTGAATTCTTGCCGTCCTTTGGGATTAGGGCCGGCGTTGGTTTTGATGCCTTTGCGCTCAAGTACATTATTAATACGCCGGAATCACTAGCCGCTTATGTGGCGGGTGAGATGGTTGCTCCTCTCGTCAATCGAAATGCCATCATCGCGTCCTATAGGAATGCGAATGTGCGGCAGGTCCAGGCGGCCTTTGAATACGAGAAAAACATTATCAACGCGTATGTTGAGGTGTTAAACCAGGTCAATAATATCTCGAACATGCGTCAAAGCTTCGATATCAAGAAGAAGCAGGTTGACTATCTCGTCAACGCTATCGACATTGCTATTAGCTTATTTAAGTCTGCGCGGACGGAGTATCTTGATGTGTTGACGACGCAGCGTGATGCCCTTGATGCAAAGCGAGAGCTTATCGAAACGAAGCAGCGGCAGGTCTTGGCAATGGTGGATCTTTATAAGGCGCTCGGTGGTGGTTGGCAGTGATGTTCAATGGATGATCTTTATGGCAACAATCGCTAAAAAAATGAAAGATAGATTCACAGCCTTGTTGATAACAGGTGGCTTACTGGCGGGTTGTGCTCCGATGGTGGTGGATCCCAACAATAGGGATCAAGTCATGAACGGAGTCACTGTCAGCTCGGATCCAGGCCAGAAAGCCTTCGTTCACTATGAAGGGCCCACCCTGACTTCTCACTCCGACCAAGAAGAGGGTGCTGAGACTATTGAATTCAGCCTGCACGCTGCAGTCTATGCCGGCAGACCCACCCGATTCTTTCTGAACGTCAATGACTATTATCAGGGGCATTGGCACGGCTATAACAAAGCTTCAGATTCAGAAGGACACGTCTTTCAAGCCACCATCAGCTCCCAAGCACCGAATTGTGAATTCAACTGTGAGTTCATGGACACCCTTGAAATCGAGTTGAGCCAAGATGACCTCTTGAAGCACAAAGATATTGGGATCACCTTGCGCCTCAATGGTCCCGTGCAAGTTGAATCCGCCCCCTTCCATATTCCAGCCCCTTATCTTCAGGGCTTTCTGCAAAAAGTCACCTCAGCCTCGCGCTGATCGGGGTCAGGCCCGTCTTGCCAGAGCCTGGTTTGCCTTAAGATCCCCGGTGGATCAATTGCTATAATGGCCCTTTTCCCACGTCAAGACTCTAGAAGCACTCAGGGATCAAGGTCAGAATCCGCGGCCCTCAAAGGCAGGAAAGGAATCTCCACTCTTCAGGAAGGGGGGATTCAAAGTCGTCCTGCGAATTCAAGGGTATACCCCAAAATATTCTAGGATTTTTATCGTTGCATCGAAATCCATATTGGGAGAGGTGCCGGATTCAGGTCCACTGTTCCTATGGCCTTCCCAGACATGATTCCCCCCTTTAACCCACATCGTTCGGAACGGCGCCTTGCAACCAGTCCAGGTGGTCTCAATACTTGCGCGATGAATGAGCTTAACCTGCGCATCCCGACAACCTTCTGTGTCCCGCGCGATGGCTTCGGCATAGAGAGGAATATCCGCCGTATAGGTATTGCTGGATTCACCCTGCACTTCAGGATCGATCTGTGACCAATATCCATCGCGATGGGCTAGGGCCTTTGGATTTAAAAAATGCTGCCCATTGAAAGGCATCACCGAGTCGGCTGTGCCATGGATCATGAGGATCGGCGTAGGATCGATCGGCAGACAGATCTTATCGCTCGATGCTCCCCATGAAGTTGCCGAACCGATGCCAAAATAGGCGCCGGAAACCAACGCAAGCCCCGCTAAATGATAAGACTTAAGGGGTTTGCAGGCGAGGGACATTGCAAACCCAGCACCATCGGATTTTCCAAGGGCAAAGATGCGTTCAAGGTTGATGGGGGGGATATCTTTCCTTCGCTGTATGTCCACCAAAAGCTGTTCAATGAAGGCAAAATCATCGAAAGGATTCGACTTCATCCAGGGAAAGGCATTGATCCAGCTGTGGCCGTTTCGACTAGGATTGCCTTCAGGAAAGACGACGACTGCTGGGGCTGATGCAAGGCCGGTATAGTCTATAAATCCCGTCCCTCTTATATTGTGGAGTTCCTGTCCCCCGCCATGGAACGCAAGGATGAGGGGGAGACCTTTGGGATTTAGGTGGTCGGCGCACCCTGCCACGATGAAGTTGCGAAGGTTGCCTTCAACACGAATGGTCGACGGATTCAGTCTTTGATTGATAGGCTGTTTGCAAGATGGGGCCGAGATCGAATGAGTCGGTGCGCAGGCCGACAAAAAGAGCAAGCCAGAGAGCAGAACCCGCGTCACCCATAATCTAGCCCTTTGATTCAACGGAAAGCTTGAGTTGAAGGTGTCAAAGGACTGTAAGGGCGGATGCTGACCCTTTGGGTTTAGCGTCATTCTCATAGCAGGACTTCCTATAGTGGAGTCGACGTCCATTTGGTGCGTTTCATCCATTGGTCGGTCGTCGTGGATGTTGGGTAGATTTCGATGGAATCAATTTTCAATCTAAGCTCTCGGGCAAGCATCTTGTGAGTGCGCTTGCGCCAGCCCACATGACCCCCTCGCAGCCAGATGACTATGCCGTTCTTCATGGCGTTAAATCGCAAGGTTCGTTGTTATCCAATGATGCGATGGGTGAGGTGTAAGTATTCACGGGCTTGCCTGATGATGGTTCGGCCGGCATCATCATCTTATGATGAAAAAGCCGTTTTTCTTACCCCCCGTAGAATTCGAAACCAAGCCCTCTGTTCCCGATGATCCCGAGCAAGCGGCACGCCTGATTGCTGATCTTATGGACAACGTTGAGTCTGCGAAATTACGATCGTCTCAGGCGCAAGCGATTCAGGACCAAGGCACCCATATTCGGCTCCTCAGGCTCATCCGAGGAAAAAAAATATTTTAAAAAAACCCTCCAAAGTACTTGACAGGGTTTTTTGGCCGAAATGGTCATTTTCTTGATCCTTAGCGGGCTCTCCCAGTCATCCCGCAAGGGCTCACTATGGTTCTTTTCTGCGCAAATTTGGATGGTTGCGACGCCAGGTTGTTGCCAAGATTTTTTCATCGCCCAGAACGCAGCTCAGGGCTAAAAATCAGCAGAAAAAATAAGGCCTTACAATAACTCCCATGAATATTATGGAGTTACATAAGGACAGGCCCATCTGCCCTGAAGAGCATGCCGAGGCGACAGCACTGGTCAATACCTTGTGGGATCTTTTAAACAGGTGCCGACTCATGTTGGAGCAGGCCGGACTGAACTCCACCAACTCCTCAATACCCCCCAGCCAGGACCGCCCCCTGTGTCAGGATAGTTGTCGCGTCTACTGAATCCTTGAAATGAAACAGGGGGCGGAGAGAGCGATGAGATGGCACGTTATTCCGTGGAGAAAAAGGAGTGGATTCTCCGTCAGATGATGGCCCCTTTGAACCGGCCGATTTCTGAGCTGGCTGAAGAGACTGGAATCCATGTGGTGACCCTGTATTCTTGGCGCAGAAAGGCTAGAGAATCAGGGGTAGTGATGCCGGGAAATGGAAAAGGATCTGACGATTGGTCCAGCGCTGAGAAATTCAGAGTCGTCCTTGAAACGATGACCCTGAGTGAGACCGAGCTATCGGAGTATTGTCGGAGTAAAGGGCTTTATCCTGAGCAAGTGGCACAGTGGCGCGAAGCCTGTGAAAAAGCCAATGATCAGGCGGAGAGTCGCCAACAATACACCAAAGAAAAGGAAAAGCAGTCCGCTCGCCGCATTAAAGAGTTGGAGCGGGAACTGAAGCGAAAGGAGGCTGCGCTTGCTGAGGCAGCGGCTCTGATCATCCTCAAAAAAAAAGCAAATGCGATTTGGGGGGACGGAGAGGACGACTGATCTCGGTCGAGGATCGCCTGAGGGCCAGGACCTTGATTGAGGAGGCGGTCATAGCCGGGGCTCGACGGTTCAAAGCCTGCGAGACTCTGGGTATCACGTTGAGGACCTATCAACGATGGCAGCACTCGCCCACGGACGGGCGACCTGGCGCGATAAGACCAGAGCCGGCCCATAAGCTGACAGAGGCAGAGCGAGCATCGATTATTGAGATCGTGAATCGGCCTGAACATGCCAGCTTGCCTCCGCATCAGATCGTGCCGAGATTGGCGGATGAGGGAGTGTATGTGGCATCCGAATCGAGTTTCTATCGGGTCATGAAGGATCATGGTCAACAGAATCGGCGAGGAAGAGAAAAGGTACATGAGAAGCGTGCACCCACGACGCACATGGCAACGGCACCGAATCAGGTCTGGTGTTGGGACATCACATGGTTGCCCTCATCAGTACGCGGCCAGTTTTATTACTGGTACATGGTGAAGGATGTCTTCAGTCGCAAGGTGGTCGCCAGCGAGGTCCATATTGCAGAGTCTTCTTCATTGGCAGCAGAGTTACTGAAGCGTGGCACGCTGAGGGAAAAAGTGCTTGAAGTGTTGATCCTGCATTCGGATAACGGCAGCGCTATGAAGGGCTCGACGATGTTGGCGACGATGCAGAATTTAGGAGTCGTTCCGTCCTTCAGTCGGCCGAGAGTGAGCAATGACAATGCGTTTGCAGAGACATTGTTCAGAACAGCGAAGTACTGCCCGACGTGGCCCTCGAAGCCATTTGAAAGTCTTGAAAAGGCCCGGGAATGGGTCGATGGATTTGTGACCTGGTACAACGAGGATCATCGTCATAGCGGAATACGTTTTGTGACCCCTGCCGAGCGTCACCGGGGCGAGGCCGAGGAATTACTTCGGCGACGTCATCAGCTTTATCTGGCAGCGCGGGAAAGACACCCGCAACGATGGACCGGAAGTACTAGAAACTGGACCATCCAGAACGAGGTATTCCTGAATCCAGAGCGGTCCGAGAAGGCCGCATAGTAAGAAAGAAATTACGCGTGGACGCGACAACTATCTTGAAAAGCTCCGACCGCCTTTCAGGAAAGGCCGAGAAAGAACATCACCGCAAACCCTCCAACAAGAAACGAGGCGCCCAACCGGGGCATATCCGGACTACCCGTCAGGTCGTCCCGGAATCCGAAGTCGATCAGATCGAGCGTCACTTCCCGGATACCCGTTGTTCCTGTGGTGGTGAGATCGTGATCGATACGGACCCCAAGGATCGGCATCAGGTTTTCGACCTTCCCAAGATCACCTATACCGTCACCGAACACCAGCGCTTTGGCGGAACTTGTCCGTGTTGCAACCGATCCGTTGTCGCTAAGCTTCCTAAGGCGACCCCTTCCGGTCAGATGGGACCGGGGCTTATCGCCTGGATTGCACTTTTGAGTGGCCATTTTCGCATGAGCACTCGAAATATCCAGACCTTCCTTGAAATGCAATGGGGTCTTCAGTTCAGTGTCGGTGCGATCAGAGAATCTCAGGAGCCGGTCGCCCAATGGCTAGAGCCCCTCTACGATCATATTGGCGACACCGTCCGCAAAGCCCCGGTGGCTCACGCGGATGAAAC
>CAILMG010000300.1 GCA_903835265.1 uncultured Methylococcus sp.
CTTAATTGGCGCTTCTAAATCGCTCGCCCTTGAGCTGGCGAGCCGGAACATTCTGGTCAATGTGGTAGCCCCCGGGATCATCGAGAGTGCGATGTCAGAGGGATATTTTAATGCCGATCGACTCAAGGCACTGGTGCCGATGCAGCGGGCTGGACATCCGGATGAGGTCGCCCATCTCGTCGCCTTTCTGGCTTCTGAGAAGGCCGCCTACATCACAGGCCAGGTTATTTCAGTCAATGGCGGCATGATCTAAACGACGCATCTTCATGCAACCCACGAGCTTCCAACAACTCGAAACACTCCTTTTTTTCACGCTCGGGCAATTGATGGTCATCATTGTGGCGGCGAGGTTGATGGGTGCATTTGCGCAACGCATCGGCCAGCCGCGAGCCGTCGGTGAAATTATTGCAGGGCTTCTTTTGGGCCCCTCTCTTTTGGGGAGCCTAGCCCCTGACCTCTTCAACAGTCTCTTCAAGACAGGGAATCCAACCCCCCTGACCATCATGAGTCAGATCGGTCTGATCCTTTTGATGTTCCAGGTGGGTCTTGAATTTGACTTTTCAGCTCTCAAAAAAAGAGCCTATCGCAAAGCAACCTTTCTCATCACGGCAGCAGGTATCAGCATTCCCTTTCTGATCGGTTTCACCTTTGGGCAACTGTCTCAACCGGTGCTGGCAGCAGCCATCGATCCCCTCGCCTACTCGCTTTTCATTGCCATCGCCATGTCGATTACGGCGGTTCCGATCCTTGGCCGTATTCTGATGGAATTTCAATTGACTCAGAACAAGCTGGGGGTCATCACCATTACTGCGGCGGCTGCAAATGATGCGATTGGATGGATTTTACTCAGCTTGGTGGCCGCTATCGCGAACCACCATTTGGATGTCGAGGCGATGCTGCACCAAATCGGGTGGCTTCTGCTCTATCTGATGACCGCCTTCTGGCTGATCCGGCCGCTCCTTTTGTGGCTCGTCCATCAATTCCCTTTGAAAGACGCTCGCTTGCCTCCTGATCTCTTAGCCATCCTTCTGGTGTTTATTTTTGGATCTGCCATGATCACGAGCCATCTCGGGATCTTTGCGATCTTTGGTGGCTTTGTGGCAGGCCTTCTCCTCCATCAACGCCGAGATCTAGTCCGTGCTTGGGATAGCAGGGTTAATGACTTTCTCAGTGTCTTTTTCCTTCCAATCTTCTTCACTTTTACAGGGTTGAGAACGGATATCGGCAGTCTCCAGAGCTTTGAACTTTGGGGTTGGTGCGGGCTGTTGCTGACGTTGTCATTCGCTGGGAAATTAGGAGGCTGCTTTATCGCGGCTCGCTTTGCGGGTTTAAACCAGAAGGAATCACTGTGCATCGGGATCATGATGAATACCCGAGCGCTGATGGAACTGATCGTGATCAATCTTGGCCATGATCTTGGCGTGATCCCGCCTGAGGTTTTCACCATGCTGGTGATCATGGCCGTCTTGAGCACGCTCCTGACAGCCCCTTGTCTTAGATGCTGGCTTCCAAAAGCACTCAAGATTCAGAGTGATCCTTCAAAAACGGTGGGTTGATCATCAAGAAGTGCCCTCAGGGCGGCCAAGGGGATTTTACCTGTGGCATTTCTTGGGAGCCGATCGATCCGATAAAGTCCGCGTGGCAAAAAGACCGGATCAACGCAGCCCCTAAGGGCCTCGATAATCGCTTGGTTTGATAAGGTATCGTCCGCAACAACAAAAGCGATCACGCGCTGGACCCCCCCTTCTGGCCCCTCGGGAGGAATCCATAGCGCCACCTCATTGACGCCCTCAATCGCCAGAAAGTGCGCCTCAAGGCCACTCAGTGAATGCCTCTTTCCTGCAATATTAATGACATCAGAGCGACGACCTTCAAGAGAGAAATGGCGCGGATCGATGACCGTGATGTCATCTGGTAACGGCACCCTTTTAGGAAGATGATCAGCCTCTACAAAATACTCCCCACCCGCCCGATGCGCATGGACCCCCTTAAACCATCGCCATGGGGATCCATGGGTGGGGCGTCTTCCAGCTAAAGACCCCGCCTCCGTACAACCATAGACCTCGTAAATGGGTGCTTTAAACGAATGCTCCAGAGAAACAGCAAGACGATGATCGAGAGGGGCTGTCGCTGACACCATGAAATCGATGGGGGGCATGGAAAGACCACTGTCCAAGAGGATCTTGAGATGAAGCGGGGTACTCACCAGCGCCCTTGGCCTTTGAACTTGATCGAGAGCCGTTATGATATCGGCGGGATAAAATGGCTTCGTTGCGGCAAGAACGGCTCCACAAAAAAGAGGAAGGAGAACACTCAATTCAAGTCCGTACATATGCTGTTGTGGAACAGTCGAAACCATCGTCGTCCCATGGACACCCCCCAAAAAATCATCAATCAGACAGGCGCTGTGCCATAACATCCCAAAGGTTTTGACATGCGGGTTGGGTTGTCCCGTGGATCCCGAGGTAAAGGCGACCAACACCTCTTGATCGACGGCTGGCAAGATAAAGCCGCCATCGAGAGGATGAAGGGGCGCCCCGATGGGCAGGTCTTGAATCTCCCTTTCGATCAAGACACGCCGATCCCGGAAAACCTTTTTGAGTGCCTCTAGCCCTTGGGGGGAGCGATCAGGGGGTAACAGGACCCGTTTTCCCATGAACCAAGCGCCCAGAAGGTTGACGGCAAAAGGATAAGGTTCCTCTTGGAGATTAACTACCTCAAGACAAGACCCATCTAGAGGGCCCTGGTGTTGAGCCTCCTGAAAGAACTGGGACCGAGAAATAACCTCTCCTGAAATAACCGCAAAAGGGGCTTCTAGACTCGCAGCATGAAGCCCGCAAGCGAAGAGGCGATCGTGATGCTGAATCAATCAGAAGCCATCCCTTGAAGTGGTGGGCTTTAGGCGCGATGCGATCTGATCAAGCCAGGGGGTTGAAAGACCAAGCGATTCCGCGTGGACCCTTGCCCGCCTTAAGCGTTCAGGGGCCGATCGCCCCATGCACACATGCTGTGGATCCCCCTCAAAACCTTCGACCATGCCGTCGATCAGCGCCGCTCGAGGTAATGCCTCACCCACCAAGGCTTCCTGAATCGAGAGAATATCTGAGGCAACGCCTTCTGCAAGCTCTCGATGCTGGGACCAGAGGGAGCTGACCGAACCACCCGCGACGATACCGCCAATATTGATGGTCAAGATATAAAGATTTTTTCGAATCATCTCGAAGAGTTGTTGCGCCTCGGGAACGATTCGGGAGGGTACGTCCATATGTTCAAGGGCTTGCTGAATTAATGTGGCCTTGGGACCTGAGAGGACGGTCGGTAAGACCGAGACCGAGGGACGCCCCTTTTTTTTGTCAAACCATACCGTAATGATGGTTGGATCAATGAGCGCATGGGGTTGATATTGGCCAGGGAGGAGCTCATTCTGCAAAAGGGCTGTGACCTCCCGCCAGGGTGTCGGTAGGCGTTGGAGAACGTCATCCAATTGAGCCTCTCCAACAGCGATCAAAACCAGGGAGGGCGATGGCGCCATCGAATGGAGCTTGGACCCATCCGTATTCCTTAAGACGGGAATAACGGGGTACCCCGCTTTTAAGAAGCCTGAAGCAAACAGCTCACCCATTTCACCGAGCCCTACGATGACAATGGCCTCGCTGGTTTGAAAAGTCATTAAGGCCCCTCCTCTGAAAGCTCTTGAATCGCCTCAATGATATCGTTGGCCAAGAGATCGACTGCAACGGCATCACCATTCCAACCACAGACAAAGCGCGCCGCGCCATGCTCTTCTGGCAGATTAAACACCCAACCCTTCGCCTTCAGCTGCCATTGGGCGCTCTTAGATAGCGTTACAAAAACCATATTCGCTTCACAAGGGAAAGCCAAAGAGACTCCCGCCGTCTCGAGTCGAGTGGCCAATTGTTGGGCCAGTTGGTTCGCATGTCTCGCGTTCTCTCGCCACACATCCTTCTCTAAAAGCCCCAGAAAGGGAGCCGCTAGCAATCGCATTTTAGCCCCAAGATGTCCGCCTTGTTTCACTCGATAGCCAAAGTCATTGCCAAGATCGCTGTTGAAGAAAATGATGGCATCGCCGTAGCCGCCCCCATTTTTACTGGCGCCCAGCGAGAGAACGTCAACGCCCGAGCGCCATGAGAGATCGGCGGGTGAACGATTTTCAGCGACGATCGCATTCATAAATCGGGCACCGTCCATATGAATCTTAAGCTTCCTGGTCGACGCACATTGGGTCAGGGCCTTTAGTTCTTGCTCAGAATAGAGGGTACCCACCTCGGTCGTCTGCGTCAGACTCAACACCTGGGGCGGTTGATGACGAAGATCCCTTGGACGCTCTAATAGGGCGCTGAGGGAAGCCAGCGCTATTTTTCCTTGGGGGCCATCACAAGGCGTGAGGCCCATTCCTGGATTCAAAAAGCCTGGTGCGCCGCACTCATCGGTGCGGATATGGGCATAAGGGTGACAAACGACAGCGCCAGAGGGCGATGATAACTGGGCGAGCGCTAGGGCATTGGCGGCCGTTCCGGTTGCGACAAAATAGACCTGAACGTTTGTTTCAAAGAATTGGCTCAGCGCTTCAGACGCCTTCTGGGTCCAGACATCCGAACCATAGGGTGCCATAAAACCTTCATTGGCCTCGATCAAAGCCTTCATCGCTTGAGGACAAAGCCCCGACCAGTTATCACTGGCAAATTGGGTTTTGATCGGCACGGCGGCCGCCCGCCTCGTCTCACCCACAGCCACCCACCCTCACGGTGACTTCTTGATGAGCGCTATAAAAATGGCCTTCTGATTCAGCAACAGCAAGAACCAAGCCAGATGCGTTTAATTTCACTCTGATCGAAACAAAAGGCTCCATGTCGGGAGAAAACGTAAATGCCGCGAGCAATGGGCCTGGATTCTTTTCTGCGAATAAAAGAAGTCGACGGGTCATGGGGATGTGGCTTTTGAGCGTCACCGGAACCACCGCGCCATCTTCAGCGACCAGGGGAATCTCAAGAATGACTTGGTCACTCGGTTGTGCTTCCTTTCCCTGGAGCTCATCACGCAGTGTCTCATCGAATAACCGAGAAGGGACCTGATCGAGATGAACCTCCGCCCCTCGAGCCAGAATAGAGGCCGATTGAAGCACGAAGCCCCCACCTAATAATTTAAGAAAAAGGCGTTTATCGGCCTTAAAATCACGAAAAAACGACATCGGACGGAGGGGCCTCTTATCGTAAGGAAGCAAGCTAAAATAGAGAGACCCCCATCAAGGGTCATCCACATTGATTGTTATTAAAAACCCACCCATGTCTAC
>CAILMG010000301.1 GCA_903835265.1 uncultured Methylococcus sp.
ACATCGCGATTCCCTCTAACGGCATGGTCATCAATAAAGCGAGGAGAGGCGCCATCAATAACATGGGGAGACCACTCACCAGCCAGTGCGCCAAGACCTTCGCCAGCACCAACAGAGGCAAGGGATAAGGGCTCAGGACCATTTGCTCAAGAGCGCCATCATCAAAATCCGAGCGAAACATGCTTTCGAGAGAGAACAGTCCCGCTAAAAGGACAGCGATCCAAATCACCCCGGGGGCCATGACCCTCAAGACAGACGCTTCAGGGCTCACCCCTAAAGGAAACAAGGTGACAATCATGCCGAAAAACAAGAGGGGATTGAACCACTCGGCACGATGCCTGAACGCCAGCAAGAGATCACGGCGCAGCAATGCAATGAAAGCCTTGATCACACCCTTACCCAAGACGCAACGTCAATAGCGGTCGGCTGAGACTCAGCGCCTGATGCGAGGTCAAAATCGCCATGCCCCCAAGACCAAGATGCTCCGTCACCACCCCCTGAATCTCCCGGATGCCATCCGCATCGAGTGCGGTAAAGGGTTCATCCAGAATCCAAAGTCTGGCTCCTGAGAGAAGAAGGCCTGCGAGGGCGACGCGCTGACGTTGACCTTGAGAAAGATAGCGCACCAAAAGCTCTCGTTTATCACTAAGACCCAAGCGATCAAGGACCTTCATGAGCGCCGACGGTTCCGGAGTCACCTGTCTCAGAGCGAGTGCCATGTTGAGGTTCTCTGTCACCGAAAGGTCCTGCTTCAACCCAAGATGATGCCCCAAATAGCCCAACTGGGCGCTGAACGCTGAACGTTGCCGGTTAATCTCAACCCCCCGCCACAAGACGGCCCCTTCATCCGGCTGGATAAACCCCGCCAGAATCCGCAATAGGCTGGTTTTTCCAGAGCCATTGGCGCCCTCCACCTGAAGGGCTTCTCCCTCCCCTAGCGAAAAATCAAGCCCCTCAAAAAGACAGGCCTCACCCCGACAACAGCTGAGATGTCTTACCGCCAACAGGGGAGGCGTCGCCATCAAGACATCCCATGGGTCTTTACATACTTCATGGGGCTTATTATCCCAGATTTGCGCTCAGCCATGCGGGCAATTGAGGATTAAGGACCCGAACAAAAGTAATTTCAGCTACTATAGAACCATGACGATCAGCCAAGAACACCGTCAACATGCCGAAGACCTGATTGACTTTATCGATCAGAGTCCGAGCCCTTGGCACGCGGTAGAAACGCTGGCAACAAGACTCCAGAAAGAGGGGTTCACCCCGCTGGAT
The DNA here is from genome assembly GCA_903835265.1 of uncultured Methylococcus sp. Lineage (GTDB taxonomy): Bacteria > Pseudomonadota > Gammaproteobacteria > Methylococcales > Methylococcaceae > UBA6136. The sequence goes on from CAILMG010000301.1 coordinate 1,276, forward strand.
GAGAAAGACCGCTGGACCTTGAGCGAGGGCCAAAAGGCTTACGTCATTCGCGGTGGCTCTTCTCTCATTGCCTTCCAGATCGGGTCCAAGGCACCTGCTGAGGTCGGTTTTAGGATCATTGGTGCGCACACCGACTCCCCCGGGCTCAGAATCAAACCCCAAGGCATGGACCAACAGGATCATTTGGTCCGCCTGGGCGTCGAGGTTTATGGCAGCCCGATTCTCGCCACCTATGGCGATCGCGATTTAAGCCTTGCAGGACGGGTGACGCTCCAACAAGGGTCTCAACTCAGCCATCGTCTCATCCGCTTCGAAAAGCCCCTTCTAAGGCTTCCAAACCTCGCCATTCACCTCAATCGGCACGTCAACGACGAGGGCCTTAAGCTTCACCTTCAAACGGAATTACCCCTCCTCCTTGGGATATCCAGCGATCAACCGGAGGGATTCTTTCTGAAGCTTCTAGCCAAGGCGCTCAGCGTTTCAAAAGATGAGGTTCGAAGTTTCGAACTGGGGGTTTATGACACGCAAGCGGGGGGATTCTGGGGCGCGAATGAAGAATTTATTGCCCATCGACAGATTGACAATCTCGCATCCTGTCATGCGAGCCTCTTGGCCTTGCTGGAACACACAAACCAACGCCAGACGGTCGTCTGCGCGTTCTTTGACCATGAAGAGGTGGGCAGTCAGAGCTACCAAGGGGCCGATGGCCGTTTCCTCTCGGACCTTCTTGAACGACTTCACTTTACGCCCGACAGTCGCCACCACTACCCGGAAGACCTCCATCGGTCTTTGGCCCGAAGCCTCCTCCTAAGTGCCGATGGTGCGCACGGGTTTCACCCCAATTTCCCCACCGCTTTCGAACCTCATCATCACGTGAGGATCAATGAAGGCCCTGCCCTCAAACTGAACGTTAATCAGCGTTATGCCACCAACGGCGATGGCGAGGCCCTGTTTCGACATCTATTAGACCGCGCCAAAGTGCCAGGGCAGATCTATGTCCACCGAAGCAATCTTGGCTGTGGCTCCACCATTGGACCCTTAAGCGCCTCAAGACTTGGAATACCCACTCTCGATTGCGGCGCTCCGATGTGGGCCATGCACAGTATTCGGGAAAGCGCCGGTGTTCTTGATCAGCTTTGGCTCAAAAAACTCTTGGCTGCGTTCTTGAGCGATGGCTAAACCAAAAACGCGTTAGTCACTTAGCGCGATGAATGATGATGATCCTCACGGACCTCGACCTGCCCTGAGAGTTTGCGCCAGACATTTCCCCAAGACATACCCAATGCGAGAATGCCCGCAAGCACCACCAGAGTCACCCATGTGACGACGTCATTCTTGGCCGTAATCAGGCCCTGATCAAACAGAACCCAGGTTAATGTCCCAAAGAAGGCGGTTGCCAGAAGAATTCCAAAAAACCCCAAGGCGGCTAGGGTTGCGTTAAGAAAAAGAGCCCATCCAATCAAGAGGACCACACCGACAAAGGCGACCTCCGCGCTGATCGCCGGGAAATGCGCCATAAACCAGTCAACATAGCAGTACCCCGTCGGATTCCAGGTCGAAAGCACCAGCAGCAGCGAGAGAATAAAGCGGATGATCATAAAAGCCTCACAGAATCAGGTACCCAAAAAACATTAGCTGAGGTCGTTCTCATCAAAGAGAGCGCCGATAAATTGGTCCGCATTAAAGTCCTGAAGGTCATCAATCCCTTCGCCAACACCAATGAACCGGATGGGAATACCGAACTGCTGAGCTAAGGCGAACAACACACCCCCTTTGGCGGTGCCATCGAGTTTGGTCAGCGCTATCCCCGTCAGCCCGACGGCTTCATGAAACTCTCTCGCCTGATTGAGCGCATTCTGCCCGGTCCCCCCATCGAGCACCAACAAGACCTCTTGAGGCGCAGTGGGATCAAGGCGTGCCATGATCCGTTTGATCTTACTCAGTTCTTCCATCAGATTGGACTTATTGTGCAGACGCCCGGCGGTATCTGCGATGAGGACATCGACACTTCGCGCCTTCGCCGCCTCAAGCGCATCGTAAATCACCGACGCCGAATCAGCCCCCGTATGCTGGGCAATGACCGGTACCTGATTTCTTTCACCCCAGGCCTGGAGCTGCTCGACCGCCGCAGCCCTGAAGGTATCACCCGCGGCTAACATGACACTCAGGCCCCGCAGCTGAAGCCGCTTGGCGAGCTTACCAATGGTCGTGGTCTTACCGACACCGTTAACGCCCACGACCAAAATGACAAAGGGGGTCTTAGTGTCGGCTATCGCCAGTGGCTGACTCACCGGCTCGATGAGTTGATGGAGATAGCGTTTGAGGTGCTCTTTAACCACGGAGACATCTTGAAGCTCCTGACGATCGAGGCTATCGGTTAGATGACGAATGATGTCACGGGTGACCGTGACCCCCATGTCCGCCATGAGGAGCTGCCCCTCAAGCTCCTCCAAAAACGCCTGGTCGATCTCCTTTCGTCCTCCCGGCAGTTGACCCAAAAACCCTGTCAGCCCTGTACGGGTCTTCGAAAGCTGGCCCTTGAGACGCTGATAGAGCGATAGGGTGGAAGGTTTCGGTGATTCATCGGGCGCGGGCTGAGAAATCGGTGGGGCCTCAGCCCGAGGAGCCCATCCCGAGGGTTGCGGTTCGAGGGAACCCACGGGCAGCTGACTCAGACGCTGCTCGATCCGAGAGACTCTCAGAATCAGTAATAGAGCGACGAGGGCATGACCCACCCCGAGAAGGACAGGCAAACGTAAAAGGACCAGTCCAAGACCCAGCGCCACCTCAATCAACAGCAAGGCACTCAGCCAGAGACCCTCTTTACTGAGCGCCGGTGCCTTTGGGTTCGAGGTCAGTCCTTGCGCCAGCAGGGTCAGCATGAGGAAAACGAGGACCGCAAGGATCCGATGCAGCACGTTGAGCGCAATCAAGATACCCGGCGCTCGCAGCGCCGCATCGCCTCCTTGAGACCCAAAGAGGGCCTTCATCAGGCCGAGGTAGTCCGCTGTCGGGAGCCAATGGCCCAGGCAGGTCGGAACCTCAGGACAAGAAAGCCCACCACCGGCCAGTGAGAGCCACCCGCCAAGATACGCATCGATCAAGAGCAGGAGGAGACCGAAGCGGCCCAGCCAGGTCAAGAAGGGCAAGGCCTGTCTTGGGGGCTCCAGGGTTGAACCCATGGACCAGAGCCTGTGAACAAGGCACACCATCATAATGCCTAAAAAGAGGCTAAGGGGCGTTGGATGGTCTATCGGGATGCCTCTCATCGCGGCAAAAGAAGCCAATACTGCGATCGAAGCAGCCAGCACGATCCCCTTCAAACCCTGCCGACTCTCACCAAGACTCAACAACAACAAGAGGCCAGAAAGACCCACCATCAGCCATGGAATCATCCACTGATTCTGGCTCCAAATCTCGAGAAACGGCACAAACCAAGCCGCCGAAAAGGTTTTGGGAACGATCAGCACTTCACCCAAGCAGCCCGGCCAATCGGGACACCCACGAGGGGATTGTCCAAGTCGCCCGAGCACCCCCAAAAGGTAGATAAGGATCGAAACCAGCAGAAAGACCTGGGTGTAATGTCGAAAAATCTTCTTCATGGAGATGATGGGCACTGGCAGGAAATGGAAGGGAGCAGTCTCACGTTGATTCGTCTTAACCGATCTGTGAAGCCTTGAGCAGATGCTTGAGATCGCGGACCATCTTATAGGGATCAAAGCCACCCTGATACCAGAGAACCAAGTTGGCCTGGGGATCCATGAGCACGAGCATGCCATCCTCTGGGGGACGCCCTATGGCGCGCGTCAGAGCATCAAGAATCGTGGGCTTTAAAAGGGCCACTTGGAGTGCATCATCTTGCTGAATCGCAGGGGATGCCTCGATGGTTTTGGGGGTCTGAACCAAGAGTAGGCGCTTGACCCTTGGCATCTCTTTGTTGAGCATTAACCAGCCCTGATGGGTCTTATGGAGGCTTTCGCTACACGCCTCAGCACAGGTTTCTCCCGAGACCTGGATCAAAATCCAGCGACCACGAATCTGCTCAAAGCCTTGAGGGTCATTGAGGGGGGCCGCGAATAATTCATCCCGTTGGAGCGCCTGACCCGGCGCGATCAGCACGCCATAGTTACTGGTTTTTTCAATCCATTCGGGGTGCTGCGCATAGATCCATGCAAGACCAAAGGGGATGATCGCACTCAAGCCAATCATCACAATCAAGACTTTATTACGAAGACCTGAGGCAGGCATTTTGGGGGGCGATGGTGACTTCATGTGGGGGAACGTTTCAATCCATGGCGGACAAACAAAACCAGAGCGAGGGCGGCCAACAGAAACCACTGCAGGGCATAGCCCCGATTTTTGTCGGCATCAAGGCGTCTCGTGTGCCACGATCGCCCGAATCCCCCATCGACCTGAGCACTCAATAATACCTGATAGGCACCCAG
>CAILMG010000302.1 GCA_903835265.1 uncultured Methylococcus sp.
CAACCCTGGTCACCTCGACGCTCCGGGTTTCCAAGAATCCTGCCTATTGCGGACGAGAAGAAGGACTGAAACTGGATGGTGAACAGCTAACGCTCCGGTCACTCAAGATCAATGGGATTCCATTGATGCCCAATTATTACAGCATCAGCCAGGATCATCTCATGATCTTGACCGTTCCGGATGCCGCCTTCGATCTTGAGGTTGTGACTGAGATTAACCCTTTAGCGAACACGGCGCTTGAGGGCTTATATCTCGCCAGCGAACTCTTTTGTACGCAATGCGAGGCCCAAGGCTTCCGAAAAATCACCTACTACCCTGATCGCCCTGATGTGATGGCCGTGTTTACGACCACATTGATGGCCGATAAGGCCCATTACCCCGTTCTTCTGTCAAATGGCAACCTTGAAGCATCCGGCGATCTCCTTGATGGCCGTCATTTCGCGCGCTGGGTTGACCCTTTCAGAAAGCCGTCTTATCTCTTTGCCCTAGTCGCCGGAAAACTCGCGTGCCTACAAGATGACTACACCACCGCCTCGGGACGGCATGTCACCTTGCAAGTGTTTGCTGAAGAGACAGATATTGATAAATGCCACCATGCCATGGCCTCATTAATCAACGCCATGCGCTGGGATGAAAACCGCTTTGGCCGTGAATATGATCTTGATCTCTACATGATCGTCGCTGTCAGTCATTTCAACATGGGGGCCATGGAGAATAAGGGTCTTAATATTTTCAATACGAAATATGTACTTGCCCGTCCTGAAACCGCTACAGATTCTGATTATGAATACATTGAAGGCGTCATTGGTCACGAGTATTTTCATAACTGGACCGGGAATCGCATCACCTGTAGAGACTGGTTCCAGCTCAGCCTTAAAGAAGGCTTAACGGTTTATCGGGACCAAGAATTTTCAGCCGATCGTCATTCACGCCCAGTGAAACGGATCGATGAAGTCAACATGCTTAGGACCCGACAATTTCAAGAGGATGCAGGGCCCCTGGCGCATCCGGTTCGCCCCGAATCCTTCATAGAAATCAATAACTTTTATACCTTAACGGTCTATGAGAAAGGGGCTGAAGTCGTCCGAATGATGGCGACGCTATTAGGATCTGAAGGCTTCAGAAAAGGAACGGATCTCTTTTTTGATCGTCATGACGGGGAAGCCGTGACGTGTGAGGATTTCGTGGTGGCCATGGAAGATGCGAATCACCGTGATCTAAATCAGTTCAGACGCTGGTATGAGCAAGCGGGGACCCCTGAAGTCCATGTCGAGGAGGCCTTCGATCAAACCAAAGGTGAACTCAAGCTGACCTTCACGCAAGGATCACCGGATACGCCTGGGCAATCACATAAACCTCCTCTCGAGATCCCCGTGGCTTTGGGATTGATAGGTAAGAGCGGAGAGTCACTCCCACTTCAGCTTGAGGGAGAATCGGGCCCCTACCCCCAAACGACCCGAATTATCTCGCTAAAGGACCCCGTCACCACATGCATCTTCAAAGGTTTGACAGAAGCTCCGGTGGTTTCTGCGTTCAGAAACTTTTCTGCACCCATCAAGTTATTTCAATCTAGAACCCCAGAGACCCTTGGGTTTTTATTAGCTCATGATGAGGATCTCTTTAACCGCTGGGATGCCGCCCAGCAGCTAGCCACTCAGGCCATACTGAATGCCATCACCGATGAGGTCGATGGTAAGGTCTTGACGATCCTGATTGAAGCTTTCAGCGAAGTCGCCCGAAAAGAGTGGAAGGATCTTTCCTATGAGGCGCTGCTATTAACCCTACCCAGCACTGATTACATCGGCAGCTTCCTCAAGGTCATGGACCCAGTCGCCATCCATCATGGCCGAGAATCTCTAAGGAATGCCCTCTCCATTGCCCTTCATAACGAATGGCAGCATCTCTATCAGCGTTTTCATGAGGACGCCTTCCATCAATTTGACGCGAATACCATCGGCCGCAGAAGACTTAAAAATGTCTGCCTTGATTATCTCCAAGCAAAGGATGACACCCTGGCCCATGAACTTGCGCTAGAGCAATTCAAAAATACCCGAACCATGACCGACCGGATGGCGGCACTGTCGGCCATCGTCAATAGCCATCATCCTCATAAATCCTCGGCTCTTGAGTCCTTCTATCAAGAATGGCAAGGAGATGATCTCGTGGTTGGGAAATGGTTTACCGTCCAAGCCACATGCAAGCTTCAAGGCACCCTCGATGACGTCATTCGACTCACCCAGCATCCGGCTTTTGATATGAACATGCCCAATCATGTGAGAAGCCTTATTGGAGGCTTCAGTCAATCGAATCCAGTTAATTTTCATGCGATCGATGGCCGTGGCTATCTTTTCTTGGAGGAAAAGGTTCTAGCGCTCAATGCCATCAATCCCCAAATCGCCGCAAGGATGCTGGCGGCCATGACCGGATGGCGACGCTATGACGCAATCCGTGGGGGCTTCATGAGAGAAGCTCTAGAACGTATCGTCACGGTCGGTGATCTATCGAGCGATGTTTATGAAGTCGCCAGCAAAGCCCTGGTTGCTGAGAATTGAGGAATGATGGGCGCGACATTCATTCGCACGACGCTCCCTATCGTTTGGCTTTTTCTGCTGATGGCGTGTCAGAAGGCACCGGTTGAGACCCACTTCAACAAGGCTTCTCTTAGCACGAGTGAGGTCGTTCATCTCGGAGATGAGGCGGCTATTGATTACGATCTTCCTAAAGGGCTGGGCGGTCAGCTTGATCCTTCATCCCTTCCAGGGATCGGTGTGATTGATGAGGAGCTATCCATCCG
>CAILMG010000303.1 GCA_903835265.1 uncultured Methylococcus sp.
TGATGTTTGCGGTCCTCAGCATGAACCCTGACATGGATCTCTATCAATGGCTGCTCGTGACCCTGACCGCCGGTGTTGGTGGAACCATGTTGTCGGTGGGGTCTGCGGCAGGTGTTGCTTTGATGGGACCCTCGAGGGGCATGTACACCTTCTTTAGCCACCTGAAGTGGTCTTGGGCGATTGCTCTGGGCTATGCGGCATCCATCTTCACCCACTACCTGATCAATCACTGATCGGGCCGAGGGCGAAACCAATGAAAGGGGCTACTTCGGTAGCCCCTTTTTTTGGTCTGAGGGTTGAGACTGACCCACCCAAAAATTAATGGGATCCATAGCTAATATTCATCTGATGCATATCAAAAATATCGATCATTCATTGGACTATGTCATCTGTGAAACCTAGAGTTTTACGCCATGGGGAAGGCCGTGCTGAAGACGATGTCACTGGCGCCTTTCCATTGTGATCAACGTAATACGAGGTATGATCCTATGAACTCCATTCTTCGTCCCTTTAAGGGGGGGTTCCCATTCGCCGTCACGGCGATCGGATGTCTGGCTCCATCGGTCCAGGGCGCAACGGTGCCGGCACCCGTCCCCCAAGTGATGGTGCTGGCCTCTTCTTCCTGGGGCACTGTTTCAGATCGCTGGGCCGGTTATTCCGGACAGATCAATGTTTGGGTGCCCCAGAAGATTTCAGGTGGCTGGATCTTGAAGTTCCAGTCGACCGATCTCGGGAAGGAAGTCGCGCCCTCGTCATTCTGGAATGCGGCAGCCAGTTATGATGCTACGACCAGTACCTTCACCTTGGTATCGCCAGCCTGGGCGGGGGATGTGGCGGCTAATACGACGATCAATGTCGGATTTAATGGTTCCGGCGTCCTCAGTACGGGGTTTACGCTGACCAACTGTACCTTGAATGGCCAGCCGTGTACTGCTTCGGTCATGACGATGGCGACGGCCCAGCAGACACTTCAGAATCTCCTGGCGAGTGGGTCCAGCACGGTCACTCCTCAGCCGTTGCCGATCAGTCAGCCTGTGCCGCCAAGCCCCATCAGTGGGCCCATTCTTCAGGTGCTGTTTTCGGTTGATAGTGCCTGGGACGGGGGCTATGGTGGAACGATCGCGGTAAAGAATGTCTCAGCACAACCCTTTTCAGGGGGCGCTACAGGCTGGCAAGCCAAGATCAAATTCCCCGATCTTGCAACCGCTAAAGATGTCTTTAAAAGTGGTCCCTGGAATTTTCAAATCGCCTTTGCCAATGATGGGACCGTGACCTTGAGCCCGATGTCCTGGTCATCGGCGCTGGCAGCGGGTGGAACCGCCACCAGTGGATTCAATGGCGGAGCGACAGCAAATCTTCAAAAAGCGGCGAGTGCGGATGGCCAAGTCACGGTGCTCTATTCGGCATCCGCCTCCAATCCTTCGACGACTCCGACTCCGATTACCCCAGTGCCGGTCACGCCACCGGTCAATAACAAGATTGGTCTTCCCACAGGCTCCGTGGTTGGAGGCTTGCTTTTTAGTCCCTACAAGGATGTCGGCATCTCGATGAACTGGAATACCAATGTCATGTCGACGTCCGCGACCGGTAGTTTGAATCCCTTGCTCAACGTTCTTCCCGCTAAAGTGCCGGCGGTGACCTGGGCCTTTGCAACGGGAGAATGTGGACAGGAAAACTGGGCCGGCATCCAGCCTGATGCGATCGCGGGAGCTAACGTCAAGGCCTATACCGACGCGAATAAGAATTATGTGATTTCAACCGGTGGGGCCGCTGGCACCTTTACCTGTTCGAGTGTTGATGGCATGCGGACCTTCATTAACCGCTATGCCTCTAAGAATCTAGTGGGTGTTGATTTTGATATTGAGGGGGGGCAGACGGCCGCCGTGATTGAGAGTCTGATCGCTCAGATTAAGGGGGTCCAGGCGGATTATCCAAATCTTCGGTTCAGTTTTACGATTGCGACTCTAGGTTCCCCCAATGGACTGGCCGCATCAGCCCCTTATGGTGATCTCAGTGTGACCGGGTATAACGTCATGATGGCCCTCGCAAAATACCCACTCTCTAATTACACCATCAACCTGATGGTGATGGATTATGGTACTGCAGGTCCAGGTGTTTGCGTGGTGGGCAGCAGCGGGCGTTGCGATATGGGACAAACCGCCATTCAGGCGGCCAAGAATCTGACCGCACGCTATGGGGTGCCCTCTGAGCGCATTGAGCTGACTCCAATGATCGGCGTTAATGACGTCAATGATGAGGTCTTCTCGCTCCAAGATGTAGATACGATGGTGCAATGGAGCAAGGCGAATAAGCTTGCCGGCGCTCATTTCTGGTCGATTGATCGGGATGCACCCTGTAGCCAGTCTTCGGCATCGCCGACCTGCAGTTCGGTGGCAGGGGTTGGCGTTTATGGATGGACCCAGCGATTCATTGGAGACCTCGGTCTCTAGTCCATTGAACCTTCATGAGATGGGCCATCGAGATGATGAGGTTTCTTGTTCGGCACAGAATGAAGTGCATGGATGCACGTCGACCCCCGAGGCCTTGAGTTAATGCGGAACCCCCACCCCCATGATTCTCCAGTTGAGAATGATCACTAAAAAAATCAACACGACCAGTCCTTTCTGGAAATAACTATCAATCTGGTCGATGCGCTCGACAACAGAAGGCTTGTCGTCTTCAGAAGCCAGATGGTAGGCGTTCGTTCCCCAAAGAAAGAGGCCAAAAAGGATCAGGTTAGTGGCATAACAGACGTTATAGATCGTATCTAAAAAGGTGATGTAAGGCAGCTCAGGGATCCAATTTTGGTAAGTCTGTTGAAGAAAAATGAGGCTTAGCAATGCTGTCGGAGGGATTCCGACCCTGACATCCCAGCCTGTTGGGGAAATCGACGGTGAAAGCAGTGCCAGCGCCATCACCGCGATCAGCGGCAGAAGAATTTTCAAAACCGTTGCCACCGGCGCCTTCTGGTAAGCAATTTCCATTCGTGCCTGTGGAGTGCTCCTAGGCTCCTTTCCGAAGCTAGGATCCCCGAGGGAGCTCTCGTATTGATGGGTATAACCGGCCAAGGTATACCCTAAGGTCGTGTACCCGCCCATATCGATATAGGCGCCCAACCCCGAATTTTCATGATCAATCTGCATCGCAAAGGGGTCATGGAGGCCCAGCCGGTGTCCAGTCCTTAACTCGAGGGCCATCGGGAGTTTGAGAGTCTGGAAGGGAAATTTTCTGAAGTCGAGTTCATTAGCGAAAAAGTGCCCCGAGAATTGGAATTTCGCGTAGTAACGCCCATCCGGTGTAAGTTTCGGTGCTAAATCGCCAGGTGTGACGCTTGAATCATAACTGTCCACCTGGTTAAAGAAGAAGAAAAGGTCTTGAGGGTGGACCTTATTCGCCTTCATCAGTTTCTCGATGTCTGCTGACCATTTCAGCCAAACCCAGCCGTCCGCATCAAACGTCTTTTGGTCAGCCTCAAAATTGTAAATATTGTTGATGAGCAATCCGACTTCGATGCGATGGTTCGCTGTCCCTGCGGTTTCCTCAGGCAGCGGCAGAAGAAGCTCTTGGTGATATTGGGGGGGGTGATAGATGTTATGGAGGCGCCAGAAGACTGCGATGGCTGTCGCCATAAAGATAACGAACCCATAGAACAGGAGGACCCCTCCGATCTTTTTTGAACTGCGCTCCGATTTCATAGCGTTAAGCCTAAAGGTGCTTGGCGTGTCCCAAGTCTCATGAAGTGCCAGAGCGATAGATGCCGATCGCCGAGGTGTCCATGAAATGAGACTCACAAAGTTATACCTTACCAAAATTGACCCGTTGAGGACCCGAAAAATCGGGCAGAATCAAAAAAGAAGTGTCAACTGACGCCGCTCATATGAATACTAGAGGTACCTCAGGAGCGGATGTTTTCGTTGCCGCTTCAGTTGAGCGTACTGGCGGCATAGAGGGGTCAGCAACAGGATCACAAAACCCGTCATCAGGTAGACCCCTGATAAGGGCATCCCGCGGTCGATGGGGGGCTTGATGGAGTCCGGATTGATGGGCCAGTTGAATTCCCATATCGCTGATCCATAGATCGACAGGTCCCAAAGGACAGCGAGGCCGTGAATCAAGGGGAGATGGAGAAGATAGAAAAAAAGCGGGACCTCCCCAAAGATGGCAAGCAGCGCCTTTCGCTGGGGCCATACCCGATCGATCAGCGACAGCACGATGAGACCTGGCCCCAGCGTCATCAGAAGGTAGTGGAGCGAGGGGGGATATTTCGTGCAATCAAGAAACGCAAGGGCCTGCCGGATCCAAGGCCCCTGATTCACCCACTCATGGCTGTCGCCGTAGCCATGAGTAGACCGAAGCGTGATAAAGGCGGCCGTTAACACGAAGCCCAGTCGCATGAGGAGATGTTGTCGATCCCTGGCGCGGCGATGGAACAGGGGGCCTATGACATATCCGAAGGTCATTAGCCCCAGCCAGGGAATCAAGGGATAGTAGGGATGAAAGTGTTGACTTCCCCAGAGGGGGATTTGTCCCCCCGTGTGGAGGACCTGCCAAAGCCAGGCCAGAGAACCAAGACGATCAGGATGAATGCCATCGAGAGCGTTGTGCCCCAGCATCAGGGTGAGGCTGAAAATGAGGATCCAAATCCTTGGGAGATAGATGAAGCCTCCGAGGGTGATCATGCTCCATCCAATGGCCCAGATGACGCCCACACTCATATGGTCTCGATCAAGGCCAAAATCCCAACCGAAGACCCGGATCCAGGTCAGTTCGAGGAGGATCAGCATGGCCCCTCTGATGAAGAGAAGACGCGATTGTGAGGCTTTGTCACGCGTTCGTGAGAGCGACAGTTCCGTGCTAATACCCGAAAGGAGAATGAACAGTGGCGCGCAGAAATGGGTGATCCAGCGCGTCAGAAAAAGACCAGGGCTCGTTTGATCGAGATCGAGGGGATTAAAATGGACATTGCTGAAAAAATCCCGGGTGTGATCGAGAGCCATCAGGATCATGATGATCCCCCGGAGATGGTCGATGCTGATGAGTCGAACCCCATCGCCTTCTTGTCTGTTGCTCAAGGTCTTCATCGGATGAAGGATGGGGGCTGATAAAGAGGGGCGATAGGGTCAAAATCAGTATGGCTTATTGATAACCAATGAATTGGGCAACTTTTGCGCAATCTTTCAAGCTGAATGAAAGGTGCGATGCGCTGTCGATGCATATTATTTAATCAGCTGATTGGCGCCGAGGCGCGCGCTGATTCCAGGCGTCCAAGAGGATCGCCACCAACATGTCGCTGAGAACATTAACAGCGGAACGGCAGCGAGCAAGAATCCAGTCAATCGGGGCGATGAGGGGGATTGCGGCGGCGACCACCGCTTCAGGGAGCCCTGCTGATCCGAGAACCAAAGGGAGAATGATGAGACCCGCCTCGGGAACGCCCGCAATGCCAATACTCGCCATGAGGCTCGAGAGAACCACAACCCCTTGCTCAAACGGGGTGAGATCTAAGCCAATAGCTTGGGCAAGAAATAGCGCGGTGATGGCCTCATAAAGCGTCACTCCATCGTTATTGAGGTTGGTGCCGGCACAGGCGGCCAATCGCGCCGACGTCTCGCTAACGCCCATTCGTTTGAGGCATTGAAGTGTAATGGGAACGCTAGCGAGACTGCTGTTAGTAGCCATGCCGGTCAAAATGGCATCAGCTCCCTGGCCGAGGTAACGGTGGGGGGCGATGCCGCCCGCAAAAAAGGCCATGAAGGGGTAGTAAATCAGGCCATGAAGCGAAAGCCCCAAAATGACGATGCCGCCATAGCTAATGAGATCTTGAAAGAGACTCAGCCCTAATTTTGAGACCGCATGGGCCACCAAACCGAGGACGGCCAGGGGAACGATCCTTACTGACCAGGTCAGGACGTGGGCGAAAATCTGGTAAAGGCCACGGATCGCCTGTTCGATGGCGTCTAGATGAACGGGCACCCCATCAACCGTTCGTCCCCGGATTGACCGAATGGCCGCTCCAAAGAGGAGTGCAAGTAACACCACGGCGATGACGTTGTTGTTGAGGAGCGGTTCAAGAAGGTGGTTTGGAATGAGGCCGTTCAGACTTTGAAGTGGGTCCAACGTCGGCTTGAGACCCTGGCCTAGCGGCGTTTGAGGAGCCCCGAGTTTTTGAATTAGTTCCTCGGTATGACCGCGCCAGGCATCGCCGGGTCTCAGGGTATTCATCAAGGTGAGACCGATAATCAAGGCGACCGTGACATTGACTAGGCAGATGATGACCAGCCTTCCTGCCATTTTGGCGGTGACGGGGCTGCTAATAATGGCATCTAGAACGCCAAAAAGAATCAGGGGGACCGCTAGGGCTTTTAGAAAGCGGATGATCATCATCCCGATCTGGCCGAGGGTATTGTTATCCAGACCGCCGAGGTAGGGCTGCGTGCCGCCGAATTCCCCGAGGGCAACGCCTATGATCATGGCGATCAAGACTTGAACCGATAAGGGCCAATGAAAAGGGGAAAGCCGCATGGAGAATCGTGGGTTGGGGGGCTGATGGGGCGTTAAGGTCCGATCTATGACATCGTCCTCATCATGGATGTTTTGACCTGATGCCGCGGACATCAGGTCAATTTTTCAAGATCTTTTGGGTTTCAGCGGTTTTCCAATTCCTGATAGAGCGCGACAAACTCCTTGCTAAGTTTGTGTTCTGGCACAAGGTGAATCAATGGGCGAGACAGACTATGCGATTCGCGGACCTTGACGGAGGTGGAGAGCTTGGTGCCGAGAACCGGTTGTCCTTGATCTAAGAGTTCATCAACCAGTTGCTGCGGCAGTTTGGCGCGCGACTGAAACTGATTGACCACCACCCCTTCGATGGTCAATTCAGGATTATGGTCTTCCCGAATTTCCGTCAGTACCTGGATCAGTGAGTAAAGCGCCTCTCGCGAAAACGCGTCGCAATCAAAGGGAATCAGGCAGCGTTTGGCAGCAATCAGCGCCGAGCGGCTATAAAAATTGAGAACCGGCGGTGTATCGATATAGATCGCATCAAATCCCTCGAGGCTGTCCAGAGCCTCACGAAGCTTATAAATCTTATAGCGCGACTCGAGGCGGCTCTGTAAGGGTTCAAGTTCTGGATGTGACGGCAGAACATGCAGGTTTGGGTAGGGGCTTGCATGAATCTGATCGTTAAAAGCTTGCGCTTGGCCTTTGCTGAAGACTTTGATGCTCAAAGACTCCTTGAAGAAATGGGCGATAGTCGCCTCGGCATCCGGCACCTTATCTCCAAGGAGATACTGCGACGAATTGCCCTGAACATCCAGGTCGATGACCAGCGTCTTCTTGCCGGCAGCGGCACTGATTGCCGCTAAATTGCAAGTGATCGTGGATTTCCCGACACCGCCCTTCTGATTAAATATAACCCTACGCATAGGATGGTCCCCCCTGATTAAAAAAAAGCCCCCATGGTCAGGGTTCCAGTATAAGCAAAAAAAAGCCGCAGTGCGCTTGGCTGAGTCGGGCTTAGACGGCGTCGGTGAGTCTCTGCCAAAGGCATTCCCCGCCACTGGCCTTGTCGATCTCGAGGAGTCGCTGATGGTGAGCTGCCTGCTCGGTGTCGCTCGGCCGGATGATTTTTAAAGCCGGCCGATCGGAAATATGAAGGCGCGCCCATTCTCGGCTCATCAGCATGGCTTCCGAGGGTTCCTGCTCCACTTCCTCGAGGAGAAGCGTCGTCTGGCCGCCGGTCATCGCGAGGTAGACCTCGGCCAGGAGCTCCGCATCCAGCAGCGCGCCATGGAGGCTGCGATGGGCGTTATCGATCCCATAACGGCGGCACAGGGCGTCAAGGCTATTACGCTGCCCTGGGTGTTTCCGTCTTGCGAACTGGAGGGTATCAAGAATCTCGCAGAGATCGTTGATCAGGGGCGTGTCAGGCGTCAGCAGGCGGAGCTCGTGATTCAGGAAGCCGACATCAAAGGGGGCGTTGTGGATAATGAGCTCAGCCCCTTCGACGAAGCTGAGGAAATCACGGGCAATGTCCTGAAAATGCGGCTTGTCGGCCAGAAACTCCTCGCTGAGACCATGGACTTCAACCGCGCCAGCGTCAATCTCTCGCTCGGGGTTGAGATATACGTGAAAATGGTTTCCGCTGAGCTTCCGATCAAGCAGTTCGACGCAGCCGATTTCAATGATCCGGTGACCCTGAGCCGGGTCAAGTCCCGTTGTTTCGGTGTCGAGAATAACTTGACGGATCATCGGTGCGCCTTTTGTTGCTGAAGAATGTCATCGATCCCCTGATTGGCAAGGCGATCTGCTCGTTCATTTTGAAGGTGGCCGCTATGGCCTTTCACCCAATGCCATTCCACCTCATGGGGGGCTGTGGCCGCCATCAGTTGCTGCCAGAGGTCGGCATTTTTGACCGGCTGGTTACTCGCCGTCCGCCACCCTTTTTTGATCCAGTTCGGTAACCATTCGGTAATCCCTTTCATGACATAGGTCGAATCGGTCGTGATGACCGCTCGGCAGGGCTTTTTGAGCGCTTCAAGGCTCTTGATAGCTCCCATCAGCTCCATTCGGTTGTTGGTCGTGGCCCATTCGCCGCCGAAGATCTCGAGTTCTTTGTCTCGATAGACCAAGAGGGCTCCCCAGCCTCCGGGGCCAGGATTGCCGCGGCAGGCACCGTCGGTAAAAATGCGAACGGCGTCAGTCATGGGGTCCTTCGGATTGTCGGTTGAGCTGCGGGTTCTCAATGAGATGACCGCTCACCAGTTGTTTTAAAGGGGACCAATGGGGCTCAATGGGAATCAGCCGATAATCCCGCTTGATCGCCTTGATGGCATATCCCAGCGCCAGGCTGGCCTTGATGTCCTCGAAGGCCGTTTCAGGATTTCTGATCTCCTTCCCGCCGAGGCTGCTGAAAGCCACTTCAAGGTCGGCATCAAAATTGAGGATACTCAGCCAGTCGAGGAGATGGTGCGCCAGGATCAGCGGCGACTTCCAGAAAGAGGGCTGGCGTGAAAAGCGCATGAGACGTCTGGGGCTCCAGGGGTTGAGACCGAGGACGAAAAGTCGCCCCTGGGGTTTGAGAACACGAGCCACCTCTCGAAGAACTTGATGGCGGTCTGATACAAACTCGAGGACGTGGGGAAGGATGACGGTGTCGATGCTTTCAGTGGCGACGGGAAGGGCTCCGGCGGTCGCCTGAACAAAGGTTGGAAAGCTCCTTGGGCCCTTGTTATCGGCCAGCACGAAGTCACCGATGAAGTCAGGGTCAATATAATGACTTTCGGACCCCAAGCGTCCGATTTGCAAGGTTTTTTGCTGATAGGCGAGATTAAGAGAAGATCTCAGATACAGGGACTCTCGGTTCTGTAGCGTTTGTCCGATGCTGGCCACGTGATACCATCTGAGGAATTCGTGGCGCGAAAGCGCATGGGTTGGTCGTCTTGTTTTCATGTGCCTTACGCCAATACCCTGAAATCAAACGGCCAATACCCGAGTTGAGGATCCATTTAGCGATGCAACTAAAAAAGTCTCGAATCAGATTGATGTGCTGCTTTCTCATCGGGGCCTCGATTCTTTCTGGATGTTCCCGAAACGAGGTTAAGAAAGCGCCAACTATACCTGATTCGTCCCAGCTCGAGTTAAACGGGAAGGGAAAGACAGGTCGCCTAAGACGAGACTCCAGAGGATCACAATATGACACCTTGTGGGATCGTCTTTTTGCCCTTTATGCCTTACCGCCCATCGATCACCCCGATATTGATCGGGAGCTGAACTGGTTTGCCAACCACCCCGCCTATCTCGAAAGAGCTCAAAACCGCGCAGAACCCTTTCTCTATTCCATCGTCAAGCTGGTCGAGAAAAAAAATGTTCCAGGTGAAATTGCTCTCTTGCCGATTGTAGAGAGTGCTTTCCAACCCCATGTGGTATCACCAGCAAGGGCTGCAGGTATCTGGCAGTTCATTCCCTCAACGGGCACCAACTATGGGCTGAAGCGGAATCATTCCTATGATGGCCGGCGGGATGTTTATGCGTCCACCAAGGCCGCCATTAAGTATCTCAAGAAACTCCACGGTGATTTTGGCGATTGGCTCCTTGCTATCGCGGCATACAACTGTGGGGAGGGCGCGGTCGGGCGTGCGATTCGCCGTAATCAAGCCGCCGGTCTTCCGACCGACTTTTGGTCGCTGAATCTGCCGCAAGAAACCCGAGCCTATGTCCCCAAACTTTTGGCCGTATCAAGGCTGTTTGCCGATGCCGAGAAATACGGGATCAGTCTCAAGGATCTCCCAAATGTTGCCCAATACAAGCCGGTTAAGGTAACCAATCAGCTAGACCTCGCGCTGGCAGCGGATGCAGCGGGGATATCGCTCGATAAGCTCTATGAGCTTAACCCTGGTTTTAAAGGGCAGTACGCGGATATCGATGGCAGCTATCATCTCTATATTCCGGCTGATAAGAAGGCTGCCGACTTCCGTGAGGAAGTCGAGCGACTGCACTCACAGCGGCGCCCCCTCCCACGACCAACGACTTTTGATGAAGGGCTTCCGACAGAGCCGGGTGCCTTTCAGAACTTCCGGCGCGAATTTCAGAAAAAATCGAGTGACGCCAATAGTGATGGCAAAGATCAAAGTTCAAGCACTCCCTATGCGTCTTATGACAGTGCCTTTAGGGCTAAAAGAGCCTCTGGCAGTGAAGGACGAGGGGCGCCTCGGGATGATGTCGCTGAAAGTCGTCGTTCTTCAGAGGCGACTTCGGAGACTCGATATGGCCGAGCATCGGCCGGTGACGTCTCGCAGCGCCATTCAGAGGGCGGAAGCCACAAGGGGGGCTATGAGGTGCGGCGCGGTGAGACGCTTTACGAGGTGGCGAGAAAACATTCGGTGGATGTCGATGATCTTGCAAAATGGAACCATATTTCGCCAAGGACCCAGGTTCAGGCAGGCCAAAAGCTCGTCTTAAACGATCCTCAAGAGGAGTCCACCCCCGCTCATGGCAAGTCGCATGATGCCGAAACGGACCGGCAAGCGAAAAAAGCAGTTCATGAAACCCATGCTACTAAGGGACGCCAGACCGTTGCCCAAGGCAAGGCGCAAGCCACGCATCAAGAGGCGCATGGTAAAGGCAGCAGTAAGGGCGCAAAGGCTCCGCATCCCGCTCCAATCAAGGAGCGCGAAACATCTCCTCATAAGAAGCCTGAGAAAAAATCACATCGATGACCTTCATCCGCCTTGTATTTCGGATGATTTGGCGCAATAGTGCTGTCATAGCCTTTTCCAAAAAATGTCCCATTACCACCGATGCTTGAATCACTGAACCCGCCTCCTATGAATCCTGACGCGCTTCTTAAGTTGGTGCTAGCCACCCTCGAGGATGGAAAGGGGCGTGATGTTTTGGTGGTGGATGTCCGTGGCAAGACGAGCATGACCGATTACATGGTGGTTGCTTGTGGGACCTCCGAGCGGCATGTGAAGTCCTTAGCCGGTCATGTCGCTGAGGAAGCCAAGAAGCACGATACGATGCCACTCGGCGTCGAAGGTGAAGATGTCGGTGAATGGGTCCTCGTTGATCTTGGTGATGTGATTGTCCATGTCATGAAGCCCCAGATCAGGGATTTCTATCAACTCGAAAAGCTTTGGCAGGGTGAAACGGTGCCGCCCCATATGGGCTTGCCATCCTCTCCGGCCATCGAACGCTGGATGCGGTGATCGTGGGGTTATGCGGAGGCCTCTCGGAGACAGGGCTTCATTTCTAATCGGACAGCACCGTTTCGGTCTCGATGATTTCTGAACATCAGCGTTGGATACCGACTCGTCTCAGGGATCGCCTGATCTTGCCGATCTCCTTAGTGATTCTAGTGACCTTCGTTGGAACCGCCGGATACTATTGGCTGGGCCAGCGTCAAGATGCGACGCTCTTGGATGCGCTCTTTATGACCATCATCACCATTACCACCATTGGGTATGGGGAGGTCATCCATCTTGATGAAGCCGGTCGAGTCTTTACTATCTTTATCGCTATCACAGGGATTGGCAGTCTTTATTATTCTTTGACCGTCACGAT
The DNA here is from genome assembly GCA_903835265.1 of uncultured Methylococcus sp. Taxonomy (GTDB): domain Bacteria; phylum Pseudomonadota; class Gammaproteobacteria; order Methylococcales; family Methylococcaceae; genus UBA6136. The sequence continues at coordinate 12,061 of CAILMG010000303.1, forward strand.
GGATTACCTGGTGATGGCCCGTATTGCTGATCCCCTTGGAATCAAGAAGATGCAACGAGAAATCAGTCACCTAAAAAATCACATCATTGTGGCTGGATTAGGACGGGTTGGCCGTCAGGCGGCCAAGGAGCTTTGGGATGCGGGCGCACCTTTTGTCCTGATTGATCCAAAGCCTGAAGCCCTGGCCTTTGCGGTTCAGCAGGGTTATCTGATGGTCCAGGGCGATGCGAGTGATGACAGCGTCCTTGAGAGCGTTGGTATTCAGAAAGCCAAAGGCCTCATTGTTACGAGTGGTGATGATGCGGTCAATATCTACATTGTCTTGTCAGCCCGTGTCCTTAATCCCGATCTTTTTATCATCTCTCGGGCGGTCGTCGAGTCGAGTATCCCCAAGCTGACCCGAGCGGGTGCCAATCGCGCCCTCAGTCCGCATGCAATCGGTGGGCGCCGATTGGCGCATTTGATTTTGAGTCCGACTGTCGTCGATTTCTTTGAGACGGTGATTTCAAAGGGTGATGAGCGGATTAATCTCGAAGGGATTGAGGTTCGAGAAGACTCCCCCATCGTGGGGAAGACGATCGCGGAGCTCAAGCTGAGGGAGCACTCGGGCGCTAATATCCTGGTGATTCTTCGAGGTAGCGAAGTTCTTCCAAACCCGGATGATCGAGTGACGCTGACCGCAGGCGATCAGCTCCTAGCGCTTGGCACCTCAACCCAGCTGAGCGGGCTTGAGGAGCAAGTAGGGCCGCTCAGTTGAAGGGGAGTGGGACTGTGCTGATCGCTTCATCGCCTTTGATGACATAGTCCAGAACCACCCGGCCTTTGATCAGATGTTCTTGGATGATGCGTTCAAGTACATCCGGCCTACAGGAGTGATACCAGACTCCCTCGGGATAGACGACGGCGATGGGGCCTTTGAGACAAAGCCTCAAGCAATTGGCCTTGGTTCGTGCGATTTCCCCTGATTTAGAGAGCCCAAGTTCATCCAGCCGCCGCTTGAGGTACTCCCAGGCCTCAAGGCCCTGGTCAAGGTCACAGCACTTTGGCTTGGTCTGGTCGGCGCA
>CAILMG010000304.1 GCA_903835265.1 uncultured Methylococcus sp.
AAGGCAATGTCATCGAGGCCATTCAGCAAGCGATGCTTCCGGGTCGGCTCGATGTCAAAGTGGATCCGCTCACCAAACTTCGTCGTGATGGTCTGTTTCTCAAGATCGACTTCGAGCTGGTAACCTACGCCTTTGGCCTCGTCAAACAGACGATCAACCGTTTTGGCATCGAGTACGATCGGAAGCAGACCGTTCTTGAAGCAGTTGTTATAAAAGATATCCGCGAAACTGGGCGCGATCAGCACTCGAAAGCCATAATCCTCAAGGGCCCAAGGGGCGTGTTCACGAGAAGACCCGCAACCGAAATTTTCCCTCGTCAAGAGAATCCGGGCCCGATAGGCCGCCGGTTTGTTGAGGACGAAGTCGGGGTTGAGTGGGCGGTGGGTGCAGTCCATGTCAGGTTCGCCGCGGTCGAGATAGCGCCACTCGTCAAACAGGTAAACGCCGAAGCCGCTGCGCTTGATGGACTTCAGGAACTGCTTTGGAATGATGGCATCAGTGTCGACGTTGGCCCGGTCGAGCGAAATGACTCTGGAGTGAATATAGCGAAAGGATTTCATGACGTTGTCGTCCTCTTGCGGGGAGTGGTTGGGGCTTTGGTCGTCGCTGTCGGCTTGACCTTGGCGGGCTTTTGGGGCGCTTCCTTCACGGGGGTCTTCACCGCCGCTTTCGACGTCGTTGGGGTGGGCTTGGGTGTCGCTGCCGGAGCCTTTTTGGCCTGTGGCGCTGGGCTAGGCGGCGCCGACGCTTTTGTGGCTAAAGGCTTGGGAGCCCCTGCGGGCAGGGTCTTCAGCGTTCTGACATCCATGAAGTGACCCGCAATGGCGGCCGCGGCGGCCATTTGAGGGCTGACCAGATGGGTTCTGCCGCCAAACCCCTGACGACCTTCAAAATTTCGGTTCGAGGTGGAGGCGCAACGTTCACCGGCTTCAAGGCGATCGGCGTTCATTGCAAGGCACATGGAGCAACCAGGGTCACGCCATTCGAAACCGGCATCCCTAAAGATCTTATCAAGGCCTTCCGATTCTGCCTGCTTCTTAACGAGGCCAGACCCTGGAACCACCATGGCGAGCTTGATATTGGCGGCCACCTTCCGGCCTTCGGCCACCTTAGCCGCCGCTCGAAGATCTTCGATCCGACCATTGGTGCAAGAACCGATGAAGATTTTGTCCAGCTGAATGTCGGTGATGGGGGTGCCCGCTTTGAGTCCCATATAGTCGAGCGCGCGCATCATGCCATCCCGCTTCACGGCGTCCTTCTCATCGCTGGGATTGGGAACCTTGCCATCAATCGAAACAACCATTTCTGGGGAGGTCCCCCAGCTGACCTGAGGCTTGATGACTTTCGCGTCGAGTTCGACGACCGCATCGAAGAGGGCATCGGCATCGCTTTTAAAGTCCTTCCAGGCGATCAAGGCTTCATCCCAGTATTTGCCGGTCGGGACCATCGGGCGTCCCTTCAGATAGTCTGTGGTGGTGTCATCCACGGCAATCAGGCCTGCTCTGGCACCGGCTTCAATGGCCATATTGCACAGGGTCATCCGACCCTCCATCGATAAGTCCCTGATGGTTGAACCCGCAAATTCAATGGTGTAACCGGTTCCACCGGCCGTTCCGATCTGGCCGATGATGGCGAGAATGATGTCCTTGGCGGTCACCCCTTCACCCAGTGAGCCCTCGATCTTGATCAGCATGCTTTTGGACTTTCTCTGGATCAGACACTGGGTCGCCAAGGCATGTTCGACTTCAGAGGTCCCAATCCCAAAAGCCAAGGCGCCAAAAGCGCCGTGGGTCGCCGTATGGGAATCGCCACAAACGATGGTCATGCCGGGGAGGGTCGCTCCCTGCTCCGGTCCCATGACGTGGACAACCCCCTGGCGCTCATCGCCCATGGCGAATTCTGTGATGCCGAATTCGGCGCAGTTCCGATCAAGGGTCTCGATCTGGATTTTTGCAATCGGATCGGTGATGCCTTTCTCCAATCCTGTCGTTGGCACATTGTGATCCGCTGTCGCAAGGTTTGCGCCTTTGCGCCAGACCCCCCGCCCACTGAGTCTCAAGCCTTCGAAGGCCTGCGGGGAGGTCACTTCATGCAGGAGTTGGCGATCGATGTAGAGGAGTGCCGAACCATCAGATTCGGTACAGACGACATGCGATTCCCAAAGTTTGTCATAGAGGGTCTTGCCGGCCATAAGCGTCAGTCTCGGGTTAGGGGTGATCGGGAAAAAAATCAACGATATCGCATGAATGGGGTCGTTACTGCAAGACCTTCAGGAGGTGGTCAGTGATGGCCTCCATCGGGCCGATCCCATTGATGCTGTCGAACTTGGGGGTTCCCTGTTCGGCCTTCGTCTGGTAATAACCCACGAGGGGCTTGGTTTGCTCATGATAAACCGCGAGCCTTTTTCTAACGGTGGCTTCACAGTCGTCATCTCGCTGGATCAAAGGCTCACCGGTCAAGTCATCCTTCCCTTCTTCGCGGGGTGGGTTGAAGACCAGATGGTAAGAGCGACCTGACCCAAGATGAACGCGACGGCCGCTCATCCGCTTCACGATTTCCTCATCATCGACCATGAATTCAATCACGTGATCAATGACAATGCCCATGACCTCGAGCCCATCTGCCTGGGCGATGGTTCGGGGAAAGCCATCCAGCAAAAAACCGTTGCGACAGTCATCGGCTTGAATCCGCTCCTTGATCAGTCCCAAGATGATGTCATCGGATACCAAAAGGCCGGCATCCATGATCTTCTTAGCGGCAACCCCCAAAGAGGTTCCTTCGCGGACAGCCGCACGCAGCATATCCCCGGTCGAAATCTGCGGGATGCCAAATTGTTCGGTAATCGCTTGAGCTTGAGTGCCCTTGCCGGACCCTGGTGCACCCAAAAGGATGACTCGCATGACAACGTCTCCGCCTCAAAAAGGCGATGATTTTGTCATAAAGCGGTTCTGATGCCCAGTTCTCAATCGGCTATCCCGTGAATTGGGCCTCCTGATGCCTTGACTTAGGGCGACGATTTGTACCTTAGGGTCAGCGCACCTGAGGATTTCTCTCAAGGTAAGGGATTTTATGGCTGAAGGTTCATTTTCAAGAGACCTCGCCATGCCGTATAGTCTGAAGTGATCCTCTCTATCATTAACGGTTCACTCAGGGGAATGTCTCATGAAAACGTCCGTTGGCCTCCTCTCCCTCCTCTTGTTAGTAAGCACTTCGCTCGCCGCCGCTGAATCCATTAAGGCCAAGCTTCCTATCAAGGTTTATCGAAGTCCGACCTGCACCTGTTGTGGGAAGTGGGTGACGCACTTGAAAGACCAGGGTTTTTTGGTGGAGGACATCACCCGCGAGGACATGACGGCGATTAAGAACCAGTATAAGGTTCCATCGGCACTCAGATCCTGCCATACGGCGGTCGTTTCTGGCCACGTGATTGAAGGACACGTCCCCGCCGAAGACATCCGCTCCTTGATCGCTATGAAGGCAGGCCCCCTGGGGCTTTCGGTCCCTGGGATGCCGGTTGGAACCCCGGGCATGGAAATGGGGGCCTCAAAGGATCCCTATCAGGTCATAGGCTTTGACAAGGAAGGGGGCTCGAAAGTCTTCAAGGACCATACCCAATAATCTCTTTGTCCCAAACCCCTAGGGGGCTCCTCGGCGCTGCGGATGACGCCGTTCGCAGCCTCGTGTGAGCGCCTTCTTTCAGTCGACATTTGGCCCCATTCAAAGGTTAAAGGGGCGACTTCAGCTATAATCGCTCTCTTTCCTTTCGCTTCACTGGAGTGGTTTTGGTGTCCCAGCAGCAACGCGATGTCTCAACTTTTCAAGGCCTGATCCTAGCGCTTCAGGACTTTTGGGCGGCTCAGGGCTGCTTGATCCTACAGCCTTTGGATCTCGAGGTCGGGGCAGGGACCTTTCACCCAGCGACATTTCTTCGCTCTATTGGTCCAGAGCCCTGGAATACGGCCTATGTCCAGCCCTCCAGGCGTCCGACCGATGGCCGCTATGGCGAGAATCCCAATCGTTTGCAGCACTATTATCAGTTCCAGGTGATCATGAAGCCTTCGCCGAAGGATTTTCAGGACCTTTACCTCGGCTCTCTTGAAACCTTGGGGTTTGATCTGAAGGAACATGATGTTCGTTTTGTCGAGGACAACTGGGAGTCGCCGACCCTTGGCGCTTGGGGTCTTGGTTGGGAGGTGTGGCTGAATGGGATGGAGGTCACCCAATTCACCTATTTCCAGCAGGTCGGAGGTATCGATTGCCGGCCAGTGAGCGGTGAAATCACCTATGGTCTTGAGCGCATCGCGATGTACTTGCAGGCGTGTGAGAGTGTCTTTGATCTGGTCTGGGCGCGGGGCCCTCAGGGCGTCGTCACCTACGGCGACGTCTACCATCAAAACGAGGTTGAAATGTCGGCTTACAACTTTGAGCATGCCGATACGACCTTCCTGTTCGGTGCTTTTGATACCTACGAGAGTGAGTCTAAACGTCTCATTGGCCTTGATCTGCCGTTACCGGCTTACGAAATGGTTCTCAAGGCCTCGCATGCCTTTAACCTTCTGGACGCCCGAAAGGCGATTTCGGTCACTGAGCGGCAACGCTTTATTCTCCGGGTGCGCGAATTGGCGCGCTCGGTCGCTGAGGCTTATTACAATCGCCGGGAGTCCCTTGGGTTTCCTATGTTGAATCAGAAGGGTGCAGCCCATGAGTGAAACCCGTGATGTGCTGTTTGAATTGGGAACGGAAGAATTACCTCCAAAGTCCCTCCTGACTCTGAGTCGTGCTCTCTCCCAAGGGGTTTTAGATGGCCTTAAGCGGGCCGGGGTGGGTTTTACCTCGATCACTCCGTTTGCCACCCCGAGGCGGTTGTCCCTCCTTATTGAGGGGGTCCCGTTGGCTCAGCCGGATCAGGAAATCGAGCGTCGTGGTCCAGCTCAAAATGCGGCCTACGCCGCCGATGGCAGCCCCAGCAAAGCGCTTGAAGGGTTTCTTCGAAGTGCGGGCGCTACGCTGGATCAGTTGATCACCCTTGAAACAGACAAGGGGTCCTGGGTGGCCGTGCAGCAGACGTTGAAAGGGGTGGCAACGGTTGCGATTCTCCCCGGCATCCTAGAGCAGGCTCTTCAGGCCCTGCCGATTGCTAAACGGATGCGCTGGGGTGATGGGACGGCCGAATTCGTCCGACCCGTGCACTGGGTGGTCCTCCTGATGGGTGAGGCGGTGGTACCGGCTGAAATTCTGGGGATTGCTGCCGATCGTCTCACCCGGGGGGCACCGGTTTCATGGGGTCGGGTCGATCTCGTTGAAGTCTCCAGCTGATTATGCCCAAAGCCTCCTCGAGCGAGGTTTCGTGATAGCGGATTTTAATGAGCGCCAAGGGAAAATTCGTCATTTGGCAGAAGCCGCCGCGGCGTCGGTCGGCGGGGTGGCGGTCATCGACCCTGATCTGCTCGATGAAGTCACCGCACTGGTGGAATGGCCCGTGACTGTCCTTGGCCGTTTCGAGCCCCGGTTTCTGGCCCTCCCTGCTGAAGTCTTGATCACCACGATGCAGGCCAATCAAAAGTATTTTCCCGTTCGGGGATCGACGGGTGAGCTGCTGCCTTATTTTATTACCTTCAGTAACATCGACAGTACCCGGATTGAAACGGTTCGGGAAGGCAATGAGCGAGTCGTTCGGCCGCGGCTCTCTGATGCTGAATTCTTCTGGAATCAGGACCGGAAGAGAACCTTGCTGAGCCGTGTGGAAGATCTTGGTCAGGTGACTTTCCAAAAAAATTTGGGCTCCGTGCTTGAAAAGACTGAGCGGGTGGCGGCCCTGGCTCGAGCCATGGCCGACGATCTCGGTCAGGATGGCGAGCTCCTTGCGCGGGCGGCAAGGCTCGCCAAGGCGGATCTCCTCACGGCGATGGTGGGTGAATTTCCGGAGCTTCAGGGCATCATGGGGCGCTATTATGCGCTTGCAGAAGGCGAGCCGAGGGAGATTGCCGATGCGATCGAGGAGCAGTATTTTCCTAAAGTGTCGGGGGGTGATTTGCCGGCATCAGTGATGGGGCAGACCCTCGCTTTGGCCGAGAAAATCGATACCTTGACGGGTATTTTTAGTGCGGGACTGATCCCGACGGGTGACAAGGATCCTTATGCCCTTAGGCGGGCAGCGCTGGGGGTCATCCGGCTCTCCATCGAGTCTGATATTGATCTCGCTTTGCGCCCCTTGCTCGCGTTAGCCCTCCGCGCCCTGAAGCATGACTTTGACCGTGAGAAGACGCTGGATTTAGTGGAGACCTTCATTCTCGAGCGACTCCGGGGTTATTGTCTTGACCAGGGGGCTCGTCCTGATGAATTTGAGGCAGTCCTCGCGGTCAGGCCATCGAGTCTTCGGGATTTCATGAAGCGTTTGGAGGCGGTGAAGGCCTTTCGCCATCTCCCCGAGGCGGAGAGTCTTGCCGCGGCCAATAAGCGTATTCGAAATCTTCTCAAAAAGAACGACACGGAAGAAGTCTCCGCATCAGTGGATTCCTCGGGCCTTCTTGAAGTCCCAGAGCAGGATCTCTTGGCGGCGGCGAGAGAGGCCCGGGTAGCGATCGATGTCCTTCTCAAGGGCGCAAACTACGCCGAGGCCTTGAAATCCTTGGCAGCCCTTAAAGGGCCTGTCGACGCGTTCTTTGATGGGGTCATGGTGATGGCCGAGGATCCTTTGGTCCGGCAAAACCGGCTAGGGCTTCTCGCGATGATTGAAGGCCTGTTCCTCGATATTGCCGATATTTCAAGGCTTCAGGACTAGACCGTTGCCAACCAAACCAATGAAATGGGTGATTCTCGACCGTGATGGTGTGATTAATGAGGATTCGGATGACTATATTAAGTCGCCGGAAGAGTGGGAGGCTATCCCGGGGAGTCTTGAGGCGATCGAACTGTTGACCCGAAACGGCTACCGGCTGGTGGTGATTACGAACCAGTCGGGTATTGCCCGGGGCTATTTCGATGAAGCGGTTCTTCGGGCGATCCATGCCAAGATGGTACGGGAGGTCGAGGCTCGGGGTGGTCGAATCGAGGCTATTTATCATTGCCCTCATGGGCCTGAGGATTTTTGTGAATGCCGAAAGCCTAAGGCCGGGCTGTACCTTCGGATGGCAGAAGACTTCTCGGTGAATCTTAAAGGCGTTCCTGCCATCGGTGATTCTTTTCGGGACCTTGAGGCGGCGCGCTGGGTCGGCGCGGCCCCGATGCTCGTTGAAACCGGAAAAGGCGAAAGAACGTTGAAGCTGCATCCCCATCTTGACCTTCCTGTCTTCAGTAATCTTTATGAAGCCGCCCTTTCGATCCTAAAGCCTCATGACTAAGTGGATCATCGCCGGTCGTTCATTGATCTATCTTTTGGGGCAAATTCTGTCGACCCTGATTCTCGGCCCCATCATGCTGGTCTTGTGGCCTTCACCCTTTAGGGTTCGTTACGGCGCCGCCAATCTTTGGGTGCGGTTTAATCTTTGGGTCCTTCGAGCGGTCTGTGGGCTTCGCTACTCCGTCAGGGGTCAGGAGCATATTCCAGAAGGTCACAGTGGCCTGATCTTATGTAAGCACCAGTCAGCGTTTGAAACGTTGGTCCTCCAGGTCATTTTCCCTTCCGTCGTTTTTATCCTCAAAGAGGAATTGCTCCGGATTCCCTTTTGGGGTTGGGCAATGGCCACGCTCGAGCCGATTGCTATTGACCGGGCAGCCAAGGCAAAGGCGCTGAAACAGATTCTTCGGGTTGGAGTAGAGCGGATTCATCATGGCCGCTGGGTCGTCTTGTTCCCCGAGGGCACTCGGGTCCCTCCTGGGTCCCGCGGGCGCTATGGTTCCAGTGGTGGCATGTTGGCCCAAAAAGCCGCATGCCCGGTGATCCCTGTGGCGCATAACGCGGGTGAATATTGGGCCAAGAACGGTTTCATGAAGTATCCCGGGCAGATCGAGATTGTCCTCGGGCCTCTGCTGGATGGCGCGACGCTCTCCGCGGCAGAAATCAATCGGCAAGCAGAGGATTGGATTGAAGGTGAAATGGTGGCCATGACCCATCCATCTAAGTTGAGTCGCCGCCTCGATAGATAGCCTCGCGACATCCGTGTCGCTTCGGTTCTATCTATCGTGAGATTCAACCAGCCCACTCAATTGAGTAGACGACGATGAATG
>CAILMG010000305.1 GCA_903835265.1 uncultured Methylococcus sp.
ACCAATGCCTAGGAGATACTCGACGGGTCCCTGGGCCACGTCCCGAGTTCCCCAACCACCACCTGAATACTGTTCAAGCCCCCGCGGCGCGAGAAAATGAATCAAGGCATTGTGGGCAAACCAAGGCAAAATCTCAACCAACCGCTGCAGTTCAACGGGGGCCTCTGCGGCAACGGTCAAACCGCTGGTCGCTTCCCGCCAATACTGTGGCGTCGAGACCGGCCGTTGTCCGCGGACTTCGATCAGACGCCCATGGATCGTTAGACCCATCGCGCGATGATGGCCGGTCAAAAGGCAGATGAAAGGCTCATCCCGGCTTACACCATCTTCAAAAAGGATCGCATCATTAGCCACCGATTCGAACACCGTGCCATCCGCGGCGGTGATCAGGAAACCCCCGTTCGGGAATCGCCGTCCGACATCACTGTCTGGGGTGGCCCAACAGAAGATACCCTCATCACGCACCTCAAAGTGGGCCCCCATAGGGACCAAACCATCATCCCCGTTAAGGGCGACATGATGGCTAATGAGGCAGCGAACCGGCTCGCCTTCGACAACCTCGAGGTTCAATGTCAGTTCATGGCGATCGGTTTTGGCCTCACTTCGGACCACGATCAAGCCACCCTCATGACGGTAGAACCAGCGGCATCCCTCCGGCGACATTTCAAACGCGGAGGGCTTATCAAGTCGCTGCCAACCCGCTGCTGTCTCGATGAAAATACGTTGGCCATGCGTCTTGAACAAACCGAGATAGGTGTGCGTCGTCGACAGGAACCGGTTGATGCTGACATGGCCCTGCGTCACCATGGAATGGAAAACACCATCCATCCAAACCGTCGAGGTCAACACCGCCTCATCCGGTGTAAACAGTCCGCCGGTCCGAATGATGTGCCCGTGGGGCCTTAAGACTTTTTCATCTTTGGCCTTCAGAACGACATGGCGGTGGAGACCATAAAAAAACGACAGAATGGCGCCCTGATCGACCTCTACTTCACGGCGTTCCGTTCCAAACCAGCGATCTAGCTCCGCCGCCGTCAAAGGGTCTACGCTAAGGGCCGGCGCTTTGACGAACAAACTCCGCGATGGGGAGGATTCCGTTTTCACTTCCTGCAAGGCTATGAGGGGTCGATCATGAAGCAACCCCATCACCTGATCGACAAACATTAAATCCGAGGGCGATGTGGCCTCGGGATGGTGTTCCTCAAGCCAACCGAAGAAACCAGCGTGTGTCGTCTCACCGGCTTTGAGGCGGATGGGCGCATCCTGAATCGACACCATGGCATGTTCATGCTGCAAACGGCAGCCTGGAAGGCCTTCAAGTAATCCCTTTGCAACCCCATCAGGACGTCCGACACCGACAATCTGGAGGGCATCCGTCGCATAGCTGACGCCGCGCCCCAATGAGCCGGTGAGACACCATGGGTTCCGAGCACCCATCGCCAGATTTTGGCGAGTCGCCACGACCGTGCCGCGCTGATGATGGTCTAGGGCTGTGTGGTCAAGGTATTGGCTGACGTAGTATTCATTGAGCCGGATAGCGCCATACGGCGCTAAGGCGATATCCTGGGTGAGGATGAGATCGACCGAAACATCGGCCTCACCCACATTCTTTAAGGTCACGTGCCAGAACCAGGCCAGGGCTTCCGAAGACAGTTCTAGGCGCACCTCATAATGGAGCGACTCGAACCGCCCCTTTGCGACAAAGGCACCCGCATCGAGATGGTAGCTGGCATCACTTTGAGGCCCAAAAAGGGGGACCACCCGAGTCTCAGAATCAATGCAACGGAGATAAATCGTGCTCGGTCCGCCCTCCATCTGATTCCCAGGAAAAAGATTGAGAACAATATCTTTGTATTCGAAGCGGCTGATCGAGCCATTGCTATTGATCTTAATCTCAAGGCCAGATGGGCTGGTCAGATGAAAAGGGACGTGGGTCGTGTTATTCATCAAATCTCCGCGCGAAAAGGGTGAGTAGCCATGATCTTACCACCAGAAAGTTAAATTAGGATGCCTTGTCTTAAAGCCAAAAGAGGCCCCCATCCAAACACACCGCCTCAACCGACGCTAGGATCAGAATCCGACTCCTTGGGCCTGGCTAGGAAATAATAGAGAAAATGCGCAAAGGCAAAGTAATAAAGCGACATCACAAAGACCGGTGAGACCGGCATGCCGTTAACGTCAGCATAGACCTTGGCACCAAAGGCGGTCGCCATGAACGTATAGCCCATAAGCAACGCTTCGAAATATCCACCTTTCTGATAACGGGTCCCCCAAAGGCCAATTTGCCCGAGAAGCAAATAAGCCACGGCAAATAAAAGATTATTGCGCAACGGGCCAAAGAGGCTTTCTTCATCGACCAGCACCAGATCGGGCTGATTGAATGCAGCAATGCCGAAGCCAATGGAAACAAACACCGCGAGGTGAAAATGAACGGTGATCAGTTTTTTGAGGGTCATGCGGAGTTCTCGAGAAGGTTTTTGCCGGGTGGGCCAATCAACCCCTGTTCGTTCGCTAAAGACGCATTAAGTTCCTAAGCCGCGCGAGTCGGCTTTGGCGTTGAACCAAATGAGGGTTGGTAGGGTCCAAAAAAATAGCCCTTAAGAACCTCTCCGAGACGGGTTGCCCTCAAGATCCCCCCTGTAGGGCATTCAACACCCCGGCGGCCCCATGACCACCGGGGTTTTTTTCGAACGGCAACCGATGCTAAGGGGCTTTTACTTTTACTTCGACCTCGAACCAGCCATCAAGGACTTGGTGAGCCTCCTCGATCCCGGAGCGTTTGAGGGAAGAGAACAAAGAGACCGTGACCGGCTGAGCGTAACGCGCACTGAGGGTCCCTCGAACCTTCTTAAGGACATCCATGCCGGCTCCTCTCGATAACTTGTCGGACTTGGTTAATAACACATGCAGCGCCAGGTCAAAATGTTGACACCATTCGATCATTCGTTGATCGAAATCGGTGAGGGGGTGACGGATATCCATGATCAGGAAGACGCCCTTAAGCGCCGAACGCTGGCTGAGGTAGCTTTCAATCATGCTCCCCCAAGACTTGTGCATCCCCTCCGGAACCTTGGCATAACCATATCCTGGGAGGTCGACCAGGCGCCGATCCTCATCCAACTGAAAGAAGTTGAGCAATTGGGTCCGACCTGGTGTTTTACTGACCCGTGCTAAGGATTTCTGCTGAGTGATGGTGTTGATGGCACTGGATTTACCTGCATTGGAGCGGCCTGAGAAGGCGACTTCAAGGCCGATATCGGAAGGGGCGTTGTTAAGGCGTGAGGCGCTCGCCAGAAAGCTGGCTTGATGATAGAGGGAATTCAAGGGTCTCTGGGTGCCTGAGTTATTGACTTTTCTAGTGTACCTGTATTTTATGGCGGCATACGGGCTTCGGTCATTTTTTCCCTCTCATGGAGGGGTGCCAGCCACGGATGACTGAATTAAAAAAATTACGTCCATCAAGTAAGGAGGAGTGGGCATGAGGCTTTCGATGATTTGGGTCAGTGCCATTTTAGGTTGCGCGGCTTTTTTAGCCCATGCAGAGGGTGATCCAGAGAAAGGTCAGGAACTCGCCGGCCTTTGCGCTGGATGCCATGGAGAGGATGGCAATTCACAGGTCCCCCTGTTTCCAAAGCTCGCGGGGCAACATCCCGCCTATCTCACCAAGCAGTTAATGGAATTTAAAAGCCAGAAACGCGCGGAAACCACCATGACCGCCATGGCTGAACCCCTCAGTGTCGAGGACATGCGTGATCTCGCGGCTTTTTATGGACGCCAGAAAGGCCATATCGAGACCGGCGATCCCCACCCCTTGGGCCAAAAACTTTACAATGCCGGTAATGCGGCGGCGGGGATTCCCGCGTGCTCGGGATGCCACGGACCCAAGGGGCGGGGGAACCCCACCGCCGGTTTCCCCTCGCTGAGCGGGCAACATGCCGCCTATACCGAAAAGGCGTTGCATCATTTCAAAGCCGGTGAACGCCAGAATGATATGAACGGCATGATGCGGGCGATCGCCAGCAAGCTGGGTGATAGCGAGATGACGGAGTTGGCCGAATATATTTCCACGTTGCAGTAGGCCATCGCCTTTGATAAGCCCGATAAATAAAGGGCCTGATTGATTGAACAAACACCTTAGAGACCTTCTATGAACAAAACCTTGCTTGGTGTCATGGCCCTTTTGAGCCTTCTCCTGACCCAACCCTTCACGAGTCTAGAGGCCGCTGAACTGGTCGCTGGAACGGATTATGACCTCGTCAAACCGGCACAGCCGACCCAAGACCCCCAAAAGATCGAGGTCCTTGAATTCTTCTGGTATGGCTGTCCGCACTGTTTGGAATTTGAACCTGATTTGAATGCTTGGATCAAAACCAAACCAGACTCGGTGAACTTCATCCATCAACCCGCTGTTTTCAATGAGCAATGGGCCGCGCATGCCAAAGCATTCTTCACTGCGGAAGCCCTTGGAGTCGCTGACAAAATGCATGCTGATTTCTTTGATGCAATCCAACATCAAAAGCAGAAACTATCGACCGAAGAAGAGCTGGCGCCCTTCTTTGTCGCTCACGGCGTCAATGAAGCGGCCTTTCATCAAGCCTATAAATCCTTTGCCGTAGACTCCAAGATGCGGCTCGCTAATGGCCTTGCCGCCAAATATGGGGTCACCGGAACCCCCTCCATGGTGGTCAATGGAAAGTATCTGGTCAGCCCCGGAAAGGCTAAGTCCTTTGAACGGATGATCGAGATTACGAATGCCTTAATCAAGAAAGAACAGGCTGAGGCTAAAAAATAAAGGTTTTCTAGACTCTCTCGCGAGCCAGTAAAATCAGGCCCTCCAGAGTCTTATATGTTGGTCTAAAATTTAGCTCGACTAGAATTCTGGATGCAGCTTAGCCATGGAACTACCCTGAGGTCAGGGTGAAAACTGTGATGGAAGGCCAATTATGCTGAAAACCTATTTGGTCGCGCGGGGAGGAGGATGTCGCATGGGCACATTGGTGAGCCGCCAAGTGGTTCTGATCTCGTTCCCATTTTCAGACTTGTCCGCCACCCAGCAGCATCCAGCACTGATTCTTGCACATGCAGGCAAAGATGATTGGATGCTTTGCGAAATCACTTTTCAACCGCTCTGAAATGTCTGCCCAAATCTAAATAATCTGGACAAATCTCTCTTTCTGCTTCGACGAGAACTGCCTAAGCCGCAAGCGGCGCAGGACTTACACTCTCTCCACAGACTGCCACGGCAGAGCTTGCCGCAGTTTTTAGGATGATCGACGCGTTCAAATCTCGGTCGATCATCAACCCACAGTCGCAGGACAAGGT
>CAILMG010000306.1 GCA_903835265.1 uncultured Methylococcus sp.
CCGCTGCCATCACCAAAGGCCAACCCAGCTGATGCGCCAGCGCCACCAAACGCGGCCCCGGCACCACCAGCAAAGGCCTCGGGTCATTGATCAAAGCGGCCGATTCTAGCCATTCAGTCAAATGAGAAAGGGCTTCTCCGCTGGTAATAACCACGGCATCGTAGGGGGCAAGGGACCCCGTTTCCAGGGCTGATGCTAAAACATCAAAGGGGACTCGAATCCGCCGATAGATCTCCGCATAAGACACCAGAGCGCCCCGATGGCGAAGACCTTCAGCCAGTGTCTCCCGGCCGCCCTGCCCGCGAACAATCAGCAGCCGCTGCCCCCTCACGTCCTCTAGACGGGGGTCGCTAAGGAGTCCTTCTGAGTTGTATTGATTCTCAGGGACCACATCAACCACCACACCCTCGGCTTCGAGAGCCTCTCGGGTGGCGGTACCAATCGCTGCGATGTGGGTACGACTCAGATCCCTCTGGTGCCATTCTGCCATTGAGAAGGCCTCGCGAACCGCATTCGCACTCACAAAGATCAACCAGTCCCACGGTGAAGACTCATTCAAAAGGGCGGACGCAGACCGGCGATCTTCGAGGGGTTCGATCGCCAGCAAGGGGGCACTGACCACGTCACCGCCGGCCTCCACGATCAGCTGATGCAGCGATGCACTCTGCTCGGCAGGGCGGGTGATGAGGACCTTGAATCCTGACAGCGGCTGAAGCGAAGAAAGGGTCATGGGGTTTAGGATACCTTTGAAAGAAGTCGCGCGGCGCCTCGCGCCAGCAATCGTTCCGCCAACTCGACACCCAATGCCTCCCCATCGGATCGTGGCCCTTCAATCTCGTCCTGAATCACATCCCGTCCCTCAGGGTCTGCCACCAGTCCGCGCAACCAGAGCTGGTCTTGTTCAAGAACGGCATGGCCGGCGATTGGAACCTGACAGCCGCCCTCTAAGCGTCGGTTAAAGGCTCGCTCTGCGCTCACACAATCTGCGGTTCCCTGATCGTGCAACAGGGCGATCAGATCATGGACCCAGGGATCTTCCGTGCGGCATTCAATCCCGATCGCCCCCTGTCCGACGGCAGGCAGAAAGCAGTCAGTCGGCAGCACCTCGGTGATCCGATCAGCAAGATTGAGGCGAATCAGGCCCGCCGCGGCAAGAATAATGGCATCGAGGCCCTCCTGCTCCAGTTTATCGAGGCGGGTTCCGACATTACCCCTGAGGCTCACTAGCTGACAATCAGGAAGTCTCAATTTCAGCTGAGACTGCCGCCTCAGACTGGACGTTCCAATGCGAGCGGTCGGCGGCAAATGGGCAAGACTTTTGTGGCGATTTGAAACAAAGGCATCACGGGGATCCTCCCTGAGCAAAATAGCTGCAAGATGAAGACCCTCGGGTAATTCAGCCGGAACGTCCTTCATCGAATGAACCGCCATATCCGCTCGATCCTCAAGGAGCCCTTGCTCCAATTCTTTGACGAAGAGGCCCTTGCCGCCCACCTTAGCCAGAGGGGCATCCAGAATTCGGTCGCCTTGCGTGACCATTTTGACCAAATCCACCTGAAGCCCAGGATGATGCGCCATCAAACGTGTCGCAACGTGCTCGGCCTGCCAGAGCGCCAACGGACTTTGTCGGGTTGCGATCCTCAGAATGTTTGGCACTGGCTTCAATTCTCGAAAAATAACGCGAAGTTTATCAGATCATGTCTGCTGATTCGGGAAGCACTGAGCGAGCGTCAAGACGCCAGGCCGACTCCGTCAATGCGGTGAGTCCCCGCTGCGCAAGAGAAGCGCTCTCCTTGAGGGCGTCTTTCTCTTCGAGCAAGGTGATCTCATAATTTTCCCCAAACAGTGCTTCAAGTTCTCTTTGAGGCACCGGAAAAGGCGGCCCCATCATTTGCAAAGGGTCATAGTCGATGGTGATCAGCAAAATAGACGCTTGCCCGGCGAGAGATCTTAATTGACGCGCATAGTCAGACCGACGTGATTCCGGCATAGCCACCAGTGCGGCGCGGTCATAGACCGCATCGATCTCACCCAGCAAAGGCGCTGTGACCTTAAAGAAATCGCCTTCTATCAACCGATAAGGGGAGGCTTCATGAACCATCTCCTGACCCAGTGGCCACGACCTGGCCAAAAGCCCCTGCTCCTCTAGGAATTGCCGGATTGCGAGAGGGCTACATTCGATGCCGACAACGCACTTCACCCTGTCCTTGAGGAACACCAAATCAAGACTCTTGCCACAAAGAGGCACCAGAACTCGACCCGCGCTGTTGGCGGGGAGCATGTTGTGCCAATGTCGGACCAGCAGCGGGTGTGGCTTCGTTGAATGAAAGCCGATCTGTCCTAAGTGCCAGCGGTGATGCCAAAAATCGATATGCATGGTCTCCAAGTCGACCCTCTATGGCCATCAAATGGTTGAAGCTTCAGGTTCAAGAACGGAGAGCTCCAGCGGCAAAATTGCTCCCTCGGCCCTCCCTTTAGTATCCTTCTGGGTTTATTCCCTCAAAGCCAGCCCCCCCTATGGATGAACATTACCAGCCCCAGGAGATAGAAACCGAAATCCAGCGCCTGTGGGAGGAGGAGGGCGTCTTTCGTGCCAAGGAAGATCCAAGCCTTGAAAAATACTACTGCCTCGCGATGTTCCCTTATCCGAGCGGCCGCCTCCATATGGGCCACGTTCGAAATTACACCATAGGGGACGTCATGGCGCGATTCCAGCGCATGCTGGGCAAGAATGTCCTCCAACCCATGGGCTGGGATGCCTTCGGCCTCCCTGCAGAAAACGCAGCCATGAGCAAAGGGGTGCCCCCGGCGGACTGGACTTATGAAAACATCGCCTACATGAAGCAGCAGCTCAAGGCCCTTGGATTTGGTTATGACTGGCAACGGGAAATCGCCACCTGCTCGCCTGAATACTATCGATGGGAGCAATGGTTCTTCCTAAAGCTTCTTGAAAAAGACCTGGTTTATAAGAAAACATCCCCCGTCAATTGGTGTCCCCATGACAACACGGTTCTCGCCAATGAACAGGTGGTGGAAGGCTGCTGCTGGCGCTGTGACACACCGGTCGTCCGCAAGGAGATCTCCCAGTGGTTCATGCGGATTACGGCTTATGCCGACGAGCTGCTCGGGGCCCTTGATCAGCTCGCTGGCTGGCCGGAACAGGTCAGGACTATGCAGGCCAACTGGATCGGAAAGAGCCACGGCGTCCGCTTTGCCTTTCCCTACACCCTCGATGGGGCTAAAGGGAAGCTGTGGGTCTACACCACACGAGCCGACACCATCATGGGGGTAACTTTCTGCGCTGTGGCGCCAGAACACCCTCTCGCGCGTCATGCCGCGAAAGAAAACGCCGCACTCGCTGCCTTCATCCTCGAATGCGAACAAAGTGGAACGGCGGAAGCCGATATGGCCACGATGGAAAAACGAGGGATGGATACCGGACTCACCGTCACCCACCCCTTAACCCAACAACCCATTCCGGTTTGGGTCGGGAACTATGTCCTAATGAGTTATGGGGAAGGGGCGGTGATGGCTGTGCCCGCCCATGATGAGCGCGATTTTCATTTTGCCCATCAATATGGACTGCCTATTGTGCAGGTCATTACGCATCCGGAAAATCCTGAAGGCTTCGATTCTCAAATCTGGCGGGAGTTCTATGGCGACAAGTCGAGCGGTCTCTGTATCCATTCAGGACCTTACGATGGACTCCGTCACAGCGAAGCGGTGGAGACCATCGCTCATGACCTTAAAGCCTTGGGACTCGGTGAAAAGCAAACCAATTTCCGTCTAAGAGACTGGGGTGTCTCCCGCCAGCGCTACTGGGGATGCCCAGTTCCAGTGATCTATTGTGATGCCTGCGGCACGGTCCCGGTCCCCGATCAGGATCTCCCGGTTCGCCTCCCCCCCGAGGTCGATATCAGCGGCGTCGGATCCCCCCTGGCGAAGCTGGAAAGCTTTGTGAACACCCCTTGCCCCTGTTGTGGACAGCCCGCCCGCCGCGAAACGGATACCTTTGACACCTTCATGGAGTCATCCTGGTACTTTGCCCGCTACACCTCCGCGGACAACCACGAGGCGATGCTGGATGAGCGCGTTAATTACTGGCTTCCGGTCGACCAATATATCGGCGGGATTGAGCACGCCATCCTCCACCTTCTTTATGCCCGGTTTTATCACAAGCTCTTGAGAGATCTGGGATTAGTGAACGCTGATGAACCGTTTAAGAATCTGCTGACACAAGGCATGGTGGTCGCCCCAACCTTTTACCGGGATGATACCGGTAAGAAACATTACCTCGGCCCTACCGAAGTCGACGTCAGCTTAGATGACAAAGGCCGAATCACCGGCGCGGTGGCCAAAGCCGATGGACTCCCCGTCCAGGTGGGGGGAACCGAAAAGATGTCCAAGTCCAAAAACAACGGCGTTGATCCCGAGCATTTGGTCATCCGTTATGGCGCCGATACCGTCCGCCTGTTTACCATGTTTGCAGCGCCGCCGGAGCAATCCCTTGAGTGGTCAGATTCTGGAGTCGAAGGCGGCTTCCGTTTCCTCAAACGCCTCTGGAAACAGGTGGCGGTCCACGTTCGTGAAGGGCATCCGCCAGAAGGCCCCATCCCCGCGCTCAATGAGGCTCAGAAGACTATGAGACGCCAGGTACACGAGACCCTTCGGAAAGTCACCGACGACATGGGGCGCCGATTTACTTTTAATACGGCCATTGCAGCCAATATGGAGCTTTTAAATGCCTTAGGTCGCTTTGAGGATCAGAGCCCTGAAGGCCGTTGGGTCCGTCAGGAAGCCTTAGAGCGGGTCACCTTAATGCTGGCCCCTATCGTACCCCACATCACTCAAACCCTATGGACTCAGCTTGGGCATCCGGGAATCGTCGCCACGGCCACTTGGCCTCAGGTGGATCCATCGGCGCTGACCCAAGACGCCGTCGAGTGGATCATCCAGGTCAATGGAAAATTAAGGTCTAAGCTAAGTCTCCCTATCGGGAGCCCCCATGAGGCGGTTGAAAAGGCGGCCCTCGCCGATGAGAATGTCCGGCGATTCATGGAGGGCAAACCCGCCCGAAAGGTGATCGTGGTCCCCAACAAACTGGTCAATATTGTCGTCTGATCATGTGTGAACCAAAACGCTTCGGCCGCTTGATCCTGATGGGCTTCCTCCTGCTGACCACGGGATGCGGATTCCACCTCCGTGGGGAACTGCCCGAAGCCGTCAGAGAACAAAGTCTCGCCATGACCGGGATCAGCAAGCGCAACCCGCTGTATATCAACTTTGTCCAGAAGCTGACCGTTGCGGGAGGGATTCTTGCCGCCAAACCGAGTGAAGCCTTCGCGATTATCAATGTCATCAAGGCACGGCAGCTCAGGCGCCCCATCACCCTAAGCGCTGTGGGCCGCGCCAACATGTTCGACCTCAGTTTTTTGCTGGTTTTTGAAGTGCAAACGCCGAAGGGCAAAGTCTTGATGTCAGAACGGGAACTGATCGTCCGTCGGGAATACTTCAATACCCAGAGTTCGCCGCTGGGGCAAGGCTTGGAAGAAGGCCAGATTCGAATTGAAATGGAAAATGAAGCCGCTCAACAACTGCTTCGTCAGGTCCTAGCCGGACTTAAAAACGAATCTCCGGCAGCACCTTGAAACTGAAACTGGAGCAATTAAAGAATCATCTCGAAGGCCCTCTTCGGAAGGCTTATTTATTAAGCGGCGATGAACCCCAACAAATGCTGGAGGCTGCTGATGCCATTCGTGCAGCCGCTCGACTCCAAGGCTTTCCTGGACGAGAACTCTTTAGCGTCGAATACCACTTTGACTGGTCTGACTTTAGAGAAAGCTGCAATGCCTTCTCCCTCTTTGGTGAACCCCGAGTGTTGGACCTTCGGCTCACGGCAAAACCGGACAAGGAAGGCCAGGAAGCGATCCTTCATTTCGTGGAACGCCCCCCTGAGGACACCCTCCTCCTTATCAGCCATCCCAAACTGACCGCCAAAGATCAGAAAACCCCTTGGATTCAGTCGATCGAAGCGCTCGGGGTCATGATTCAAATATGGCCTCTTGAGGAACAGCAATTAATTCGTTGGCTTGATCGGCGGCTCAATGAGCGCGGTCTCATGGCGGACCAATCGGGCCTCAGGCTGCTCCAAGCTCGTGTGGAAGGGAATCTCCTGGCGGCGGCGCAGGACATTGAAAAACTTTACATTCTTTTCGGCCCCGGCCAGCTCAGCGATGAAAAAATACGTCAGTCCGTGGCCGATAGTGCGCGTTACGATGTCTTTGATCTCACGGAAGAAATTCTAAAAGGTCGATTTCCAAGGATGCAACGCATTCTATTGGGCCTTCGAGCCGAAGGGATGGCTGCGCCCGTGGTGTTATGGGCCCTCACCCGTGAGATTCGTTTTCTGAACACCCTGATCACGGCCATGAAGCATGGGGCAAATTTCGATACACTAGCCAGTCAACATCGCCTCTGGGATCGTCGCAAGACGCTCGTCGCGGGGGCCATCAAGCGGCTCACGCCGACGATCATTCGATCGGCGCTGCTCCTCGCCGGCGAGGCTGACCGAAAAACCAAGGGCATTGAGCCCGGCGACCCCTGGGAGGTCTTGTTGTCACTCTGCTTCTCCCTATCCGACGCCGCCACGGGGTCCCGGCAAAACCCCATGACCCCTGTTTTAGACCGAGAACATCCAAGATGACTGACACCCTCAAAGACCTTATGAAGACCATCGGCCAACAGGCCAGAGCCGCCTCAAGACAGATCAGTCGGGCCGAAACGGCAAAAAAAAATGAGGCTCTGCTGGCGATTGCCCACGCCCTTGAATTGGGAACGGATGAACTCATCCAAGAGAATCTCAAAGACCTAGAAGCAGGAAAAGCCCGAGGCCTTGATCAGGCGATGCTGGAACGCTTGGAACTCAATCCCCAAAGGATCCGACAAATGGCCGAGGGCGTTCGAGAAGTCGCCGCATTAAAGGATCCGGTGGGTGAAATATCGGATCTCAATTATCGTCCCTCGGGTATCCAAGTCGGGCGGATGCGGGTTCCTCTTGGGGTCATCGGCATCATTTATGAATCACGACCCAATGTGACTGCTGATGCTGCCGCACTTTGCCTCAAATCAGGGAATGCCTGCATCTTGCGAGGAGGCTCTGAATCGATTCATTCGAACCGGGCGATTGCCAAAGCGATTCGACAAGGCCTTGAAAAAGGAGGACTTTCTCCCGACATTGTCCAGATTATCGATACGGCCGATCGAGCAGCCGTTGGGGAAATGCTCAAGCTCGACGCCTTCATCGACGTCATCATTCCTCGTGGCGGGAAGGGCCTCATCCAGCGGATTATGGCCGAATCCAGCATTCCCGTGATCAAGCATCTGGATGGGATTTGCCACGTCTACGTCGATGATCACTGTGACCTCGATAAGGCAAAAAGGATTAGCTTGAACGCCAAGACCCATCGCTATGGCGTCTGTAACGCGATGGAGACGCTGCTCGTCGCGAGCCGGATTGCGCCCATCTTCCTCCCCGATCTTGCATCGTCCCTCAGGGAAAAGGGCGTTGAACTTAGAGGCTGCGAGAGAACAATCGAGATCCTCGAAGACGCCATCCCTGCGACCGAGGAGGATTGGAATACGGAATACCTTGCGCCCATTCTGGCTATTCGGGTCGTTGATGATCTTGATCACGCGATGGATCACATTGCCCAACACGGTTCATCCCATACCGATGCCATTGTGACGGAAGACTATGGACGCGCCCGCCGCTTCCTTCGTGAAGTCGATTCGAGTTCGGTTATGGTGAATGCCTCCACTCGATTTGCAGATGGCTTTGAATACGGCCTGGGCGCTGAAATCGGGATATCGACCGACAAGCTCCATGCCCGGGGACCGGTGGGACTTGAAGGACTGACCACGTTGAAATTTGTCGTACTCGGCGACGGGCAGATCAGGGAATGATCATCACTGTGAAGCTGATCATCTAGGCGGGCCCCTTGATTGGCATCTTCGGGGGAACCTTTGATCCTGTCCACTATGGGCACCTTCGCTCTGCCTTGGAGGTCAGTGAAATCGCCGGGCTTTCGGAGCTCAGGTTTATCCCCTGCCATCGGCCGCCTCACCGCGGAACGCCGGGCGCGACCCCGAGACAACGCCTTGAGATGCTTAAGACCGCCCTCGAAAATGCCCCCCCCTCGTTTCGGATCGATACCCGCGAAATGGAAAGACCCGGCCCCTCCTTCATGGTGGATACCTTAAGATCGCTTCGACACGACATCGGCCGAAGACCCATGGCACTGATCGTTGGTGCCGATGCCTTTAGAAGCTTAGAGGGTTGGCATCAATGGCCTGACCTCTTTGATCTGGCGCACCTTCTCATCATGCAACGTCCAGGTGAATCGAGCGACTGGCCTCAAGCGTTGGCGGCCATCTTCAAGGAGAGACAGGCTCTAGGAATGTCTTCACTGCACGAGCGCCCTCAAGGCCTGATCGCCTCGATCAGCGTCACCCCATTAGCTATTTCAGCCAGTCAAATTAGATGCCGCCTTGAAGCAGGCAACAGTGCACAATTCCTCACCCCAGATTCGGTGATTGAACGCATCAAAGCATGGCACCTCTATGGCACCGGGGAAAATCAAAAGCCCCCTGAAGCCTAGAACGCCTGGCCGAAGGAGAATTGGAACAGCTGGGTACGATCGCCCTGCACGGTATTGAGGGGATGGGCAATACTGAACCCAAGGGCACCGAAAGGTGAAATCCAGCGGGCCAGAAGCCCCGGGGAGTAACGAAGGAAGTCGCCCTTCTGCTGGGCAAAACAAGGGGTTGCTCCTCCTTGCACGAGACCCTTGGGTGAAGCCACCTGGAACGTGCCACAGTAGATGTTACCAATATCTACAAAAGCACCAATTCGCATGTTTTTGCTCTCCGAGATGAAAGGGATCGGCGATAGAAGTTCGACGGTACTCACAATCTTGCTGGAACCCCCCAGCGAAAGATTGCCACCTAAACCTTGGGTATTCGGCAAGGTTCTTGGCCCAAGAGAGCTCGGATAGAACCCGCGCATCACCTGAGGCCCCCCTGCAAAGTAGTTTTCCCAGAATGGAAGGCCCGGGGTTCCATCGAAGCCATCCCCGTAAGCGACTTCGCCCATCAGCATCAGAGTCAGATCCTTGGCGATCGGAAAGAAGTGCTGGCTCTTAACACTGGCCTTGTAAAACGCAACAGAATCCGTTCCGAACACCGGCGGAGTCGCCAGAACCTGCACCCGTTCAGCGCCGCCATCGGTCGGAAAAGTTGCCCGATTCAAGGTGTCATGGACATAGCCAACCGACACCGGGATGTAATTGAAGCCGTAATGGGTGGCTATCGAATTACCGGTGTATTCCTGGAGGAAGGTCTGAATTTCCCGGGAGGAATTCGTACTGGTCTTGAGGTTGGTGTAGTTGTAGTCGAGATTAAAACGAATACTGTCGAATTCACCCAGGGGAATCCCGATATTCCCGCCAATATCACCGGTATCGGTCGAATAGTTGGCCAGATTAATCACGTAAGCGTTGGTCTTGCGATAGGTCAGATCAACCCCGCTGCTGACGCCATCCAAGGTGGTGTAGGGATTGAAGTAGCTGGTCTGGTAAATGGTGTTGATACGGCTATTGTTGAAGTTGAAGGCCACTCTTTTGCCTGTCCCAAAGACGTTGTCCTGGGTCACGTTGGCATTGAAGATAATCCCTTGAAGCTGCGAATAACCGACACCGGCCATGATGTTGCCGGAAGACTTCTCAACAATATTGTAATTGACGTCTATCTGATCCGAGGTGCCAGGTACCGCAGGGGTTTCGACATTCACTTCCTGGAAGTAGCCGAGACGTTCCAACCGGGTCTTCGATCGTTCGATCTTGGTACTCGATGCCCAAGCGGCTTCCATCTGTCGCATTTCGCGCCTGAGCACTTCATCGCGGGTCTTGGTATTGCCCTTGAAGTTCACCCGCCGCACATAGACCTGCTTCCCGGGATCAACGAAGAAGGTCATGCTCACCGTCTTTCGGCTTTCATCGATATCAGGAACCATGTTGACGTTGGCGAAAATGTAACCCTCATCGCCCAAACGGTCACTGATGGCCTTTTGCGTCTCGGTGGCTAGCTTTCTTGAAAAGTTGTCCCCGGGACCAATCTGGACCAGTGGCGTGATTTCCTCCGGGCGAATAATCAGCTTCCCGGTCACCTTCACATCACTGACCTTGTAGACCTCACCCTCTTTCATATTGACCGTGAGATAAATCTCCTTGCGGTCCGGCGTCATCGCGACCTGGGTCGATTCAATTTGGGAATTAATGTAACCACGATCAAGATAGTAGGAGCGAAGGCGCTCCAGATCAGCTGACAGCTTCTGCTTCGAATACTGATCGTTCTTGGTATAGAACGACAACAAATTACCCGTACTCAGTTCAAACTCGTTCAGCAGCTGCTCATCTTCAAAGGAGTGGTTGCCGACCACATTGATCTGCTTGATCGTCGCGACCTTGCCTTCTGAAATCGTCAGGTCAATCGCTACCCGATTGCGCGGCTGCTCGGTGACAGTGGATTCGATTTTGACGCCGTATTTGCCCCGTCCAAAATACTGGCGACGGAGCTCCTGCTCGACCTTATCCAAAATGGCCCGGTCAAAGACCTTACCTTCAACGAGACCAATCCCCTTGAGCGCCTTCTTAAGGTCATCACCACTGATGTCCTTGTTTCCTTCAATGTGCACACTCGAAATCGATGGACGTTCTTCAACGATGACCACCAAGGTATTGCCTTCCTGCTCCAATTTAACGTCCTTGAAAAAACCAGTCTTAAAGAGGGCTTTGATGCTTTCCGATGACTGGCGCTGATCAAATTCATCACCCACTTTCACGGGGAGATAATTAAAGACGGTACCCGGAGAAACGCGCTGAAGCCCCTCAATACGAATGTCTTCGATAGTGAACGACTCTGACGCCCGCAAAGGATCGGCCCCGACGGCCGTGAAGATCAGAAGGACTAGGATGAAAAAACGGGCCAGCATCGAAGTGATCTCTTGTGACTTGAAATCCGCACCTGGTGAGGCAGGGTCGGAGGGACAGATTGACGTTCACTTGGGGGCCTTGGGCTCAATAGGCCCTCTTCAAAGCCCTCCGTTGGGGCTGTTCGTCCCCCACCAAAACGGCACGGCCGCCGATCATTGAGGTGATTATCATCACGATTAAATTATACGGATAATCCCCGCAGATAACCACCTCAAGAGGGGCTGAGACGCCTTCTAAAACCGCGCCATCTGGCGTCCAAAGATGGCCACGCAAAGGCTGCATGGGCCAAAAGAGGGGGCTGCGGCATCAAACAAACGACTTAAAGCCTATCGATGCTGCGATAGGCTTTAAGTTGACCATCATCCCAGCCATCAGCAAGCCCACCGAGGAGCTGTCAGCCTGATTTGAGATCGCGCTCGACCTGATCGATACTGATATGGCGGATATTTTTCCCCATCGCGGAGTAGATCACGTACTCGCAGATATTGCAGGCCCGATCACCAATTCGCTCTAGGGCCCTTGCCGACCACATAATATTGAGAGAAACGGGGATAGAGCGAGGATCCTCCATCATATAGGTGATCTGCTGGCGCATGATGCTCTCATACTCTCGATCGACCTGCTGGTCCTCATGAACGACGCGGAGAGACTCATCCACATCCATGCGAGCAAAGGCATCCAAGGCCTCACGTAACATCAAGCGAGAGTGCTGAGCCAATTGCTGGAGATCGGTCAATTGGTTCTTCTTTGGATAGTGATCGGCAAGATCGATGGCAATGCGCGCAATCCGCTTCGCTTCATCGCCGATCCGCTCCAGGTCGGTAATGGTCTTGATGACGGCCACCACTAATCGAAGGTCACGGGCCGCAGGCTGTCTCAGCGCCAGAATCTTGGTGCATTCTTCATCAATCGCAACCTCAAGGGTATTGACCTTGTAGTCATCCATAATGACTCTTTCAGCAAGCTCAACATCACTTTCATGGAGCGCGATGACCGCCGATTCAACCTGGGCCTCGACCAAACCACCGAGCCTTAGGACGCGATGACGAATGGCCAGCAACTCATGGTCGTATTGCTTGGAAATATGGTGGTGCCCGACATCACTCTCGTTATCGAAAACGCTGCTCATGAAACGTTAACTCCAGCATCCAGGCAAAAAAGACTTTATCAATAGGGACTCATTGACTTAAACCGTGATTCCGGCGCCACGTCATGATCGCCCTCGCGTTGCATAGCCGGTAATCTCCTGGCGATCATGATAAAGCTGCTTGAAGGCGATCACCACCCGCCGATCAGCCTTGGCGAGCCTCTCCTCGATGATACTACGACATTCAGTGACACAGTCGTAGCGTTTTTTCATGGGTAACTTAAGATTAAAAATGGCCTCGCGGCAAGCGCCTTCAGCCAGCCAGTCAGCGACCAGGGCGGCTACTCGATGCGGCTGCTCGACCATGTCACAGACCAACCAGTCCACCGGCTTTAGGGGACGATAGCGAAAGCCATCGGCCCTTGCATGCTGCACAATCCCAGAATCAAGTAGCCGAGAATCCATGGGGCCATTATCCACTGCGACTGTTCGAATGTGTCGCCGGACCAACTGGTAGGTCCAGCCCCCCGGGGCAGCCCCAAGATCCACGGCGGTCATGCCTGGCACTAGCGCCTCATCAGGGTGCGCCAGAAAAAACTGAAAGGCCTCATCGAGCTTCAAGGTCGATCGGCTCGGAGCCCCTGCGGGAAACTTGAGCCTTGGGATCCCCATCGGCCAGGGGGATGCATTGCGCGGGTTTGAAAAACCGAGCACAACCTCCGTCCCGCTTTCAAAAAATACATGTAACCGGGGCAGGTGCTCATTCCCCAAAAGATCTTTCTTTTCGAGGGCACGGCGCAAAGGCACCTTAAATTTGCGCAGCAATACCGAGAGCGACTTGGCGTCATTGGTATCCGCCGTTTCCATAAACACATCTGAAAAACGAAGACCACTTTGGTCAATCATAGCCATGATCGGCGACAGTCGATCATGCGCCGGTAGATTGTCGATTTCGCCGATCTGATGGATCAATTGGCGGGCAAATATGAGATCACTGAATCTCAAGTGATCCTGAAGCGCCGCGCCACCATCAGCCACCACAAATCGGATATGACCCGCGTCCTTTATCGCTCGAACATAGCCATGAACGCCCAAAAGAGCCGCTTGTTGGACGATATCGGAGGCGCATTCCTTCTCAAACCCAGGTCGGCAGTAAAGCAAAATCGCATCCGAAACGCCCTGACCGCCGATCATGCTGGCCTCTCGAGAATATCGCGCTCACCCCCAGGGAGAAGCTCGACCGACACCCAGTCCCCCGCGGCAATACCGCATGAGTCTTGAGGGAGAACAATCAAACAATGGGCAACACTCATCGAGGTCAGGCGATGACTCCCCTGGTCAGCAAGCGGTGCGACAAAAAGTTCACCGCGGTGTCTCTCGAGAACGCCCCGCATGAATTCAAGCCGGCCAGGCCTCTTTCGAATCGGACTGACGGCCCGAACAGGCCACCTCAGGGGCTCTGCTGGCATCAATCCCATGAGGGTTTCGAGTCCAGGCTTCACCAACGCCATAAAGGTCACCATCATCGAAACGGGATTACCCGGCAAGCCAAACAAGGGGGTGCCCTCTAGGTGACCCAGCAGGAATGGCTTGCCAGGCTTGATGGCCACTCTAAAGAATTCAACGCGACCCTTTGCCGTCAATAGCTCCACCATAAAATCTGCATCTCCCACCGAAGCGCCCCCACTGGTGATGACCACATCGGCCTCAGCGGCAGCGAGCTTGAGCGCATTACCCAATAAGGCCCTGTCATCAGCGATGATCCCAAAGTCCAGAGCCTCAACCGGCAGATCTGCCAAAAGACCGAGAAGAACCGCACGGTTGCTTTCATAAATCTTACCGGGGCCAAGAGACCCCCCTGCAGCCACCAACTCATCCCCGGTGGCGAGGACCGCCACCCGGAGTCGCCGACGAACCGAAACGGTTGCCACGCCCGCTTGGGCCAGTAGCCCCAACTCCTGGGGACGAATGATTCGGCCTGAAGCCAGAAGCCGCTCACCCACCCGAAGTTCTTCCCCCCTAAAACGGACGTTCTCACCGCAAAGGAGCGGTGCCGACAGGCGAATCTGAACGGTCTCCCCCTCAGGCACCACCGCTTCTTGCATCACCACCGCATCAGCGCCATCGGGGAGGGGCGCCCCGGTGAAGATCCGAATCGCCTGGCCCGGCTCAAGGGCAGCAACTGAAGGCGCTCCGGCCATCACCCGATCCACCACCTGAAGGATGGCTCCAGGGAGTGCATCCACCGAACGGACCGCATAACCATCCATGGCCGCATTTGAAAAAGGAGGAAAGTCAACCGTTGTCAGAATATCCTCTGCGGTCACCCGCCCGAGCGCACTGTTTGATAGAACCGACTCCACCCCCCTGACCGGCGACAAGGCAGCCACCAGCCGGTCTCTAGCCTCGGCGAGAGACAAAACGCCAGGGAGACTATCGCAAATGGATTGCACGTTGCGCCTCAGGGAGAAATCGATTCATGATGAAATCGGCGATCGCCTCTGGATCGTTGATATTGATACAGGGTATTGCGAGGCCTTCAAGGGGGGGGATGTCGGTGATCAACGCGAGAATGGTGGTATCCCCCGGGTACTGAAAAGGGGTTGTCAGCGCCGCTCGGTGGAGCTCTAATTTTGGATAAGCCTCTCGCTTAAAACCTTCGACCAGAATCAGATCAAGCCCTTCCTGATCAAGATAACGAAGCTCTTGATCAAGGTGAGGCTCCATCGGGGAGGCATGATCGGTCACCGTGGCGCGCCGCCTTGACGACGTAATTAAGACCCGGAAGGCGCCCGCCTTCCTGAGTTCAAAGCTATCCTTCCCAGGCTGATCAAGATCAAAGTCGTGATGCGCGTGTTTGACCAAACCGAGCTTAAGACCGCGCGCCCGAAGGATCGGAATCAGGCGACAGAGCAAGGTGGTCTTTCCGGTTCCACTCGGAGCGGCAAATCCCAGAATCGGAACCTTGGCGTGAGGCAGCGAAGACCAGAGGGATGAATCGGTCAAGGCCACCTTAGGCCTCGCCGTAATAATCGCGGTACCAGGCTACAAAACGCTCAATACCGGTTTCTATGGGGGTCTTTGGCGCATAACCAACATCCCTTTGGAGATCTTCAACGTCAGCAAACGTTGCCGGTACATCCCCATCCTGTAGCGGAAGATAAATCTTTTCAGCGGTCTTCCCGAGAGCCCTTTCCAGCACCTCAATGAACCGCATTAATTCAACCGGCTCCTGATTGCCAATATTATAAATTCGGTAAGGGGCGCTACTGGTGCCCGGGTCCGGATGGTCACTCTGCCACTGCGGATTGGGCTCGGCGAGCCGATCGAGCGTCCTCACAACCCCTTCGACAATATCGTCAATGTAGGTGAAGTCTCGTTTGTGCTTGCCAAAATTGTAGACCTCAATGGGTTCCCCCCGAAGAATGCTTCGGGTGAACTTGAATAACGCCATATCGGGGCGTCCCCAAGGGCCATAGACTGTAAAGAAGCGAAGACCGGTCGTCGGAATTTGGAATAGATGGCTATAGGTATGCGCCATCAATTCATTCGCCTTCTTGGTCGCCGCGTAAAGGCTGACAGGGTGGTCCACATTGTGGTGAACGGAAAAAGGCATCCGGGTGTTAGCGCCATAGACGGAGCTCGAAGAGGCATACACCAGATGTTCTACCGCATGATGACGTGAGGCCTCAAGAATGTTGCAAAACCCCACCAGATTGGCATCGATGTAGGCATTGGGGTTGGTCAGCGAATAGCGGACCCCCGCCTGCGCGGCGAGATTGACCACCCGATGTGGCCGATGGATCCTGAAAGCCTCAAACAAGGCCTCCCGGTCCTCCAGCGACTGACGGAGCTCGGTAAACCCGTGCCTCACGGTCAAGCGCTGAAGGCGATTTTCCTTGAGCTGAACGTCATAATAGTCATTGAGGTTATCAAGCCCAATCACCTGATCACCCCGGTCCAGGAGAGCATGCGCGAGGGATGACCCAATAAAACCGGCGGTGCCGGTCACCAGAATTTTCATTGTGGGTAGCGTTCGAAACGATTCAAAGTCGGCCTCATCTTGCCACGCCCTATCCTTAGGAAAGTGGCCTTGAAAGAAGGCCCTTGGAGGCAATCAGGAGTAATTTAACATCCGCCATGGCCGATCGGTCACCTTGACCTAAAAATCCTATCAAGTCCTTTAAAGAAATCGCCCAACGCCCGGTGCGGTTAGTCAGGATTACATGGTTGAGATACCATGGCGGCTTTACTGAAGCATGGCCATGGGGCCCCATCCTTTGACACGGACCCAGACCCTTGATCCAGGCTGCTTATCGTCAAAACAAGTTTATCCAAAGACCATGAGTCATCCACTTTTAACAAGCGCTTTACTGATTTTTTGTCTCGTCGCCGCGCTGCCAATCAGCGCTGAACCTGAAACCCGATGGATCGCCGCTGGCGCTCCTATTGACCTGATGTCAGGTCTTTCAGCCAAGGATAAAAGTCTCGCGGCGTTGACGCCGGGGACTCCCTTCAAGGTCCTCAAACTCAATCAGCGACTCGGTTACGCCCGGATCGCTCTCGATTCCGGCGAGATCGGCTGGATTCCATCGAAGGCCATCAGCATGGTTCCGGTTCCGGTCCCGCCGCCACTGAGCCCCTCTGTGATCACCGACAATCCCCCCGCCAAGTCCCCGGAGCAACTCCGCGAGGACGTCAGTCGCCTCCAAACCGAATTAATTGCGGTTCGCCAAGCCTCTTCGGACATCCTTCGGATTCAGACCGAGCGAGACCAGCTGCAATCCAGCGTGATTGCCCTCAAGCGGGAACTTGAGACGACCACCCGAGCAAAAAATGCGCTCAATGAGGACCAAAAGCAGTCATGGTTCATGATCGGTGGCGGCGTCCTACTGATCGGGATCATTCTCGGGATTTTGTTGCCACGACTCAGCGTTAAACGTCGCAACCATTGGGGCTCCTACTGATTTTTAACCCGACCGGTTCTTTCCTATTTTCTGTGACGAGAATTCATCATGTCTGATACCAAGCATTCAACCCGCGCGTTTTCCTCCTTGGTCGTCGATGGGATGGAGCGGGCGCCAAGTCGAGCCATGCTCCATGCGGTCGGCTTCAAAGATCAAGACTTCACCAAGCCCCAAATCGGGATTGCTTCGACGTGGAGCATGGTCACCCCTTGCAATATGCATATCAACCAGCTGGCCGATGCCGCGGCTAAAGGCGCCGATGAAGAGGGCGGCAAGGCCGTCATCTTTAATACGATTACGATTTCAGATGGCATCTCGATGGGTACCGAGGGTATGAAATATTCGCTGGTCTCTCGCGAGGTCATCGCGGACTCCATTGAGACGGTGGTCGGCTGTCAGGGCTTTGATGGACTCGTCGCCATTGGTGGCTGTGACAAGAACATGCCAGGCTGCCTGATCGGCATTGCAAGGCTTAATCGGCCTGCCATTTTCGTTTATGGTGGCACGATCCTCAGCGGTTGCCATGGCAACAAGAAGCTCGATATTGTCTCGGTGTTTGAAGCTGTGGGGGCACGCGCCAACCATCAAATCGATGACCAGGAACTCAAAGCGATTGAATCCCTCGCTATCCCGGGCCCCGGCTCCTGTGGTGGCATGTATACCGCCAACACGATGGCCTCGGCGATCGAGGCCCTCGGAATGAGCCTTCCTGGAAGTTCTGCCCAGGCGGCCATCTCCGCCGACAAGCAACAAGACTGCATCGCTGCAGGTGCACAGGTCCTGAAGCTGCTGGAGCGAGGCATTCGCCCCCTCGACATCATGACACTGAAGGCCTTTGAGAACGCCATCACGGTGGTCATCGCTCTTGGGGGCTCCACCAACGCCGTCCTCCATCTCCTCGCCATGGCGGATGCCGCCGGTGTAACCCTTTGCCTTGAGGACTTTTCCCGCATCGGCAAGAAAGTCCCGATGCTGGCAGACCTCAAACCCAGCGGGCGCTATGCCATGGCCGAACTGGTCGAGATTGGCGGTATCCAGCCCTTAATGAAGATGCTGCTTGACGCCGGCCTCTTGCATGGTGACTGCCTGACCGTGACCGGCCAGACCCTGGCCGAAAATCTGGCAGAGGCTCCCTGCTATCCCGAAGGCCAGGACATGATTCGGCCCATGAGCCAACCCATCAAGAAGGATAGCCATCTGGTGATCCTGAAGGGCAATCTTGCCGAGGAGGGGGCTGTCGCCAAGATCACCGGCAAAGAAGGCCTTCGCTTCACCGGAAAAGCGCGGGTTTTTGACTGCGAAGAGCTGGCACTGAAAGCGATCCTAGACGGAGTCATCATCAAAGGCGATGTCATTGTCATTCGCTATGAAGGCCCTAAGGGAGGCCCTGGGATGCGGGAGATGCTCTCACCGACCTCGGCCGTCATGGGGAAGGGGCTCGCAAAGGACGTGGCCCTCATTACCGATGGGCGCTTTTCAGGCGGGACCCATGGTTTCGTCGTCGGCCATATCACCCCAGAGGCTTATGTGGGCGGGACCTTAGCCCTGGTCACCGATGGTGACGAGATCACGATTGATGCCGAGAGCGCCGCCTTGACCCTTCATCTCAGTGATGCTCAAATCGCAGAGCGCCGCCTAAAATGGCAGCGTCCTTCACCGCGCTATACTCGAGGGGTCCTTGCTAAGTACGCCCGCCTCGTGTCTTCCGCATCGGAAGGGGCGGTGACGGACAAGGGACTTGAACACCTGATCTAATCAGCCAACGAAATGAGGACCTAGGACCACCATGCCGAAGCCAAGGCTTCCCGACCTTGAGACACGAATCCGCCAACTGATTGGAGAACCCTCTATCAGCTCGCCGGACCCGCGTCACGATCAAAGTAACCTTGGCGTCATTCACCGGCTTGCCGAATGGGCTGAAAATCTCGGGTTTAGCGTCAAAATAGACCCTGTCAGTTCCCATAAGGCCAATCTCATTGCCACCCTTGGGGCGTCCACCAGCGAAGATATCGACGGCGGGCTGATCCTTTCAGGGCATACCGATACGGTCCCCTGTGATCCCTCCCTGTGGTCATCGGACCCCTTCTCGGCGGTGTGGCGAGACGACCGCATCTATGGTCTTGGCAGCTGCGACATGAAAGCGTTCTTCGCTTTGGCGCTTGAGGCCGCCGCACGCTTCCGGAAAGAAGACCTTCAAAGACCGCTGGTTCTCATCGGAACAGCCGACGAAGAAAGCTCCATGTCGGGGGCACGGCAGCTTTTTCATCAGCAGCAGCGTCTTGGGCGAAGGGCCATTATCGGGGAACCAACGGGCCTTCGCCCGATCCGAATGCACAAGGGCGTGCTGATGGAATCCATTACGGTTCATGGCCAATCAGGGCACTCCAGTAATCCATCGCTCGGCGCCAATGCCATTATCGGAATGCAACAGGTTCTCGCTGCCTTACTGGCCTTCCAGGAGGAATTGAAGGCGCGCTACCGCAATCCGGCCTTTACCGTTGATTACCCCACCCTGAACCTCGGCGCCATCCACGGC
The DNA here is from genome assembly GCA_903835265.1 of uncultured Methylococcus sp. Taxonomy (GTDB): domain Bacteria; phylum Pseudomonadota; class Gammaproteobacteria; order Methylococcales; family Methylococcaceae; genus UBA6136. The sequence continues at coordinate 19,639 of CAILMG010000306.1, forward strand.
GGCGATAGCCCTAACCGGATCTGCGGCCATTGCGAGACGCTGATTGATATCAGACCTCTTCCCGGCATGGATCTCAGCGCATTACAGGCCGCTCTTGAGGACCGCCTTGGAGAGGCCTTCAAGAACACTCCCGATCTAAAGCTTGAGGTAAAACCGCTGTTTGAGGGGCTTCCGGCTTTTGAAACGGCGGCGGATGCCCCTATGACCAAGGTCTGTGAAGAGATCAGTGGGCTCACCGCTGGCGCGGTAGCCTTCGGGACAGAGGCCCCCTTCTTCAGTCAGATGGGTATGGAAACCATCGTCATGGGTCCAGGCCATATTGATCAGGCGCACCAGCCGGATGAATATCTAGCCCTTTCACAGATCCATCCGGCTATTGAAGCCTTATCCGCCCTGATCGAACGCTCTTGTCTGACCGCCTAATTCAGACCGCGTTGTTTCTGGCATAGTCTGAAATCTTCTGCGTTAGCTTCGCCAAAAGGGCATCAAAACCCTCGCGATCCATGACGCTGGTGTACTGCGCCTTTTTAAGCGCCAGATCACTGATCCCATCCACCACAATGTTGATGATGCGCCAAGATCCATTGAACTGACCGACGAGATATTCAAAGCGAATCGGCTTTTCCTTGGGTGCAACGAGGTTATACCGCAGCAGCAAGCGGCCATTCTTGAGATCCTGACTAGAATCAAACACGAAATCCTCACCGGCAAAGGTCTTGAATTGAGCGGCATAGGTCGCGACGCTCAAGTCGGTCAATTTGCCCTTGAAGTCCTGCTTTTGGGTATCGTCCAACTTCTTCCAGTGCGATCCAAGGGCAATCAGTGAAACGGCCTCAAATTCAAAGGTCTCCCTGACAATGGGATCCAATTTTTTATATCGGCCGTTGTAGCCCAGTTGCGGACCACCCCGCATGACCTCCAGCAGCGCATGATTGAGACGATCCACAGGGGCTCTGGCCTCTGAGACGTTGTCCGCCTGAACCAAGAGGGGGAGCAAAAGGAGCAGCCAAAGGGGAAAAAACATGCGCAGCATCATGCACAGAACCTCAAATAAGATGAATTCGCCACCTTATCCTAGCACAGGGAGGCCTCTCTATTGTGCTGAAAAACCCGGCGATTCGATGCCATCCATCCCTTATTGTAATGTTATAACTTATGATACACTATTACACATTTAGACTGGTCTCTCTGAGCCCCCGATGCGCAGCCCGATCCTTCTTCTTCTGCTCTTAGCCTCCCTCCTAGACCCTGCTACCGCTGCGAGTGAAGTCCTTTCTAAGGACCCTGACAGGACTCCCCATGAGGACAACCCGGCGTCCGGAGCTAAAACCACGCGCCCCTTTGAAGACACCCCTCAGCTGCTGGAGGAAGTCGTCGTCGATAGCGAGCCCCTCGAGCGAACCGTAGGCCATCTCGCGCGTCCCGTCGTGGTCCTTGAGGACCGTGAGCTTCGGGAACAAATGGCACCCACGATCGGGGCAACGCTCAGTCAACAGCCGGGAATCAACAATCAGTCCTTTGGCCCTGGGGTTGGTCAGCCGGTCATTCGGGGGCTGTCGGGACCTCGGGTCCGCGTCATGGAAAATGGCATTGGCAGCAATGATCTCTCGAACATTAGCCCAGACCATGCCAACAGTCTTGAGCCTTCACAAGCACGGAAAGTCGAGGTGCTTCGCGGCCCGGCCACCCTCCTCTATGGATCTGGGGCTATTGGGGGCGTGGTGAACGTGATTGACGATCGGGTCCCTGAACAAAGGACCCAACAACCCCTCGGCGGACGCCTCAATGCGCTTTACAATTCAGCCCTTGATGAAACGTCCTCATCATTGAAGCTTGAAGGTGGTGACGGTGATATCGCCCTGCACCTCGATGGTTTCTATAGGAACAGCGGTAACGAACAGATCGGTGGGGCCGCCATTGATGAATCCTTGGCGCGTCTTTCAAATCCCGCGCTGACTCAGGAGCCGGCCATCACCAACACCTATGGCTACGTTGCAAACACCTATGCCCACGCCGAGGGAGGAACCGGCGGCCTCTCCTTCGTCAATGACCAAGGTTTTGTCGGAGCCGCCGTCAATTATCTTGAGAACAACTACGGGATCCCTCCAATCGGCATCCCTGGTGAACCCCCGGTGAGAATCAATCTCACCCAAACCAAGGTCGACCTTAGAGGGGGATTGACCGCACCGACCGATCTGATTGAATCGATCAAGTTGAAAATAGGCGCGACCGACTATTCGCACATTGAATATACCGGTAACCCTTTTCTTGGCAATACTTGGAACAGCAACAGTTTAGAGACCCGAATTGAACTCAATCATCAGCCGATCGGCCCCTTGAAGGGGCAATGGGGACTCCAGACCGTCAATGGCGTCACCCAAGCCATCGGCGCCGAAGTCATTATCCCAAGGACCAGCATCCTCAATGTGGGGCTTTTTGGAGTCGAGACCTGGGTCACTGACCCCCTGACCTATGATATCGGCTTTCGCATCGAACCCCAGAATGTGACCCCAGACAGCGCCAGCGGCTTCGCTGCCCGCCAGTTTCTGCCCATCAGTGGATCGCTGTCGGGCCTTTGGGCGCTGGAAGAAGCTCATCACCTCAGCCTCGCTTTGACCGAGTCGCAGCGCGGCGCGCAGGCACAGGAACTTTATGTCCACGGACCCCACGATGCGGTCCAGGCCTTTGAGATCGGCAATCCAAACCTCCACATGGAGTCGTCCTACAACCTAGAAGGGGGTTACACCTTTCAGCAGGCCGGGTACGCGTTCCAACTCAATCTTTTCAATAATTGGGTGAATGACTACATCTATTCTCAGTACACCGGCACCTTTGATACCCAGGGTGGATCCGCCAGTGGCTTACCGATCCTAAAAGTCACACAAGGTAACGCGGTGTTTAAAGGATTTGAATCCAGCGCCCTCATTCCTCTCATGGACAATCACTGGGGATTGATTGATCTCAACCTCTTTGGGGATTACACCCGAGGTGAACTGATCAACCAGGGAGACGGGAATGTCCCCCGAATGCCACCGCTTCGATTCGGGGCGCAGCTGGATTATGCACGAGCGGCTTGGTCCAGTTACCTTCGGGTCACCCGGGGGCAGGCTCAAAACGACAACGCACTCAACGAAACACCAACCGCCGGCTGGGTGCTACTGAATGTCGGCATTGAATATCAGGCCAAAACCTTTCAGGAGGGCCAACTGCTGGTCTACCTCAAGGGTAATAATCTCTTAAATGAAAACATAAGGAATTCACCCTCCTACCTTAAAAATTACGCCCCTGAGCCTGGCCGAGGAGTGCAACTGGGGTTAGAGCTCAGTTACTGATAGTGGCCGCCCAAGCCCCCTATTTTATTGAGAACGCCATGACCCACGGCAAAAGAACCAAGTATCATCTGGGTTTCACCCATTCGAGATCATCCTGATGAATATTTTGATTGTGGGCGGAGGGGGCCGCGAGCATGCACTGGCCTGGAAGGTCAGCCAATCACCCGATGCCAAGAAGGTTTATGTCGCCCCAGGAAACGCCGGGACCGCGCTTGAACCTCGCCTTGAAAACATCCCGATCGCCGCAGATGATATTCAAGGCCTACTCAACTTCGCCAAGAACCAGCAGATTGATCTGACCATCATCGGACCGGAGGGGCCACTGGTCCTCGGCATTGTCGATGCCTTCAGCCAAGCGGGACTCGCCTGTTTTGGGCCCAGCCGAGGGGCTGCGCAGCTTGAAGGGTCGAAAGCCTTTTGCAAGGACTTCATGGCCCGACACCACATTCCAACGGCCAGATACCAAAGTTTCACCGACATCGCCCCAGCAATCGCCTATATCCAACAGGAGGGCGCCCCTATTGTCGTCAAAGCCGATGGCCTCGCCTCTGGCAAGGGGGTCGTGGTGGCTACCAGCGAGGCTGAAGCCATTAAAGCCGTCGAAGACATGCTGGGCGGCAATGCCTTTGGGACGGCAGGACATCGCGTCGTCATCGAGGAATTCCTGGTTGGCGAGGAAGCCAGTTTTATTGTCATGGCCGATGGGACCCATGCGCTGGCGATGGCTAGCTCGCAAGACCATAAGGCCCGGGACGATGGCGATCTCGGACCTAATACCGGGGGTATGGGGGCCTATTCACCCGCCCCAGTAGTGACCCCTGACATCCATGCCAAAGCCATGGCAGAGGTCATCCTTCCAACACTCAAGGGGATGACGCAGGATGGCCTTCCTTACACCGGATTCCTTTATGCAGGCCTCATGATTACACCGGAAGGGGATATTAAAGTCCTAGAATTCAATTGCCGATTTGGTGATCCTGAGACGCAGCCGATTATGATGCGTCTTCAAAGTGATCTGCCAGCCCTCTGTATGTTGGCGCTTTCGGGACGTCTTGATGAAGCAAGGGTCGAATGGGATGAGCGCCCCGCCTTAGGTGTCGTCATCGCTGCAGCCGGCTATCCATCGTCGATTGAAACCGGGGATAGCATCGAAGGACTTCCAGAATGGGAAGGCGACGATCTCAAGGTCTTTCATGCCGGTACCGAACTCAAAGAGGGTCAGGTGATCACCACCGGCGGTCGTGTTCTTTGTGTCAGCGCACTCGGGGAAACCATTCAAGAAGCACAGACGAAGGCCTACCAAGAGGCCGAAAGGATTCACTGGCGGGGCGCCTTTTATCGGAAGGACATCGGCTATCGGGCCATCAACCGAGCGATTGACGCACCTTCAAAACTAAGCTGATGGCGGGCGGTAAAGAACCGGTTCCTTTTTTCAAACACAAAAAAACCCGGTGGGTCGCCCCGCCGGGTTTTTGAAGTTCTTTCTAAAGAAAAAACTTACTTCATTGCGCCCTTGCGGAAGCCAC
>CAILMG010000307.1 GCA_903835265.1 uncultured Methylococcus sp.
GAGAAGGGTCAGTTCCTTGGTTACATGGGCTCCTGCGTCGATATTAGTGAACGAAAGCAAGCGGAAGACTATTTCAGGATCATCGTCGAGGCCTCCCCTTATGCCATGCTGCTGCTGAATGATCAGGGCACCATTGACTTGGTTAATCGCGAGCTCACCACGCTCTTTGGATATAGTTCAAAAGAACTCGTTGGTCAATTCATCGAAACTCTGGTGCCCAAGGAGATCGCCAAGGATCACGTTCAATTCAGAAATACCTATTTTGGAAAGCCCGTAGCCTGCTCTATCGGAAAAGAACGTATCGTGATGGGGCGACGAAAGAATGGATCGATGTTTCAAGCTGAAATTGGTCTGAGCCCTTTTTATATCGGTCATCGTCAATATGTCATCAGTGTCGTCATTGACGTTACCGAGAGAAAAAAAGCGGAGCGAGCGATTATTGATCTCAATGCCAGCCTTGAACGAAAGGTCAAGGATCGAACCGATGCCCTAGAGAAAGCAAGTTTTGCAAAGACCGACTTTCTGGCCAGGATGAGCCATGAAATTCGAAACCCGATAAACACCATTAATCTTAGTTCCTACATGCTGACTCGGGAGCCGCTGACAGAAGAGCAGCAGAATGTGGTGGACCGAATGGTCAGATCTTCAAAATCTTTATTGGCCATCGTTAACGAGATTTTGGATTTCTCTAAAATAGAAGCAGGCCAGATTGATCTCGATGAGTTACCGATTAATTTGACGGAGCTCCTAGAGAATATTAGCGATACGCAACGAATGATGGCCATCGAGAAGGGGCTTCATTTTCATGCGGAGATTCCTGAGGACCTCTTATCCGGCGTCCTCTGTGATGCCATCAGAATCGAACAGATACTCAATAATCTCATCAGCAATGCGATTAAATTTACCAGCGAGGGTGATGTTTGGCTGAGAGTGAAGGTGACCCGCGAGGATCAGGGAGAAGTCTCCGTTTATTTTGAAGTGGCGGATACCGGGATTGGAATCCCCTCGGAGATTATCCCGCGTCTTGGAAGCCCCTTTACACAAGCAGATAGGACGGTGACCCGTCAGTTTGGTGGAACTGGACTCGGCTTGTCGATCGCTAAAAATCTCATTCAGCTGATGAAGGGAGATCTAGAGATCCAAAGCACTCATGGATCAGGGAGCGTTTTCTCCTTTGCGCTGCCGTTTTTAAGGGCTAAAAAAGCGGACAGCCCGGTCATCCTGACGCCGCCAGCCAGCCATTAGGCTGGGCTGGCCCCGCTCAAATTGATCCGTGGCGCCGATACTTTCGACCGCTCACTCGGAGGCCTATTTTTATCGACACCAACGCACTCTAAGAAAGTACTCGCCCTTTTGATAATGATAGTCAAGATCACCCTGATAGGCGCTATGGAGGGCTTCGCCGACATTTCTTGCGAGATGCGGGTCGGTGAAGGTGATGTTGAGCGACCCATCCGTCTCTTCGTGGATATCCATGATGCGCTTTAAGGCATGTTCCCTCTTCTCTCGATCTTCCGTGTGGTGTATGAGTTGGGAGATTTCATCGGCGTGATGAGATAAGAAATCACCGGATATCTTCAGAAAACCAGCAGGGCATTGGTCCTTGATGCGTTGACAGGCAGGACAGAGTGCCTGATGGGCCTTGGATGGGGTATCGATCCATTGCCAGCGCCCTTGATGGTATACGGCGTTGCATTGAGGACACCCCGCAGGCTCTTCCAGTTTTTTATGGCTGTGATAGGGATCGTGATCGAGCTCCCGAAGGTTTCGGATCTGATCTCCTGATGCATGGACGATGTTATTTTGAGTGTTCATCAACATTCTCCTCGGTGATGAGTTGTTGACGGCCAGAGCCGTTAAACCGATTTCTCAATCCCTAGAGCGGCAGAGGAGCCTTGGCTTGATGCTACGCCTTTGATCAGGCGATGCAACAAAGGAAAAAGCTAGGGAATTCATCGGAGGGGAGGGGCGACTTGGGCCTTTCTACTTTATCCACAATTTCTGTGTATAAGTCTGTGGGCAGCCCTGTGGGAAGCGGGGTGTGCTGGGACCTCTGTTGGAATGACTAGTATTTGATGTATTTTGTAAGTGTCTGATATATATGATAATATTTGTAAGCCATTGATCTATGGTTGAGTTTGCACCAAAAATCAGTCACTTAAAAGATACTGTGCAAAAGTCGCCCCCTCACCCCTGGTTTTGTTAAGCCCTTGGTCATTACGGCGGTTCCGGTAAGGGTTCGACCCACACGGTCATTTGCCGCGGATAAAGGGGCGGGCCAAACTGATTAAAGATCGCAACGTCAGCCGCATCATGACCGTAAGCGACGACAACACGGCCACCACTGGGAAAGGGTTGGGTCGCGTCGAAGGTATACCAGCGACCATCAATAAAAGCCTCAAACCAAGCATGAAAATCCATCGGCTCAAGGCCATGAAGATAGCCAACGACCATGCGAGCGGGAATACATAGGCTACGGCAAAGAGCAATGCCCAGATGCGCAATCTCTCGGCACACCCCCTCACCAGCCTGAAATACTTCAACGGCCGACATCTGAAAATGCGGGGAGTTGGGATTAAATCGAATCGTTTCCCTTAGCCACTGAGTTAACCTCGCCACTTGGTCATAGCCTGGATTGATGCCGAGGACGATTTCTTGACTTAAATCAATGAAGCGATCCGACTCGCAGTAGCGTGAAGGCAAGAGGTAGGTTAAGACCTCGTCCGGTAGATAGGGCACGGCCTCAAAAGGTGCCCCTGGAGCGAGGTCAATGGATTCGCTGGTGAGGATATCGGCACTCACTTTTAAGGTAAATTCGCCCGGTAGGGCCACCAAGCGCTGGCAAAGGTTGCCCGCGACATCCGTGTATTCATAAACCGGGACATGGGGATTGAGGGTATAGGATTCCCGTGCAACCCATTGTTGGGCGCCATTGCGCGGTCGCAGCATAAAAATAAAAGGGGTCGGCACCTCCACATCGAAGGTCATTTCACAGCCTATTTTTAGCCACATCACGCGTTCGCACTCCTCTTTCTGTTGTCTCTATATGATGACACTGAAGGGGCCTAGACCCAAGGATGGTGGGTCATCACATCATCAGGATCCCCGACCTTCGATGACGGGCACCTGGTGAGTGGATCAGCCGCTATCTGGACTCCCTGGGGTGAAGGTGAAGGGATCAATACGGATATCCCGCAATGAGGCTCCAGCGAGGAAAGCCGTCATTTGTGCTTCTTTGACCATCGCCGGATGACCTGAGAGGAAGATGCGCCACCCCCTTAGATCGCTCACTTCCCGAAAGGCCAGGTCGCTCGCGCGGCCTCGTTCGTAGGGATGGGCCGCCTCATCGCCTGAGACACAGGCTCTGTATTCCAGATGACTGGAGTGGCTTGAAAGCGCCTTTAGTTCTGCCCCGAGGTAAAGGCCTTCTGGATGGCGACTTCCATGAAAGAGTTTGATGGGTCCTTTGTGGCCTTGAGAGAGCGCATCGCGGAGGATGCCGAAGAGGGGTGCGAGGCCGGTGCCTGTTCCTATGAGGAGTAAGGGTTGATCAGGATAGCCTGGCACATAAAAAGACTCCCCCCATGGGCCACGGAGGTTGATCGTCTGGTTGACTTCGAGCGACTCATGGATCCATCCACTCACCTCGCCATCAGGCTGACGCTTTACATGGAGTTGAATCTCATCATCCGAAGGGAGATTTGCTATCGAATAACTTCGAAAGATGCCGGTCTCATGAAAGAGATGAATAAACTGCCCCGCACGGAATGTCATCGGTGCTTCAGGCCTCAAGGCGACCAGCCTGATCGTCTCGCTGAGTCGTTCAAGCCGAATCACTCTGGCTGGAATCAGGGGCCTTGCTCCCCCTTGAAGGGATACCTCGAGATCTTCTTCTGGATAACAGAGGCAGGCGAGGAAATAGTGTTCGAGGCGGAGAGCATCCTGAAGACCTGATTGCGAAGATTCAGGTGGGACGCCTGATCGCGCTTGCATGAGACAGGTCTGACAGAGGCCACTTCGGCAGGAAGAGGGGATGGCGGCGCCTTGGGCGTTGAGGCTATCCAGCAAGGATTCCTGAGGGCCCACCTCAAAGGTTTTACCCTCATAGCGGACGAGGGTCATGGGAATCCTTCGATCTGATTCTTCATCTCAGGATCTGTTCCTAAATAGTTGAGCCAATTCGAGAGCCGAGAGAATCAGGACGGATCCTCAATGGACCCCGCCCAGCGATTTAGAGCGATAAAACGTGATGGGCTCCGCTTTCATTTCTTTGACGACATGTCGCTTGATCTTACCCATGACATGCATTTCACAGGGTTTACAGTCAAACACGAGGGTCAGCTTTTCCTTGCCATTGATCAGCTCGAGGGGTTCTGCTCGGATGGTGCCTTGGACGCCAGTGACTCCCTTGGCTTGCTTGGGGCAAAGTGACAGTGAGTAGCGAACGCAATGCTTGGTAATCATCAAGCTGACCTCCCCTAAGGCCTCATGACTCTCATAGGCGGCGTCAACCACTGCGACACCATGCTTCAAATAAAAGCGCTGAGCTTCATGGTTATAAACATTGGCCAGATAGGAGAGGCTATCACCCGGGTAGCGGGCAGGGGGTTCGATGGGGACGGCTCTTGGGAGCCTTTCAAAGGTTTTCGCCCTGAAGGATTCGAGCGCTGCGATACCTTGGCGGCGGACTTCGTTTACCAGGGAAGGCGGCCAGAACCCCAGCTGGTTTTTTTTAAGGGGGTTCAAGGTGATGGTGCGCGCTTCAAAGAGGGTGTTACCCAGCTTTCCAAGAGCCTCCCTCAAGGCCGATTCAGCACGCACTGGGTCACGGGCTGGCTGTCGTTCGTGACGGTGCTCGAGGGCGACCTGGTGCCCCTGTTCGTCCTGAAGCTCCAAGAGGAGCCCTTCAGCGGTCTCATTCAGCGTCATATCGAGACGAATACGCCGCTCCGCCGTTCGGTCACTGTCCATGAGACGTTCAAAGGCCATATCGCGGCTTCTTGAGAGTTCAACACCTGGGCGTAAATCCTTGAACCCCGCCATCGGTTCATTGGGAAAGGCGCGCCAACGGGAATCACCCAGAGATTCAGCCACGTTGACCCGGAACCCTTTGAGTTCTTTTTGGAGATCGTAATAGGTTAGCGTATCGCCGTTGTTGAGTGCGCTGGTCCCTTCATGGAGCACCAGATCGAAAGAATCAGCGCGGGTCTTCTCAACCCAACCGAGGGGTAAGCCTGCCGGTTGAGGGGTGTCAAAGGCGCCGATATCCTCTTGACGTCCATGGGTGAAATAGTCGGTACTGCCTCGATTGAAGCTGCGCTGAGGTTCTGGCGTAAAAAAGAATCGAGTGATGCCACTGGAGGCTTTCTGAAGATATGGGCGTTCCTCGAGGATCTGATCTAAGAGAGATCGGTAGTGGCTGGTGATGTTTTTGACATAGGCGAGGTCCTTATAGCGTCCCTCAATCTTGAAGCTCCGAACACCGGCATCGAGCAGCCGCTTGAGGTTAGCGCTTTGATCGTTGTCCTTCACCGATAAGACATGTTTTTGATGCGCGACGATGCGGCCTTCGCTGTCGACAACCTCATAAGGAAGACGACACGCTTGTGAACAATCGCCCCGATTGGCACTCCGGCCGGTGTGGGCATGGCTAATAAAGCATTGACCACTATAGGCGACACACAGTGCACCATGAATGAAGAATTCAACGACAGCATGATCCAGTGATTTGGCGATCGAGTGAATCTGATCGAGGTCAAGCTCACGGGCGAGGACGATCTGTGAAAAACCGACATCCTGAAGGAAGCGCGCCTTTTCGGGCGTTCGAATGTCACATTGGGTGCTGGCGTGGAGCTGAATGGGTGGAAGATCGAGCATCGTCAATCCCATATCCTGAAGGATCAGGGCATCAGCCCCCGCTTCATAGAGTTCAAACGCTAAACGGCGGGTCGGTTCTAGTTCGTCATCCCTAAGAATGGTGTTGAGGGTTACGAAGACACGAGAGTGATAGCGATGGGCATGGCGGACGAGCCGCTCGATATCGGCGACTGGATTGCTCGCATTATGGCGGGCACCAAAGTGGGGTCCTCCAATGTAGACGGCATCCGCGCCATGATTGACTGCGGCTATCCCAATGGCCGCGGTTTTAGCGGGTGACAATAATTCAAGTCGATGGTTGAAGTCTTTCATCAATGGGTGATTAGGTCAGGGTGGCTAGGTCGATCACAAACCGATACTTCACATCACTCTTCAGCATCCGTTCATAAGCCTGATTGATATGAGCCATCGAAATCAGTTCGATGTCGCTGGTGATGTTGTGATCGGCGCAAAAGTTCAACATCTCTTGAGTCTCCTTGATGCCGCCGATCAATGACCCTGCGAGCTGATGGCGACCAAAGATGAGGTGAGGCGCAGCGATGGAGGAAGGCTCCGGTGGGACGCCGACCAATGTCATGGTGCCATTCCGCTTCAAGAGGTTGAGATAGGCATTGAGGTCATGTGCAGCTGAGACGGTATCGAGAATGAAATCGAAGCTGTTGAGATGCTGGCTCATCGCCTTGGGGTCTTTTGAGAGAACGACCTCTTTGGCGCCAAGACGGATCGCGTCTTCGGATTTATTAGGGGATGTGGTGAACAGGATCACATCAGCGCCGAAGGCGGCGGCGAATTTGATGGCCATATGGCCTAAGCCACCGAGCCCGACGACACCGACCTTTTGCCCAGACCTTATGTTCCAGTGACGGAGCGGGGAGTAGGTGGTGATTCCGGCACATAGGAGAGGGGCAGAGGCAGCAGGGTCAAGGCTTTCTGGGAGATGGAGAACAAAGGCCTCATCAACGACGATGCGCTCTGAATAACCACCGAAGGTGGTTCCACCGCTGATCTTGTCTTCGCTGTTGTAAGTCCAGATGGCCCCCTGGTCACAATACTGCTCTTCACCGTCTTTGCAGCTAGCGCAATGACCACAAGCGCCGACCATACAGCCGATGGCCGCTTTGTCCCCCGCCTTGAAACCACGAACCGATGATCCAACCGAGGTGACGACCCCAACGATCTCGTGGCCTGGGACGCAGGGGTAGGTGGTGCCATGCCATTCATTGCGAGCCTGATGGATGTCGGTGTGGCAGACGCCGCAGTAATGAATATCGAGTTCTACATCCCTTGGACCTGGTGAGCGGCGGTCGATAGGGAAGGGCGCCAAGGGGGACGTTGCGTTTTGGGCGGCATAAGCCTTGATCTTCAGCATAAAATATCTCGGGGTGAGGGTCTCAAAGAAGAATGTGGGGTTGCACCAACGATGTTTTTGAATCCCTGAGACGGCTACAATTCCCCCCTATTATCCGACTTAATGCCTCAAGATGGTGAAATCGAACCCCACGACATTCATTGTTGCGATCCCCCCTTTATGGAGGGCCTCCCGGGAGGCGGTGGCGCTTTGATTAAATCCATTATCCTTGCGCTTCTTATTGCCAATTCAGCCTATTATGTGATCACCGATCGGCTTTACGATGGTCTTGATTCGATCGCATGGCTCGGGCTCCTTTTTTCCTTTGAGCTTGAGGCAAGATACATCCATCAGCCCATCTCTATCCCTCTGGTCCCTTTAAACCGTGCCTTTCGATGTCTCGCGATCCTACTGATCACCACGGCTTATGGAGGATTTATTCGGGAGAGCGCTTGGCTTGATGTGTTGAATTCAGCCCTTTGGTTGGTCGCCATTGTGCTTCTTGAATGTGAAAGCCGGCTTCCACGATTAGTCAGTCGATTTCCCTTGGCGTTCAAACTGATGGGCGCAGCGGTATTATTATCGCTCATCGGATTGAGTCTGGTCTGGGCCAACCAAGGTGAATGGTTTGATGCCTATGATGCCCTGATCTGGATCATCGCCTTGGTGATTATTGATCTTGATTTTCTGAAAAGAACTCCCTGGCAGATCCCAAAATCTCATGCTCCCCCTTGATGCCGAAGCGATCGATTCCATCTTGCTCAGCCTGAGGTTGTCTGCGACCGTCACCGGCCTTTTGATCCTCCTTGGAACCCCTTTGGCGTGGTGGTTAGCGAGAACAAGATCGCCACTGAAAGGCATGGTCGAGGCCTTCGTGGTGCTGCCGCTCTTTTTGCCGCCCACGGTTCTCGGTTTTTACATGCTTCTGGCGATGGGACCGAGGGGCCCTATTGGAGCCCTAACCAAGGCCTTGGGGCTTCAGGGTCTCCCTTTTACTTTTTCTGGGCTGGTGGTGACGTCGATGCTCTATTCCCTCCCTTTCGTCGTGCAGCCTCTGCAAAATGCGTTTGCCGGCATCCCGCCTCGCATGTTGGAAGCCGCCCAAAGTCTCAGGGCCGGACCATGGGCCACCTTTGGAAGGATTGTCCTGCCGTTGTCGAAGCGGGGATTCGTGACCGCGGCGGTCACTGGTTTTGCACACACCATTGGGGAGTTCGGCGTTGTGCTGATGGTCGGGGGCAACATTCCTTCAGAAACCCGTTTGGTCTCGATTGAGATCTATGATTATGTTGAGGCGTTTGATTATCCCAAGGCTCATACCCTGGCGGGACTGATGGTGGCATTTGCCTTTTTTATGCTGCTGCTTTTGTATGGTTTTGGCGTGGGTCGGGACGGTCTTTTGCGTCGATCATGAGTCATCAAACCGCATGATCAAGGCACGATTTGACCGAAGGCTGGGTGATTTCAGGCTGGCGATCGATATCACCGTCCCATCCCAAGGTGTGACGATCATCTTTGGCGCCTCAGGTTCTGGAAAAACCACCTTTCTTCGCTGTATGGCGGGGCTTGAACCTGAAGCTTTAGGCTCTTTAGTCGTTGGGGATCAGGTGTGGCAGGACGATGATCGGGGGATTTATCTCCCTTGTCATCGTCGACCCATTGGCTATGTTTTCCAGGATGCGGCCCTTTTCCCCCATCTATCCGTCGAGAAAAATCTGGTCTTTGGTCTCCATCGGGTGGCTTCGGAACGCCGCTGGATTTCAATGGATCAGGTGATTAACCTTCTCGGCATCGGCCATCTCCTCAAGCGGGATCCTCGTCATCTATCGGGGGGAGAGCAGCAGCGCATTGCGCTGGCAAGAGCCTTACTGACGAGCCCTCAAATCCTCCTGTTGGATGAGCCTTTGGCGGCCCTCGATCTCTCGATGAAACGTGAGATCTTGCCTTATCTTGAAAGGCTCCGTCTCGAATTGAATATCCCCATCCTTTATGTGACCCATGCACTGGAAGAGCTGACCCGGCTGGGTGATCATCTGGTTCAGATGGATCAGGGCCAAGTTACCAGGGAGGGGCCCATCGCCTCAGTGCTTTCAGATCTGACCCAGCCCTCCGATCCTTTAGGGGAGTGGGGTGGGGTCTTATTTACCGTCATCGCCGCTCATGATCGCTTGAGTGGCCTGACCGATTTGTCCTTTCAAGGGGGTGCCATTAAAACGCCGTTGATTGATCGGCCCTTAGGGACGTCGGTCCGTTTGAGTGTCGCACCGAACGATATTAGTCTCACGCTCCATAGAGCGAATGAGACCAGCATTCTTAATATTATCGATGTCCTGATCACCGATGTGACCACGACCCAAGATCCCCATCAGGTCATGGTTCATTTGGCGATAGGGGAGACTACTTTGAAAGCAAGAATCACGCGTTATTCTTTAGGGGAACTCAAGCTTTCGCCCGGCATGCATGTTTTTGCTCAGATTAAAGCCGTCAGTCTTTTGACTTAAATCAGAGCGCTTCTGATGCACACTAATCGCACAAAATTGCCAATTCACATTCCAATCGCAGTAGGTCATCGGATTGGTGGTCACGATGGTCCCGGAGCCTGAAGGTATTCGAGATGAGTTATGCGCAACTTATAGAAAAGCTTCGATCTTTGCCCTCAGACAAGCAGGTGGAAGTGTTCGATTTCGTGGAGTTCCTCAGCGCACGATTTGGGGATAACGCTAAGCTGAAGCAGCACCATGATTGGACTGATGCAGAGTTCTCATTTTTTTCAGTAGGGCAGGCTCTGCGTGGGATGGAAGATGAACCAGAGATCTACTCGCAAGAGGATCTGAAGGAAAGGTGGCGATAAAGGAGTCGGGACAGGTAGTCCTCCTTCCATTCCCATTCACCGATTTATCCGGTCCGCCGTAACACCCTGCTGTTCAGAGCGAGGATATAAGGTGGGGTCGGTGTAACCGACCGGATTTAAGAGGCTCAACGATTTGATTCCGAGCGGCTTCCTTCATTAAAGAGGGAAGCACCCCCGCCATCACTAGCTCATTTTCTAACCAGTTTTCTACGCTCGGGCGACTTTGTAGCCCCTCCCAAATACCCCGGCTTGTTGATTAAAAATCCATTCGGATCGGTCTTCAGCAACCCCCGGGCCTCCATTGTTCCCCGCGAACATTGACCTGTCGCGCGAGGTTTAGTCTGGGGACGTCGGTGACCCTGACGGCCTTACCCTTGGCGGGTCGACAATGTGTGGGTTGGGGCGGCGCTTGTTCGGGCTTAGCGCTCTGTACTTTCTTATTCAACGGTCCTTCCTATGTGAATGCGACATTTCAATAATAAGCCGATCCGTCTTTGGCCTTGATGGCTTTGGGCATCTTGATGATGCCCAAAGTTCTAAAGCTTAAGGCCCCGCCCTTTTTTTAAATCAAGGGACAACCTTAGTGGATAAAGAGTATAAGGAGGAGTCGAATGACGCTTTGTCGATGGCTCTTCCCTCAGGTGATAGACCGAAGGCAGCGATGAAGAAAAAATAATTCCCATGAATGAGGTATTCCTGATGAGTGAACTGATCGTCATTGGTTATGACAACGAATCCCAGGCTGAGGCCACCCGTATGGCTCTCCTCAAGCTGCAGCACGATTACTTGATTGATCTTGAAGATGCCGTCGTGGCGGTCAAGGGGCCTGATGGCAAGGTGAAGCTCAATCAGGCGATTCCCTTGACCCAGATGGGTGCCGTCGGCGGCGGATTCTGGGGTGCCCTGATCGGTATGATCTTCCTAAATCCGCTGCTTGGCGCTGCCGTTGGCGCCAGCGCCGGTGCGATGTCTGGCGCGCTGACGGATGTAGGCGTCAACGATGACTTCATGAAGGATCTCGCGGCGCATTTCAAGCCAGAGTCTTCAGCGCTCTTCGTTCTGGTCCGAAAGGCAACGC
>CAILMG010000308.1 GCA_903835265.1 uncultured Methylococcus sp.
CCCATGGCTGCATCCATGAAGAAGATTACCGTGCTGAAGAAATGTTTCACCTGATCGGCCAAAGTGGTTATGGCCCCGTGGATCAAATCAGTGAACTCTCCGGCCGAAAAACAGGGCGCACGGTGACGGCCTACAAAGCCCTTATCATCGTAGGTCCTGCCACGCGGTGGGATGCGAATAACCGGAACAAACCCATCGCCAGTGAGGGCTCCAATGAGGGTGAGCCTGAAGTCCGGTTGATCATCCCGAATGACCCCGTTTCAAGCAATCAACCGGCAGAGGCCTCCCCCCTGTCCAATCCCCCCGAACCTTCAACAAGCCCTCGTGCCGAAGTACAGGATCCCACGCTTTAGCCCACGTGACATCACCCGCCGCCACCCTTCGACATCTCCTTCAAGGGCCTGAGCTTCTGATCATGCCCTGCTGTTTTGATGGTCTCTCGGCCCGTCTCATCGAAAAGGCGGGCTTCCCTTTGACCTTCATGAGCGGTTTTTCAGTGGCCGCAGCCCGCCTAGCGCGGCCCGATACCGGCCTCTTGTCCTACGGAGAGATCCTTGATCAGGGGCGATCGATTCTTGAGGCCGTCACAATGCCTGTGATCGGTGATGGCGATACCGGCTATGGCAATGCCCTGAATGTCAAAAGAACGGTAGAAGGCTTTGCTAGAGCTGGCTTTGCCGCCATCATGATCGAGGATCAATTAGCACCGAAACGGTGTGGGCATACCAAAGGCAAGGAGGTCGTTTCTCGGGATGAGGCTAAGATACGCTTAAGGGCCGCGATCAAAGCCCGAGAACAAGGAGCCGATATCCTCATCCTCGCTCGAACCGATGCAAGAGCCACCTTAGGATTTCAAGAAGCGATCGAACGCGTCAAAATGTTTGAGGATCTTGGCGCCGATATCCTCTTTCTAGAAGCCCCTGAATCAGTCGATGAAATGGCTCTATTCAATCAGGCGGTCACCTTGCCCACCATGGCCAATATGCTTGAGGATGGCCTAACGCCTTATCTTCCCCCCGATACCCTCAAGGATTTGGGCTATCACATCGCCGCCTATCCCCTGACCTTATTAAGTAGCGCCGTAAAGGCCATGCAAGAAGCCCTTGAACAGCTTAAAAAGGGCGATAGGGTCGAGCGTCGGGTCGGCTTCGAAGAGCTTCAAGAGATCGTGGGCTTTCAGGGCTATGATCAGTCCTTAGTGGAAGCCTCATCAGCGGGCAAACCCTGCATTTTGGGTAAGCCATAAAGCCGATTGTTTTCATCGAAGGTGAAACTGACCCTTTCGGTGCGGGTGCCAAAGGAAATAGGGTCAGCGACACTGAAAATCCACACCGTTTTCCAAGGGTCAGACCCCTCGACCTTGGAAGGCTCTGATCCCATGATGGCGATCACCTCGTCACGATGCATCCCGTTCCTTATCTTTGAGGCCTGTTCAGCGTCAAACGTCTCCCCCAATGAGGTACATCCTGTCTGGGCGATGAAAACGGCCACGTGCAACAGGGCCCATAGACCGTTCGATCGATCAAGGTCTTTCATCACTGATACCTCAAGGCTTCGATAGGACGGAGCGCAGCCGCTTTTCGGGCCGGATAGAACCCAAAAAAGATACCGACAGCGGCCGCGACCCCAAAAGCCAAAAAGATCGATGTCAGCGTCACCACCACGTTCATCCCAATGGTCGTCGCCACCAGCCAGGCGATGGTGACACCAAGGATCACACCAAGGAGACTCCCTGAAAGGGAGATCATGAGGGCTTCAAGCAAAAACTGAGCAAGGATATCAAAGGTCCGAGCCCCAATCGCCATTCGAATTCCAATCTCGCGGGTACGCTCGGTCACCGAGACCAGCATGATATTCATGATCCCGATACCACCCACCAACAAGGAAACACCCGCAATCGCTCCGAGCATCATCGACATGGCTTTGGTCGCCCCTTGGGCCGTTTGGGCAAGTGCCGTCAAGTTTCGAATCGAAAAATCATCATCCATCCCAGCTCGGATCCGGTGACGCTGGCGGAGTAGATCGTTCATCTGTGCTTCTGCGGCCGGCATCACCTCAGCGGAAGCTGCCTTGACCATGGCGTAGCGGACCATGCCTGGGAACTGATTCCCAAACACCTTTCGTTGCGCCGTGGTAAAGGGAATCAACGCCGTATCATCCTGATCACGGCCATCAAGGCTCTGCCCCTTACTGGAGAGGACACCGACCACCGTAAAGGGATTATTCTTGATGCGAAGGGTCTTCCCAATCGGATCTTCATCACCAAAGAGATGGCTCACCACGGTCTTCCCAAGAAGGACCACCCGATTCACCGAGCGAAGATCCGTCGGCGTAAACACGACACCCAGAGAAGGTTGCCAATCACGCACGTCGAAATATTCAGAGGTGGTCCCCACCACTTGGGTGGTCCAGTTATTAGCGCCATAGACCATCGGTGCACTATTGGGGAGCATCGGTGCGACAGCGGCAATCGATTCAAGCTCACCTATGGCCATCGTGTCCTTGTACGTCAAGGTCGGTACCGTCCCTCCGCCCATTCTCACCCCACCGGCGGTGGAGGTCCCTGAGAGGACGATAAAAAGGTTACTGCCCATCGAGGCAATGGATTCAGTCACTAAGGCTTGAGCCCCCTGCCCGATCGCCAGCATCAAAACGACAGAGGCCACACCAATGATCATGCCTAACATCGTGAGGCCGGTCCGAAGGCGGTTAGCCCCCATCGACTGGCTCGCTTCGATGAAGGTATCACTGAATTGCATGAGCATTCACTTGAATTCGGTCAATACGGCCATCGATGAGATAAAGGATCTTATCAGCATGCCGGGCCACATCCGCTTCATGGGTGACCAAAATGATGGTCAGTCCCTGCCGATGGAGCCGATCAAATAAGGCCAGAATGTCTTCGCTGGTCTTGGTGTCAAGGTTGCCCGTCGGCTCATCGGCAAGAATCAGTGAGGGTTTATTCACCAGTGCCCGCGCAATCGCAACCCGCTGCTGTTGCCCCCCTGACAGCTGCCCTGGCCGATGCCGCAGCCGATCACCCAGACCGACCTCATGAAGGATCGCCCGTGCGATGCGCGCCCGATCAAGCCGAGGGACCCCGGAATAGACCAAGGGTAACGCCACGTTATCAATGAGGCTCTTTCTAGGGAGGAGATTGAATCCTTGAAAGACGAAACCAATCTGGCGACTGCGCAGCGAGGCCAACTGATCGGGGGTCATCTCAGCGGTATCCTCACCTTTTATAAAATAATGACCTCCGCTTGGAGTATCCAAACACCCGAGAAGGTTCATTAAGGTGGATTTCCCAGACCCTGAAGGACCCATGATGGCCAGAAACTCCCCGGCCTCAATGGTGAAATCAAGACCATGAAGAACCCGAACAATGTCCCCTTCATCGAGGGCATAGTCCTTGGTCAGCGACGCCGCCTGAATGAGGATATCGGACATGTTTAGAACATTTTAAGCTTGAAGGACTGATTGGAGCTGGTCTTACCCTCCTCACCCAGGGCGCTCCGATCTCCTGTGACTAATTGATCTCCAGGACCAAGGTCACCCGAGAGAATCTCTTGATACTTCCCATCATAAAGACCGACCCTAATCGTGATGGGCGATAAAATGCCCTCACGGAGTCGGTAGACGACTTTTTCATCCGCATCAGAAGGATGAGATTCTTTTTGGGCCAGAAGTTGAGACGCGGCCTCCTCTTCAGCCGGTTTATAACGGAGTGCCGCAAGCGGGATCCGAAGGATATCGGATCGTTCAGCAATGCCAATATTGACGAAGGCGGTCATCCCAGGAAGGAGGGATTCATCGGGGTTTCCGACATCGATGACGACGTTATAGGTCACCACATTCTGAAGCACTTGGGAATTCAAACGAATCTGTCGGACCACCCCCGCATACTCCCGGCCGGGAAAGGCATCCACCGTGAAACTGGCCAATTGCCCGACCTTAATCCCTCCGACATCGGCTTCAGCGACGGTCGTATCGATCTGCATGCGTTTAAGATTTTCGGCGATACTAAAGAGCGTCGGCGTCTGGAAGCTTGCAGCGACGGTCTGTCCAATATCCACATTTCTGGAGATGACGATGCCGGAGACCGGAGACAAGATGGTGCTGTAACGAAGGTTAGTGTCATCACGAAGGACGAGGGCTTTAGCGGCTTCAATATTCGCTTTCGCGGAACTCACGATTTGAATCGCTTGATCCCACTCAATCCTTGGCACATAGCCTCGTTCAAAAAGATGCTGTGTTCGGCTCGCATTGGCTTCTGCCAGTTTCAAACTGGCCTCATTACTCTTCAGATTGGCACGGCTTTGGGCTAAGGCGGCATTGAATAATGCGGGGTCGAGTTGCGCGAGAGTTTGTCCTTTTTGGACGCGATCATTGAAGTCCACCAACAGTTTTTGGATCGTTCCTGAAACTTGGGTTCCCACATTCACCAGAACCAAGGGGTTTAAGGTGCCATTCGCTGCCACTGTTTTTCGAATGGCGCCACGATCTACCGCGACGGTTGTATAC
>CAILMG010000309.1 GCA_903835265.1 uncultured Methylococcus sp.
CGACTGTTTTACCCACCCGGGTTCCTAATCTTCTCGTCAATGGATCTGCGGGGATTGCGGTGGGTATGGCGACGAATATTCCGCCTCACAACCTGACCGAGGTCGTCGACGCCTGTCTTCATATCATTGCGCATCCTGAGGCTACTATTGAAGAACTGATGACCCTGATTCCGGGTCCTGATTTTCCAACGGCGGGGATCATCAATGGCGCCAGCGGCATTCGGGAAGCCTATCTGACGGGGCGTGGTCGCATTTACCTCCGGGCTCAGTGTGAATTCGAGGAGGATAACGGCCGCATCAGCATAATTGTTAACGAGCTCCCCTATCAGGTCAACAAAGCGCGCCTGATGGAGAAGATCGCTGAGCTCGCTAAAGTCGGACGTCTTGAAGGCATCTCGGGTCTCCGTGATGAATCGGACAAAGATGGTATGCGGATGGTCATCGAACTGAAGCGGGGCGAAGTGCCTGAGGTTGTTTTAAACAATCTCTATCAGCAAACCGCCATGCAGAACGTTTTCGGCATCAATATGGTGGCTTTGATTGATGGACGTCCCCGCTGCCTTAATCTTCGAGAAATTATCGCGGCCTTTATTAATCACCGCCGTGAAGTGGTGACCCGTCGTACTCTTTTTGAGCTCCGAAAAGCGAGAGAGAGGGCCCATATTCTTGAAGGCCTCGCGGTCGCGCTGGCCAATATTGACGAGGTCATTGAGCGCATCAAGACGTCTCCCAACCCTCAGATTGCGAGGGAACGTCTTCTTGAGGTTCATTGGCAACCCGGCGTTGTCTCTCAACTGTTGGCCCGGGCAGAGGATGCAGTGAGATCTCGTCCCGACCACCTCGGACCTGAATTCGGCCTCAGCGATTCGGGATATCGCCTATCGCTTGAACAGGCGCAAGCGATCCTTGATCTTCGTCTCCATCGCCTGACAGGGCTTGAGCAGGACAAAATTATCGCCGAATACAAAGAGATTCTAAATAAAATTGATGATCTTCTCGCCATTCTCGGCAGCGATATTCGTTTGATGGAAGTGATCCGTGACGAACTGCTACAAATCAGGGAACAGTTTGGTGATCAGCGCCGGACGCGCATTATTGAAAACTATCTGGATCTTTCAAGAGCCGATCTCATTACAGAAGAGGATATGGTGGTCACGGTGTCTCACGAAGGCTACGTGAAGTCTCAGCCATTGACGGCTTATCGTGCTCAGCGCCGTGGTGGGCGTGGCAAGTCAGCGACGACGATGAAACAAGAGGATTACATCGACAAGCTCATTGTCGCCAACACTCACGACACCATCCTCTGTTTCTCCAGTGTCGGTAAGGTCTATTGGCTTAAAGTTTACGAGCTCCCCGTCACCAGCCGAATCGCACGCGGCCGTCCCTTTGTCAATTTATTGCCGCTCGAAGATAGCGAAAAAATTAACGCGATCCTCCCTATTCGCGAATTTGACGACAACCACTTTGTGTTTATGGCGACTAGCGCCGGCATCGTCAAAAAAGTGGCCTTACGCGAATTTGAAAGGCCACGTTCAACAGGCAAAATTGCCATTGATCTTCGGCAAGATGACCATCTCGTCGATGTGGCTGTGACCGATGGTCAGCAGCACGTGATGCTGTTTAGTAATGCCGGTAAATCAGTCTGTTTTAAAGAAGACGACGTTCGCGTCATGGGCCGCGGTGCGACAGGTGTCCGAGGCATGACGCTGCTTGATGATCAAGCCATCATCGCGCTCATCATCGGCACCGAGGGGTCTGTACTGAATATTACTGAAAATGGCTTTGGTAAAAGGACAGCACTATCGGATTTCCCTCGACATCGACGCGGAGGGCAAGGGGTTATTGCGATTCAAACCAATGAACGTAATGGGGGTGTCGTCGCCGCGGTCTTGGTTGAAGATAATGACGAAATTATGCTGATCACCGATGCAGGAACCCTGGTGAGGACTCGAGTTGATGAAATCAGGGAGCTCGGGAGGAATACCCAGGGTGTCACCGTCATCAAGCTCAGCGCTTTAGAAAAGGTGGTTGGGGTGGACCGGATCCCATTCCTCGAGGGGGAGGACGTCGATGAGGATGATCTGATCGATGATGAGACGATCGAGGAGGGTGGTGAGGTGGCTGGAGATTCGGGTGACGCGCCCTTATAACTTCTCCGCAGGTCCCTCCATGTTGCCTGCTTCAGTCCTTGAGCAGGCTCGTGATGAGATCCTAGACTGGCAAGGGTCTTCCATGTCCGTTATGGAAGTCAGTCATCGCGGCGCTCCTTATCAGTCGATCGCTCAGAAGGCCGAGGCGGATCTTCGCCAGTTGCTTTTGATACCTAACGAGTATCAGGTGCTTTTCCTCCAAGGAGGCGCGACCGGTCAGTTCGCAGCGATCCCGATGAATCTTCTTGGTAAGAAGACCAAGGTCGCTTACGTCAATACCGGAATCTGGTCTCAAAAGGCGATGGCTGAAGCCAAGGATTACGCCGAGGTGGTTGAGGTTGCCAGTGGCGCCTCCTCTGGTTTTCGTCACATTCCGCCGGAGGATGAATGGCACTTTGATGCGTCATCCGCGTATCTTCACTATACCTCGAATGAAACGATCGGCGGGGTTCAGTTCCATTCTATTCCAGATCCTTTCGGGATACCCTTAGTCTCCGATATGTCTTCTGATCTCCTCTCAAGACCTTTTGATGTCTCCCGTTTTGGTCTGATTTATGCTGGGGCTCAAAAGAACATGGGGGCTGCAGGGGTCACGGTGGTGATCGTGCGTGAAGATCTTTTAGGGTCGGCCATCAGAGAAACGCCCTCAATCTTCAACTATACCCGTCAAGCCGCTGAAAAATCGATGTTGAATACGCCGCCGACCTACGCCTGGTATCTCCTGGGTCTTGTCCTTGAATGGCTTCTTCAAGAAGGCGGACTGTCGGCGATCGCTAAAGTCAATCAACAGAAGGCCGAGACCCTTTATCGGGCCATCGATCGTTCTTCCCTATTTCATAATCCAATCGCCCCGTCTTGCCGTTCGCAAATGAACATCCCTTTCGCGATGAAGGACTCCAGCCTTGAATCTTCTTTCCTTCTTGAAGCAAAGCAACAGGGGTTAGTGAATCTTGAAGGCCATCGATCAGTCGGCGGATTTAGAGCCAGTATCTACAACGCGATGCCCCTCAAGGGTGTTCAAGCGCTGGTCGACTTCATGGTCGATTTCGAGCGTCGTTACAGTTAGTGGGGCATCTTGTGGTGGTTCTTCAAAAGCTCAAAGAAACCTCTTACGATCAGGGTAAGCCAGCATGATCGGATCTAATCAACAGGAACTTCAATCGATCCGTAAGGAGATCGATCATATCGATGATGAACTTCTAGAACTCCTCAATCGCCGTGCCCGTTGCGCAAAAAAAGTAGCAGACATTAAGATGGCCCAAGGAGAAATCGACTGTTTCCATCGACCTGAACGGGAAGTTGAGGTTCTTAGGAGAATGATGGATAAGAATGAGGGCCCTCTCAGCCGGCAAACGATCGGCCGTTTTTTTAGGGAACTCATGTCAGAGTGTCTTGCCCTTGAAAAGCCATTAGGCGTTGCCTTTCTTGGCCCCGAAGGGACCTTCACTCAGCAAGCCGCTTATCGACATTTTGGACATGCTATTTGCGCAACACCGGCGGCATCCATTGATGACATTTTCAAGGTGGTCGAAAGTGGTCTATGCCAATACGGGGTGGTTCCTGTTGAAAACTCAACGGAAGGGGTGATTACCCATACCCTTGATAGCCTGTTGCATTCTCCCTTGGTCATCACCGGGGAAGTGAGCCTTAGGATTCATCATAATCTGATGTCCCGGCAGCAACGGCTCGATGACATCACTGCCGTGTACTCGCATCAACAATCACTCGCACAATGCCGTCAATGGCTTGATCGCTTCCTTCCAAACGCACAGCGGACTGCGGTCAGCAGTAATGCAGAAGCGGCCCGCTTAGCCGCTCAACAAGAATACGCCGCAGCGATAGCAGGAGAGGTCGCTGCTGATCTCTATGGTCTCCATATCCTAGAGCGGGACATCGAGGATGAGCCTGACAACACGACGCGGTTCTTAGTCATCGGGCGGATTCCTGTAGGCCCGACGGGGGGAGATAAAACCTCTCTCCTCCTGACGCTACAGAATGATCCAGGGGCCCTTTATGGCGTGCTTGAACCTTTTGCGCGCCATGGCATCAGCATGAGTAAGATCGAGTCTCGCCCGTCGCGGAAGGCGGCATGGGACTATGTTTTTTTTGTCGATGTGGAGGGTCATCTGAAAGATGAATCTTTGGCTATGGCGCTGAAAGAAGTCGCCGAACACGTGACGCTTCTCAAGATTCTCGGCTCTTATCCTAGGGCTATTGACTGAACGAGTGGATTTCTAACATGGATTTTAACGACCTCGCCGTTCCTGCTGTCCGCCAATTAGTGCCTTATATCCCTGGGAAACCGATTTCCGAACTAGAGCGGGAAATGGGGCTTGCATCCATCGTTAAATTGGCTTCGAATGAAAATCCATTGGGACCTAGCCCACGAGCACTCGCCGCCATGAGCGCGGTGATACAGGACCTTCATCTCTATCCCGATGGCGGTGGTTTTGCCCTGAAAGCCGCCTTATCGAAGCACCTCGGCGTTTCTGCTGACACCA
>CAILMG010000310.1 GCA_903835265.1 uncultured Methylococcus sp.
CGCTCGGCCGCCCGATCGAGCTGCCAAACTCCGAGGCGGGCAAACAGGGTCAAACCCGCTAGCATCAGGATCAGACTGAAAAGACTCGGCTTGAAGCTATAATGGCGCATGGCCGTCATCGCTCCGACAGGTACCGATGACGGATGACTCCGCCACCATCAGGGTGTATCCCTTGAAAATCGTCATCCTTTTGATTTTACTGATTATTATAGGAAGTCTTGGATCGGCGCTCTACTTTCTCCTGAAGGATCAAGAGCGATCAGCCAGAACGGTTAAGGCGCTCACGATGCGTATCGGACTCTCCCTCGCCCTTTTCGTTCTATTGCTGATCGCTTTTACGAGCGGTTGGATTCGGCCCCATGGCCTCAGGCTCAGCAACGCCCCATCAGGAGCCACAAGCACACCCGAGGGAAGCCTCCCCTAAAGGCGAAAAAAACCCGGCCTTAGCCGGGTTTTTTCATCCAAGCGAACGACCCTATTGGTGGTAAGACACCAGTCGCTCGACCTCATTTTTTGAGCCTAGGATGACCGGTACCCGCTGATGGACATCGGTGGGCTGAATCTCCATGATCCGTTCCCGACCGGTCGATGCCACGCCCCCTGCTTGCTCGATGATGAAGCCCATGGGATTAGCTTCATAAAGGAGGCGAAGACGTCCGCCTTTGGACTTTAGCTTTTCATCCATCGGGTAGGTGAAGAGTCCACCGCGCATGAGGACCCGATAGACTTCGGCCACCATGGAAGCCAGCCAGCGCATATTAAAGTCCTTTTCACGACCGCCGGCCTTACCCTGAACGCATTCATCCACATAACGGCGCACCGGCTCTTCCCAGAATCGGTGGTTGGACATGTTGATCGCGAACTCCGAGGTATCCACCGGAACTCGAATATTGGGATGAGTCAGGACAAACTCACCCACGTTGCGATCCAGCGTAAAACCATTCACACCCTGACCCGTCGTCAGAATCATGATGGTGGTCGGCCCATAAATGCAGAAGCCTGCAGCGACCTGAGCGGTTCCTTTCTGCATGAAATCTTCGGCGGTAATGGTGTCTTTTCCTTCCGGCGCTCTCAAGATGGAGAAGATCGTTCCAATCGAGAGGTTCACTTCGATATTCCCTGAACCATCCAAGGGATCGAAGGCCACCAGATACTTCCCCCTAGGGAATTGAGCAGGAATCGGAATGATTTCATCATTTTCCTCCGACGCCATGGCTGCAAGATGGCCCGTCCATTCCAGCGATCGGATGAAGATCTCGTTGGACAGAATATCCAACTTCTTCTGGACTTCACCCTGGATATTTTCAGTCCCAATGACATCGAGGTTACCGGCCAGTGCGCCTCGGTTTACCTCATGTCCAATGGCCTTACAGGCGGTGGCGATGTCACTCAGTAGAAGAGTCAGTTCGCCGGTAGCGCCGGCAATTTTTCGCTGTTCAGCGATCAAAAATTGGGTCAGGTGTTGACCAATCATGTCGTTCTCCCGTACTTATTATTGGAGGTCATTATTACTCACCGGCGGGGCACTGCGACTTCCAGTCTTCTGGAGCCGCGGCGAGGATCTGCTCTACAGTCGCTATCTTGAGGGCATTGGTGCCCCCACAAGCCCCCACCAGGTCGCCCTTGGTAAGAATCAGAATATCGCTGGGATTGACCAGACCGCGTTTTTGAAACTCATCAAGAATAGCTCGGTTCAAAACGGAATGGTCATGGATGCCCACCGGGTTAAAACTAATGGGGTAGACGCCTCGATACAGCGTGACACGACGACAGGTCTTTTCATGCGGGGTCAGCGCATAGATCGGCATTCCCGAACTGATGCGGGACATCCACAAAGGGGTTGAACCGGTTTCGGTGAGTGAACCGATCGCGCGTACTTCCAAATGATTCGCCGCATACATGGCCGACAAGGCCAAGGTTTCGTCAATCTTCTGGAACCGCTCATGAAGTCGATGCTTCGACTTCTCTCGGGGATATTTCTCCGCTTCAAGACAGATCTGGGCCATGGCCTTGACCGCAAGATCGGGGTAATCACCAGAGGCAGTCTCTGCCGACAGCATCACCGCATCGGTCCCGTCAAAGACAGCATTCGCGACATCCGAGACTTCCGCTCGGGTTGGAACCGGATTATTGATCATCGACTCCATCATTTGCGTCGCCGTGATGGCAACCTTGTTATAGGTCCTGGCCAGTCGAATCAGATGCTTCTGCACATGGGGAAGACGCGCATCGCCGATTTCGACACCCAAATCGCCGCGGGCCACCATAATGACATCGGAGGCCTCTACGATGCCTTCAATAGTGCCTTCGAGAATAGCCTCTGCCCGTTCAACCTTGGCGACCAGCCCCATATCGCTCCCCAGCGCCTTGAGCATCTGACGGGCTTCTTCCATATCCTCACGGGAGCGAGGGAAAGAGATCGCGAGGTAATCAGCGCCGATCTCCACCGCCGTCTTGAGATCTTGCTTATCCTTTTCGGTGAGGGCCGGAGCCGACAGACCGCCCCCTTGCTTGTTGATTCCCTTGTGGTTCGATAGAACCCCCCCAACGGTCACGGTGCACTTGACGCGGGTACCGACCACGGCGTCGACCTGCATGACAATCAGCCCGTCGTTGAGCAGCAGGACATCCCCTGTTTTAACA